>NZ_JBHXFE010000028.1:0-111543 GCF_042722475.1 Streptomyces sp. NPDC127092
ACCCCGTTGTGGGGGGAAAGGAAAAGGACAGCAAAATAGCGGCGGGAGGGGAAAAGAAAAAGACAGAAAAAAAAAAAGAACACCCCACTCCTCCCCCCAGCAGCCCCCCCGCCCCCCCCCCCGACAGGCGCCTGCGACGCCGTTCAGCGGGCCGTGCGCAGCCCGTCGAAGGCGAGGTGGACGACGGTGTCCACCAGCTGCTCCCGCTCCGTCACGGAGGCCTGGTGCGGCCGGTACCACTCGACCAGCGAGTTGATCATGCCGAAGAGCAGCCGGGTCGCGAGCCGGATGTCCAGGTCGGCCCGCAGGTCGCCCTCGGAGACCGCCGCCTTCAGGAGCTCGGCCACCCGGTGGTCGAACTCGCGGCGCCGCTCCAGCGCCCACCGCTCGGTCGAGGTGTTGCCCCGCACCCGCAGCAGCAGCGTCACGTACGGCAGCTCGGCGATCAGCACCTCGACCGTGCGCCGGGTCACGTACTCGACCCGCTCGACGGCCCGGCCGCGCCCCGCGCCCGGCTCGTCGAGGACGGCGAAGAGCCCGTCGAGCGCCCGGCTGACCGCGCGCCGCAGCAGCTCCTCCTTGCCGGCGACGTGGTGGTAGATCGAGGACTTGGAGATCCCGGCCGCCTTGGACAGGTGCTCCATGGACGTGCCGTCGTAGCCGCGCTCGTTGAAGACCTGCACGGCCACCGAGAGCAGCGAGTCGGGGGTGTAGGTGTCGCGTCGCGCGGTGGTCATCTCGCCTCCTCCGCTTCCTCGGCGTACGCCCGGCGCACCAGGCCGAGGCTCGGCGCGTACCGGCCCGTCGGGTACCGCTCGTGCAGCGCGTGGAGCAGGGCCGCCGCGCGCCGGTGGCCGAGGCGTGCGGCCCACTCCAGCGGACCGGCCGGGTAGTTGACCCCGAGGCGCATCGCGGTGTCCACGTCCTCGGCGGTGGCGACGCCCCGCTCGACCGCGTCGGCCGCCAGGTCGGCGAGCATCGCGACCGTGCGGGCGACGATCATCCCCGGCACGTCGCCGATCACCGACACCTTCTTGCCGATCGCCTGGAAGAGGCCGACGGCCTCGGCAAGGCCCTCCGGCGAGATGCCCTCGCGGGCCGACAGGACGATCCTGTCCGCCTTCTCGTAGTCGAGCGCCAGGTCGAAGTAGACGATGTCCTCCTGGTGGTACTCGAAGGAGGTCTCGCCGTCCGCGAGGCTGAGCTTCACGCCCGAGGGCAGGTCCACGAACCCGTCGCCCTTCTTACTCCGGACGGCGACGCCGGCCCGCTCGAAGAGGCCCACCAGGGGCTGCGCGGGACCGAGGTCACCGCGCACCGTGACCCGCGAGGGCGCCTTCTCCGGCGCCGCGGTGTGCGGCTCGGGGCGCTCGGCGCCCTCCGCGTACGAGAACCAGCCGTGGCCCGACTTCCGCCCGAGCCGGCCCGACTCCACGAGGCGCCGCTGCGCGAGCGAGGGCGTGAACTTGGGGTCCTGGTAGAAGGACTCCCAGACCGACCGCGTGACGGCCTCGTTGACGTCCTGGCCGATGAGGTCGGTCAGCTCGAAGGGTCCCATCCGGAAGCCGCCGCACTCGCGCAGCGCCGCGTCGATCGTGGCCGGGTCGGCGGCGCCCTCCTCGAAGACGCGGAGCGCCTCCGCGTAGAAGGGGCGGGCGACGCGGTTCACGATGAAGCCGGGGGTGTCGGTGCAGCGCACCGGCGTCTTGCCCCAGCGCTTCGCCGTCTCGTACGCGCGCGTGGCGACGGCCGGGTCGGTGGCGAAGCCGCTGACGACCTCGACCAGCGGCAGCAGCGGCGCCGGGTTGAAGAAGTGCAGGCCGACGAAGCGGCCAGGCAGCCGCAGCCCGCCGGCGATCGCGGTGACGGAGAGCGAGGAGGTGTTGGTGGCGAGGACGGCGTCCTCGCCGACGACGTCCTCCAGCTCGGCGAAGAGCCGCTGCTTGACGTCGAGCCGTTCGACGATCGCCTCGACGACGAGGGCCGCGTCGGAGAGCTCGGCGAGGCCGTCCGCCGCGTGCAGCCGTGCGACGGCGGCGTCCCGGTCCTCCTTGCCCAGCCGGCCCTTCTCGACCAGCCGGTCCAGGCGGCCCGTGACGGCCGCGACGGCCTCCTCGGCCCGGCCGGGGGCGCTGTCGTAGAGGCGTACGGGATGGCCCGCGACCAGGGCGACCTGGGCGATCCCCTGGCCCATGGTGCCGGTGCCGACGACGGCGACCGTGCTGCCCGGCTCGATGCCTGGTGGGACGGGCCCGGGCCCGTCGGCCGACAGCTCGTCGCTCCCGGGGCGGACGTTCGCGTTGGCGGTCATAGGAGTGATCCTCCCCGATGGGTTTTCCACAGGATCGCCGGACCCCCTTGTCCCGACCGATCGTTCGGTTACTCTAACTCCGTACGCGTCTCCCTGCCCAGCTCGACGAGGAGTTGGTCCATCCATGGCCACCGCTCTGCTGACCACCGACCGTCTGGCCGAGAAGCACCGGTCCACACTCGATCAGGCGCTCTCCACGATCCGCACCCGCGCCTACTGGTCCCCGCACCCGGAGCACCCGAAGGCCTACGGGGAGAACGGCTCGCTGGACGCCGCCGCGGGTCTCGCCGCCTACCAGGACCTGCTCGGCAAGCGCTTCGAGCTCGACCAGCCGGGCACGGACGGCTGGACCGCCGGCGAGACCTCGCCGTACGGCCCGGTCCTCGGCATCGAGTACCCGCACGCCGACATCGACGTGCTGCTCCCCGCGATGCGCGCCGGCATGGCCGCCTGGCGTGACGCCGGCCCCGAGACCCGCGCCCTGGTGTGCCTGGAGATCCTCGCCCGGATCTCCGCCCGCACCCACGAGTTCGCCCACGCCGTCATGCACACCAGCGGCCAGGCGTTCATGATGGCGTTCCAGGCCGGCGGCCCGCACGCCCAGGACCGCGGCCTGGAGGCCGTGGCCTACGCCTACGAGGAGCAGACCCGCACCCCGGCGGGCCGCGCCGCCTGGTCGAAGCCGCAGGGCAAGCGCGACCCGCTGGAGCTCAGCAAGGAGTTCACCCCGGTCGCCCGCGGCATCGCGCTCATGATCGGCTGCAACACCTTCCCGACCTGGAACGGCTACCCGGGCCTGTTCGCCTCCCTGGCCACCGGCAACCCGGTCCTGGTCAAGCCGCACCCGCGCGCGGTCCTCCCGCTGGCCCTGACCGTCCGGGTCGCCCGCGAGGTCCTCGCCGAGTCCGGCTTCGACCCCAACCTGGTCGCGCTGGCCGCCGAGCAGCCGGGCGAGGGCATCGCCAAGACCCTGGCGGTCCGCCCCGAGATCAAGATCATCGACTACACCGGCTCGACCTCGTTCGGCGACTGGCTGGAGGCCAACGCCCGCCAGGCCCAGGTCTACACGGAGAAGGCCGGCGTCAACACCGTGGTCGTCGACTCCACCGACGACTACAAGGGCATGCTCGGCAACCTGGCCTTCTCCCTGTCCCTCTACAGCGGCCAGATGTGCACCACCCCGCAGAACCTGCTGATCCCCCGCGACGGCATCACCACCGACCACGGCCCGAAGACGTACGACGAGGTCGTGGCCGACCTCGCCGCCGCCGTCGGCGGTCTGCTGGGCGACGACGCCCGGGCGAACGCGCTGCTCGGCGCCCTCGTCAACCCGGACGTCAAGGCCCGCCTGGAGGCCGCCGCGGGCCTCGGCGAGGTGGCGCTGGCCTCCCGCGAGGTGACGAACCCGGACTTCCCGGACGCCGTCGTCCGCACGCCGGTCATCGTCAAGCTCGACGGCTCCAAGCCGGACGCCGAGGCCGCCTACTTCTCGGAGTGCTTCGGCCCCGTCTCCTTCGCCGTCTCGGTCGACTCCACGACCGAGGCCCTGGAGCTCCTGCGCCGCACGATCCGCGAGAAGGGCGCGATGACGGTCGGCGCGTACACGACCTCGCCGGAGACCGAGCGCGCCGTCGAGGAGGTCTGCCTGGAGGAGTCCGCCCAGCTCTCCCTGAACCTCACCGGCGGTGTCTACGTCAACCAGACCGCCGCCTTCTCCGACTTCCACGGCTCCGGCGGCAACCCCGCCGCGAACGCGGCCCTGTGCGACGGCGCCTTCGTCTCCAACCGCTTCCGGGTGGTGGAAGTCCGCCGCCAGTCCTGAACCGGCCTCCGACCTGACCAGGCCATCGGCCTGACCGGGTCACCGACCTGACCAGGTCAGAGGCCTGTCCCAGGACGTCGGACCGACCCGGGCCCGCCCCTCAGCTGACGGAGGGGCGGGCCCGGGGTTCAGGCGGGAGGCGTCACGCGATGTCCGCGTACCTCTGCACCCACGCGTGCATCGCGACGGCCGCCGCCGCGCCCGCGTTGATCGACCGCGTCGAGCCGAACTGCGCGATCGAGCAGACCATCGCCGCGTGCTCACGCGCCTCCTCCGTGAGGCCGGGCCCCTCCTGCCCGAACAGCAGCACGCACCGGCGCGGCAGCACCGTCCGCTCCAGCGGCACGGCGCCCGGCAGGTTGTCGATGCCGATGATCGGCAGGTCCTCCGCCGCCGCCCACGCGGTCAGCGACGCCGTGTCCGGGTGGTGCCGCACGTGCTGGTAGCGGTCCGTGACCATGGCCCCGCGCCGGTTCCAGCGCCGCCGCCCGACGATGTGGACCTCCTTCGCGAGGAAGGCGTTCGCCGTCCGCACCACCGAGCCGATGTTGAAGTCGTGGCCCCAGTTCTCCACCGCCACGTGGAAGTCGTGGCGCCGGGTGTCCAGGTCCGCGACGATCGCCTCGCGCGTCCAGTACCGGTAGCGGTCGACGACATTGCGCCGGTCGCCGCCTGCCAGCAGCTCGCGGTCGTAACGATCGTCGTCCGGCCACGGCTCCGGGTGCGGCCCGACGCCGACCTCGGGGCCGTAGCCCTCGTCGTACTGGACCGGCTCGGCAGGCTGTTCTTCGGTGGTGCTCACCCGACGAGGGTACGGGGGCTCGCCCCGTCACCCGAACGGCTCTGACCGGGCGCCGGGGCTTCCTCACCCCGCGCTCGCCCGCGGCCGACGCCGCGGCCGGCGCCGAGGCCGGTGCCGAGCAGCCGGTCCCGGCCCCGCGCGGCCCGCGCCCCCAGCCACACCAGGAACGCCGTCGGCAGGAACACGGCGTCCGCGGCGATCATCGCCATCGAGAAGAACGGCAGCCCGAGCAGCAGCGCGATCCCGGCGTGCTCCAGCATCATCGCCGCGAGCAGCACGTTCTTGACCTTGCGGTTGAAGAGCGTGAAGGGGAAGGCGACCTGCACGATCACCGTGCCGTAGGTCAGCAGCAGCACCATCACGCCGCTCGATCCGAGCAGGTCGGAGAGGGCCGGCCACGGGGAGAAGTAGTCGAGCTTGAGCGGGAAGTAGAGCGCCGTGCCGTCCTGCCAGCGCGAACCCTGCACCTTGTACCAGCCGGCCGTGGCGTAGATCAGGCACACCTCCGCCATGATCACGACGAGCGTGGCGTTGTGCGCGAGGTTGGCGAGGACGTCCAGCAGGGTGCGCGGCTCGCCGGGCGCGTACCGGCACACCAGCCACCACAGCCCGTGCCCCAGCCACAGCACCCAGAACAGCACGAGCAGCCACCACTCACCGGTGACGCCGGAGAAGTACGTGGCGGCGAGCAGGAAACCACCGAGCACGATCCACAGCACCGGCCCCGCGAATCCACCGTCATCGCTGCCACTGCCACTGCCATTGCCGCTGCTACTGCCACTGCCGCGGCCGTCGGCCTTGACGCCGGCGCGGGCGGCGCGGGCGCGGGCGGCGCGCCGGGCGTCGAGCGACCAGACCTGCCCGCAGCGGGTGAGGACGAGGTAGACCGCCATGAGGTGGACGACGTTGTCGCCGCCGTCGCCCATGAAGATGGACCGGTTCTGCAGGGACAGCACGCCGGCCATGAAAACCACCGAGACGGCCCGGGTGTGCCAGCCGAGGAGCAGCAGGACGGCGGAGAGCACGGCGAGGCCGTAGACGACCTCGAACCACAGCCGCCCGTCCGACCACATCAGCGCGGTGAAGGAGCGGTTGTCGGCGATCAGCTGCCGGCCCATCTCCCAGGACCACGGGCTGTCGGGCCCGTACAGCTCCAGCCGGTGGGGCCACTCGCGCAGCAGGAAGAGCAGCCAGGTGAAGGAGAAGCCGATGCGGACGATCGCGGCCTGGTAGGGGCCGAGGGCGTGCGCCGTGACCTTCTGGACGGCGGAGGCCAGCCGCCGGTCGAAGGGGACGCGGGAGGCGGCGGGGGTGGTCTGGCTCATCGGGCTGCCTCCGTACCGGCCTTGGCCTCGGTGCTGTTGCCGGCGGCCGCCCCGGGCCGGTCGGGCGCGGTGATGCGCCACCAGGGGTACGTACGGAACGACGGCCGGGTGTCGATCTTCTCGGTGCTCCAGGCGGGGGCCGGCACGGGCCGGGTGGCGGACCGCAGCTGGATCTTCTCGACGGTGCCGCCGAGCGCCCGCTCGTCGAGGCGCAGCATGACGATCCGGCGCAGGTACTGCTCCGAGAGCCGGCCGCGCAGCCCGTTGGGGCGCTGGTCGTCGGTGTGGGAGTTGAGGTAGAAGTCCCAGGCGCGGCGCAGCTCGTTCTGCTCGGTGTGGCTGGGCAGGAGGTTGCCGCGGATCTGTTCGGCGTCCTGCGCGGACAGGTCGATCCAGCCAGTGGTCGTACGGGTGCCGTCCGGGCGGGCGAGCTCGGCGCGGACGTGGACGGCGATGTTCTGCTGGAGCGGGTTGGGGGCGAAGAGCTTCCAGTTCTGCTCGAACTCGGGGTAGACCCAGTCGTCGACGGCCTCGCCGTGCCGCTTGGTCAGCGTGTTCGAGGGCGCGACGTGCAGGAAGACCATCGAGAGGTGGACGCAGGCGAGGACGCCGATGACGGCGAGCGCGACGGCCGCGACGACCTGGTACGGCATGGAGAGTGCCCCGATCCCGCCGGCGACACCCTCCTCGGCCCCGGACCCGGACCCGGACGCGGCCCGGCCTCCGGCTTCGGCCCCGGATTCGGCCTGTCCAGCGGAGTCGGCCCCGGCAGCGGACTCGGCTCGCGCCCCGACCCCGGCCCCGGAGTCGGCCCCGGCCTCCTCCGTAGCCACGGACTCAGATCCTTCAGCGACCCCGGCCACCCGTTCGGGCGAACCGCCCGGACCGGGTGCGACCCCGCCCCCGTCGTCGTACGAGTCCATCGCGCCCCGCTCCCGCTCGGCCTCAGCAGTTATCCACAGGGTTGACACCATACGGGCCGCCGAACGACCATTGAAGTCATTCAACCGAACGATCGGTCGGTAGGGGGTCCGATGACCACAGGTACGGCAGAGGCGACAGCGGCAGAGGGGACGACGGCGAGCCAGGCCGCCCTCGAAGCGGTGTTCGACGCCGCCGTGGCCGCCGACGAGCGCATCGAGCCGCGCGACTGGATGCCCGACGCCTACCGCGCCGGCCTCATCCGCCAGATCGCGCAGCACGCGCACTCCGAGATCATCGGCATGCAGCCGGAGGCCAACTGGATCACCCGCGCGCCCTCCCTGCGGCGCAAGGCGATCCTCATGGCCAAGGTCCAGGACGAGGCCGGCCACGGCCTGTACCTGTACAGCGCGGCCGAGACCCTCGGCACCAGCCGCGACGAGCTCCTCGACAAGCTCCACTCCGGCCGCCAGAAGTACTCGTCGATCTTCAACTACCCGACGCTGACCTGGGCCGACGTCGGCGCCATCGGCTGGCTCGTGGACGGCGCCGCGATCACCAACCAGGTCCCGCTCTGCCGCTGCTCCTACGGGCCGTACGCGCGCGCGATGGTCCGGGTCTGCAAGGAGGAGTCCTTCCACCAGCGCCAGGGTTACGAGGCGCTGCTCGCCCTCTCCCGCGGCACCGAGGCGCAGCACGCGATGGCCCAGGACGCGGTCGACCGCTGGTGGTGGCCCTCGCTGATGATGTTCGGCCCGCCGGACGACGAGTCGACGCACTCCGCGCAGGCGATGGCGTGGAAGATCAAGCGCCACTCCAACGACGAACTGCGGCAGCGCTTCGTCGACATCGCGGCCCCGCAGGCCGAGAGCCTCGGCCTCACCCTCCCCGACCCCGACCTGAAGTGGAACGAGGAGCGCGGGCACTACGACTTCGGCCCCATCGACTGGGACGAGTTCTGGAACGTCCTCAAGGGCAACGGCCCCTGCAACGAGCAGCGGCTGAGCAAGCGCCGCCAGGCGCACGAGGACGGAGCCTGGGTCAGGGACGCCGCCGCGGCCTACGCGGAGAAGCACGCCACCCGGCACGGGCGGCACGGCGAGGACGCCGGCCACGACCGGCACGACGAGCAGCAGGACCACACGCACGACACGCACGGGGAGGCACGGGCATGACCACCGACGGATGGCCGCTGTGGGAGGTGTTCGTGCGCTCGCGCCGCGGACTGTCCCACACCCACGCCGGCAGCCTGCACGCGCCGGACGCCGAGATGGCCCTGCGCAACGCCCGCGACCTCTACACCCGCCGCATGGAGGGCGTCTCGATCTGGGTCGTCCCCTCCGCCGCGATCACCGCCTCCTCGCCCGACGAGAAGGACCCCTTCTTCGAGCCCTCCGCCGACAAGCCCTACCGGCACCCCACCTTCTACGAGATCCCGGACGGGGTGAAGCACCTGTGACCGGCCCGACCAGCAGCACCAGCGGTACCGCCACCGTCCCCGCCGCCACGCTCGCCCTCGGCGACGACGCCCTCGTCCTCGCCCAGCGCCTGGGGGAGTGGGCGGGCGGCGCGCCCGTCCTCGAAGAAGAGGTCGCCCTCGCCAACATCGCGCTCGACCTCCTCGGCCAGGCCCGCGTCCTGCTCTCCCTGGTCGGCGACGAGGACGAGCTGGCGTACCTCCGCGAGGAGCGCGCCTTCCGCAACTGCCAGCTCGTCGAACAGCCCAACGGCGACTTCGCCCACACCATCGCCCGGCAGCTGTACTTCTCCACCTACCAGCACCTGCTGTACGGACAGCTTGCCGCCGGGGACGGCCCGCTCGCCGGACTCGCCGCCAAGGCCGTCAAGGAAGTCGCCTACCACCAGGACCACGCCGAACACTGGACCCTGCGGCTCGGCGACGGCACCGAAGAGAGCCACCGGCGCATGCAGACCGCCTGCGACGCCCTGTGGCGCTACACCGGCGAACTGTTCCAGCCCCTCGACGGCCTCGACCTGGACACCGAGGCCATGGAGCGCGCCTGGCTCGACTCGGTCACCGCCGTCCTCGGCCGGGCCACGCTCACCGTCCCGGCAGGACCGCGCACCGGCGCCTGGTCCGCCGGCGCCGGCCGCCAGGGACTCCACACCGAGTCCTTCGGCCGCATGCTCGCCGAGATGCAGCACCTGCACCGCAGCCACCCGGGGGCGTCATGGTGACCGGCACCCCTGCCACGGCCCCCACGCCGCTCGAGGAGGAGCTGGCCCGGATCGCCGGCGCCGTCCTCGACCCCGAGCTGCCCGTCCTCACCCTCGCCGAACTCGGCGTGCTGCGCGGCGTCCACGTCCACGGCCCCGGCCGCGTCGAGGTCGAGCTCACCCCCACCTACACCGGCTGCCCGGCCGTCGAAGCCATGTCGTCCGACATCGAGAACGCCCTCCACGCACACGGCGTGCCCGAGGTCTCCGTCGTCACCGTCCTCAGCCCCGCCTGGTCGACCGACGACATCAGCGAGGAAGGCCGCCGCAAGCTCGCCGAGTTCGGCATCGCCCCGCCCCGCCCCCAGGGCCCGGCCGGCGGACCGATACCGCTCACCCTGGCGATCCGCTGCCCCCATTGCGGATCCACCGACACCGAACTCCTCAGCCGCTTCTCCTCCACCGCGTGCAAGGCACTGCGCCGCTGCGCGGCCTGCCGCGAACCGTTCGACCACTTCAAGGAGTTGTAGATGCCGTCGACGCCGTCCTCGACCGCCGGACGGGCCGGGTTCCACCCGCTCCGCGTGAGCGAGGTCGAGCAGCTCACCGACGACTCCGTGGCCGTCACCTTCGCGGTCCCGCCCGAGCTCCGCGAGACCTACCGCCACACCCCCGGCCAGCACCTCGCCCTGCGCCGTCTCGGCCCCGACGGCGAGGAGATCCGCCGCACCTACTCGATCTGCGCACCGGCCGCCGCCGAAGGCGAGACGCCCGTCCTGCGCGTCGGCATCCGCCTGGTCGAAGGCGGAGAGTTCTCCACGTACGCCCTCAAGGAGCTCGCCGTCGGCGACACCGTCGAGGTCATGGAACCCATGGGACGCTTCGTCCTCGACCCGCGCCCCGGGCACTTCGCGGCCGTCGTCGGCGGAAGCGGCATCACACCGGTGCTTTCGATGGCGGCGACAGTGCTGGCCCGCGAGCCCGAGGCCCGGTTCTGCCTGGTCCGCAGCGACCGCACCGCTTCGTCCACGATGTTCCTCGACGACGTCGCCGACCTCAAGGACCGCTTCCCCGACCGTTTCCAGCTGGTCACCGTGCTCTCCCGCGAGGAACAGCAGGCCGGACTCCCCTCCGGACGGCTCGACGAGGAACGGCTCACGGCCCTGCTGCCCGCGCTCCTGCCCGTCGGCGAGATCGACGGCTGGTTCCTGTGCGGCCCCTTCGGCCTGGTGCAGAACGCCGAGCGCACCCTGCGCGCCCTCGGCGTCCCGCGCACCCGCATCCACCAGGAGATCTTCCACGTCGACGACGGCTCCGCGCCCGCCCCGGCGGCCGCGGCGGACGCACCCGCCCACGCCACGCTGACCGCCACCCTGCACGGCCGGTCCGGCAACTGGCCGGTCCAGCAGGGCGAGACGCTCCTCGACACCGTGCTGCGCGCCCGGGCGGACGCCCCGTACGCATGCAAGGGCGGCGTGTGCGGCACCTGCCGCGCGTTCCTCGTCTCCGGGGAGGTGCGGATGGACCGCAACTTCGCCCTGGAGCCCGAGGAGACCGACGCCGGCTACGTCCTGGCCTGCCAGTCGCACCCCGCCACCCCGGAGGTCGAGCTCGACTTCGACCGCTGACCTCGCACGACCCGACATGGGCGGGCGCGCCCGGGCAGGACCCGGAGCGGGCCCGCCCATTCCCTTCCGGTAGAACCTGTTCTATCTTGACGATCCGTCAGATCCCAGCGGAGCAGGCCGAAAGGGACAGGACCGTGGACTTCACCTTCACCGAAGAACAGCAAGCGGCCGCCGAAACGGCCAAAGCCGTCTTCGCCGACGTCCCACCCGACGCCGTACCCAGCCCCGCCCTCACCCCCGGCGCCGTCGCCGACGACCTCGACCGCGCCCTCTGGACCCGCCTCGCCGACACCGACCTGCTCGGCCTCGTCCTCGACCCCAGCCACGGCGGCGCCGGACTCGACCCCGTCGCCCTCTGCCTCGTCCTCCGCGAATCCGCCCGCGCCCTCGCCCGCATCCCCCTCCTCGAAACCAGCGCGGTCGCCCTCACCCTCCAGCGCTACGCCCCCGCCACCACCACGGCCCACCTGCTCCCCCGCGTCACCCGCGGCGAACTCGTCCTCACCGCCGCCGCCCACGGCCGCACCGGCCACGACCCGGCCCCCCTCGCCGTCACCGCCCGACGCACCCCCGACGGCTGGACCCTCGACGGCCACACCAGCGCCGTCCCCTGGGCCCACCAGGCCGACCACATCGCCGTACCCGCCCACACCCCCGACGGACACACCGTCCTCGCCCTGCTGCCCCGCAACCCCACCGGCCTCACCCTCACCGACCAGTACGGCACCCACGGCGAACGCCTCGCCGAACTCCACCTCGACGACGTCCACCTCGACACCACCGACGTCATCGACACCGAAGGCGCCTGGGAACGGCTCCACGGACTGCTCACCACCGGAACCTGCGCCCTCGCCCTCGGCCTCGGCGAACAAGTCCTCACCATGACCAGCCAGTACACCGGCAAACGCGAACAGTTCGGCCACCCCGTGGCCACATTCCAGGCCGTCGCCGTCCAGGCAGCCGACCGCTACATCGACCTGCGCGCCATGGAAGTCACCCTCTGGCAGGCCGCCTGGCGCCTCACCACCGACGCCGCCGGCCCCCTCCCCGCAGCCGCGGACATCGCCGTAGCCAAGATCTGGGCCTCAGAAGGCGTACGCCGCGTCGTCCAGACCGCCCAGCACCTCCACGGTGGCTTCGGCGCCGACACCGACTACCCGCTGCACCGCTACCACGCCTGGGCCAAACACCTCGAACTCGCCCTCGGCCCCGCCGCACGGCACGAAGAAGAACTCGGCGACCTGCTCGCCACCCACTCCCTCGGCTGAACCACGGCCCGCACGCGCACTACAGCACGTACGCGGGGCTCCCGTCGTCCGTCACCATCGGGCGCCCCGCACCGTCCCAGGCGAGCATGCCGCCATCGACGTTCACCGCGTCGATCCCCTGCCGCACCAGATACTGCGTGACCTGCGCCGACCGGCCACCCACCCGGCACATCACGAAAGCCCGCCGCCCATCGGCCACGGCCTCCGTCACCTCACCGAACCGCGCCACGAAATCACTCATCGGAACGTGCAGCGCACCCTCCACGTGACCGGCCGCCCACTCGTCGTCCTCACGGACGTCCAGCACCAGGGCATCCGCCGGCACGGAAGCCACGTCGACCGTCGGCAGCGGGGCGAAATTCATGAACGTGGCCTTCTCTTCCGAAACTCCGCGCCCCCACGGGCGCACCTCACTCGAAACCTACTGCACCACACCTACCGCACCAGAGCCGCCAGCTCCGCCTCACGCTCCGCGACCTGCGCCAGCAACTGCTCCGCGATCTCCTCGAGCAGACGATCCGGATCATCCGGCGCCATCCGCAGCATCGCGCCGATCGCGCTCTCCTCCAGATCCCGCGCCACCAGCGACAGCATCTCCTTGCGCTGCGCCAGCCACTCCAGCCGCGCGTACAGCTCCTCGCCCTCGCTCAACCGCACCTCAGGCACCGGACCTGCCGCCCACTCCGCCGACAGCTCCCGCAGCAGCGCCTCGTCACCGCGCGCATAGGCCGCGTTCACGCGCGTGATGAACTCCTCACGCCGCTTCCGCTCGTCCTCGTCCCGCGCCAGATCCGGATGCGCCTGCCGCGCCAGATCCCGGTACAGCTTGCGCACCTCGTCCGACGGCCGGACCCGCTTCGGCGGCTGCACCGGCCGGTCCGTCAGCATCGCCGCCGCCTCCGCGGAAAGCCCGTCGGAGTCCACCCACTCGTGGAACAGCTCCTCCACCCCGGGCATCGGCATGACCGCGGCCCGCGCCTCCTGCGCCCGCCGCACATCCTCCGGATCCCCGGTACGCGCCGCCCGCGCCTCCGCGATCTGCGCGTCCAGCTCGTCGAGCCGCGCGTACATCGGGCCCAGCTTCTGGTGATGCAGCCGGGAGAAGTTCTCCACCTCGACCCGGAAGGTCTCCACCGCGATCTCGAACTCGATCAGCGCCTGCTCGGCCACCCGCACCGCCTGGTCGAGCCGCGCCTCGGGCCGCTCGCCCTCCGACCCACCGGCCGGCTCTGCGGACCCGCCGGCCACGCCCTGGTCCTCGCTCACGTCCACGCCCGTCCACGTCCTCGTTCCGGCTCGTCCCACCCAGCCTACGGTCCCGCCCCCTCCCCAAGCGGGGGGCTCCCCCCTCCCCCTCCCCTCCCTCCCCTCCCCGCTGTAAAGCTCGGCCCTGAACGCCCCGTCCCGGTCAGAACAGCTCGCTCCCATCCGGTCAGGACGGCCCGGCCCTGGACGACCCCATCCCGGCCCTGGACGGCTCGACCCCATACAAGATCAGCGCTGGGCCCCTCGCGCGGACGCGGCGCGGCCGCAGGCCCGCCCCACAGCCCGCCCCACGGCGCCGCCTCGCGGGCCCGCGGGGCCCCGCCCTCCTGGGTGCCGTGCGCCGCTCAGACGCCGGCTTCGGCGGCTATGCGGCCGGTGCGGATGGCCGTGACGAGGTCGGCGTGGTCCTCGGTGGTGCGGTCGGCGTAGGCGACGGCGAAGGAGGCGACGGCCTCGTCGAGCTCCTCGTTCTTGCCGCAGTAGCCGGCGATCAGCCGCGGGTCGGCGCTGTGCGCGTGGGCGCGGGCGAGCAGGGCTCCGGTCATGCGGCCGTAGTCGTCGAACTGGTCGGCGGTGAGGGCGGCGGGGTCGACGCTGCCCTTGCGGTTGCGGAACTGGCGGACCTGGAAGGGTCGCCCTTCGACCGTGGTCCAGCCGAGCAGGATGTCGCTGACGACCTGCATCCGCTTCTGTCCGAGGACCACGCGGCGCCCTTCGTGCCCGGTGTCGGGTAGGGGGAAGCCGACGGCCGGCAGGTACGGCAGCAGCGCCGAGGGGCGGGCCTCCTTGACCTGGAGGACCAGCGGCTCGCCCCGGTGGTCGAGCAGCAGCACCACGTACGAACGGGTGCCGACGCTTCCGGTGCCGACGACGCGGAAGGCCACGTCGTGTATCGCGTAGCGGGCGAGCAGCGGCAGTCGGTCCTCGGCGACGGTCGCCAGGTAGGGGCCGAGGGCGGCGGCGACGGCCGCGGCCTCCGCGTCGCCGACGCGGCGCAGGACCGGAGGGGCGTCGACGAAGCGTCGGCCGCCGCCTTCCGTCTCCGGCACGCTCTCGGTGGAGCGGGCGGCGAAGCGGGCGCTGGTGTTGTTGCGGGCCTTGGCGGAGACGCGTTCGAGGGTGCCTATGAGGTCGCGGGCGTCGGTGTGGGAGACGAGTTCCTCGTCGGCGATGGCGTTCCAGGCGTCGAGGGCGGGGAGCCGGGCGAGCAGGCGCATGGTGCGCCGGTAGGCGCCGACGGTGTCGAAGGCGGCGGCCCGGCAGGTGTCCTCGTCGGCGCCGGCTTCGCGTCCGGCGAGGACGAGGGAGGTGGCGAGCCGCTTGAGGTCCCATTCCCAGGGGCCGACGACGGTCTCGTCGAAGTCGTTGAGGTCGATGACGAGCCGGCCTCGGGCGTCACCGTAGAGGCCGAAGTTGGCGGCGTGGGCGTCGCCGCAGAGCTGGGCGGCGATGCCGGTGACGGGGGAGCCGGCGAGGTCGTGGGCCATGAGTCCGGCGGAGCCGCGGAGGAACGTGAAGGGGCTCGCGGACATCCTGCCGACGCGGATGGGGGTGAGTTCGGGTACGCGGCCCCGGTTGGATTCCTCGACGGCGCGGACGGCGTCGGGCCTGTCGGGGGCGGGGGTGAGCGTGGCCTGGGCGGTGCGGGGGAGCCGGTCGCGCAGCTCCTTGCCCCGCTGCCTGGCGGTGGCCGCCGCTCCGTCGGTGGCGCGACGGGTGAATCCGGGCACGTAGGGGACGCGGGCGGAGGTCGTGTCCGCCGTGTGGTCGCGTGGTCCTGGTACCGCTGTCCTGGTTGCGTCCATCGGACGTCCTCCCCCGTCGTTCGCTGTTCCGCGCGCGCCGCTTTCGCTCTCGTCGCGGCGCGCCTGTGGCGTGCTGTGCCGTGGTGCCAACATCAACTTCGTCGGCTGGGCATGACGGTACCGCCGGGGCCACGAGGCCGTCGCCCCCTGTGGACAACGGTCTGTGGATAACTCCGCACCGCTTGCCTCGCGGCCTTCCGGCGCGGTCAGACGCCGTCAGACGCCGACCGCCTCCTCCATCTCCTCCTCCGCCGCGGTCTCGGCGTGGGTCTGCGCGTGAGTCGGCGCGGCGGCCGAGGCCGGGACGGGGGCCGGGGCCGGTGCGGTGGTTGCCTGGTGGCGGCGGGATTCGGTGAGGCCGGCGATGGCCGTCAGCGCAACGCCCGCGAGGAACCAGAGGGTCAGGACGAGGACGTTGCCGCCGAGGGCGTGGCCGTCGAAGTAGACGTGGTCGCGGACGCCCTCGACGAATCCGGCGCCGTTCCAGAAGGCGTGCAGCGCGCCGAAGAAGCCGGGCTGGAGTTCGGGCCGGTAGATGCCGCCGGAGCTGGTGAAGTTCAGCATCACGAACAGCACCATCACGCCGAGGGTGGTCCAGCGCTTGAGGAAGGTGTGCAGTCCGACGCCGATCAGCAGGATGCCGGCGCTGTACAGCCAGGACAGGGCCCAGACTCCGCCGAGGCCGTGGTCGACGAGGTGGAAGAGGGGTCCGGCGAGGACGGCGCCGACGAGGCTGACGACGAGGGACATGCCCGCGGCGAGCAGGGCCCTGACGCGCAGGGGCAGGACGGCTCCGGCGCCGCCGATGACGGCGACGGAGGCGTAGGAGCCGATGCTGAGGGCGACGAGGAGGAAGAAGATGCCCTGGCCGGTGGGGTCGCCGGAGGCGACGGGGGCGACGTCGGTGACCTTGAGCGGTTCGTCGTGGGTGGCGGCGACCTTGGTGAAGACCTTCTCGACGGCCATGGCGCTGGTGTCGGAGGAGGCGGAGGCGACGAGCAGTTCGGGGCCGTGGCCGGGGGTGCCGGGGAGGTAGGCGCCGAAGCTGGACCGCTCGCGCAGGGCGGTGGTGGCGGTCTCGCGGTCGGGGACGGTGCGGACGTCGAGGGCGCCGGCTCCCTTGTCCTGGAGGGTCTGCGCGAGGACCTGGGTGCTGGGTCCGGAGCCGACGATGTCGACGCGCAGGTCGTGGGGTTCGGGGGCGTGGAAGGCGCCGAGGTAGGCGAGGCCCATGCCGATGCACATCAGCAGGGGTGTGAGCAGATGCCCGAGGACGTGGCGAAGTGCTCCCTTGGTGGTCGGTCCTGCGGACACCGGAACCTCCATGGTTGGCTTTTACAACTAAACAACCGTTGTACTATACAACCGAAGAGTTGAGTCCGACCAGCGGGCCGCCCGCGAACCCAGGGAGCGCACCATGAGCGACGGCGCGCGGGAGACGTCCCTCGACACCATCCAGCGCGAGCTGACGGCCTTCGCCCGCCGGGCGCGGGCCGCGGCGGCGCGGCTCCATCCGGAGCTGCCGCTGGTCTCGTACACGCTGCTGGCCCACATCGACGACCGGAAGGGCTGCCGGGCGACGGATCTCGCGGCCCACTACCTGCTGGACAAGTCGACGGTCAGCCGGCAGATCGCGGCCCTGGAGAAGATGGGGCTGGTCGAACGGCGTCCCGATCCGGACGACCACCGCGTGCAGGTGCTTCACCCCACCGAGGCGGGCACCCGGCTGCTCTCCTCGACGCAGGCCAGCCGGCTCGCCGCGTACGAGGAACGCCTCAAGGACTGGTCGGCCGAGGACCTGGCCGCGTTCGCGGCCTACCTCCTCCGCTACAACGCGGCCGGTGACACGGGTCTGCCCGCCCCGATCGGGGACTCCTGGCCCAGGACCGAGGCGTAGCCCCCCTCGCGGTACGGCACCCGCGCCGCGACCGGCCGGCGGTGTCCTACAACCCGGCGTCCCGGGCCAGCAGCGCCGCCTGCACCCTGTTCTCGCAGCCCAGCTTGGACAGGATGCGGCTCACGTACGTCTTCACGGTGGCCTCGCTCATGTGCAGCCGCCGGCCCGCGTCGGCGTTGGACAGTCCTTCGCCGAGCAGTGCGAGCACCTCGCGCTCCCGCTCGCTCAGTGCGGTGAGCCGGGCCCGCGCCTCCTCCGCGCGTGCCGCCTCCCGGCCGGAGGCGAGCCGCTCGACGACGTGCCGGGTGGCCGCCGGTGAGAGGTAGGCGTCGCCGGCCGCCGCGGCCCGCACGGCGCGGATCAGCTCGGCCGGTGCCGTGTCCTTGAGCAGGAAGCCCGCTCCGCCGTGCTCCAGGGCCCGCAGCACGTTCTCCCGCTCGCCGAACGTCGTGAGCACGATCACCCTCGTCGCCGGGGCGGCGCGCCGCAGTTCGGGGAGGGCGGAGAGTCCGTCGAGGACGGGCATCTGGATGTCGAGCAGGACGACGTCCGCCGCGTGGGCGCGCGCCAGGTCGACGGCCTCGCGGCCGTTGGTCGCCTCGGCGACGACCTCGATCTCCGGATCCGAGGTGAGGATCATCCGGATCCCCGCCCTGATCAGCGGCTCGTCGTCGGCGATGACGACCCTGATCCGCCGCCCCGCCCCCGGTCCCGATCCCGGCTTCGGCCCCGGTCCCGTCGCCGAAGCCGTTGATGCCGTCCCCGTCGCGGGTCCCGTCCCTGCCCCGTCCACAGCCACTCCCCAACGGCCCTCGCGCGAACGCCCTAGCGCACGACCTCGTACGACTTCTTCTCGATCAGCTTGCCGTCCTTGAAGCAGAACCGGAAAACCGGCTCCTTGTCGAAGTCCTCGCTCGTCTCCGAGCTCATCAGGACCAGGCACGTCGATCCCTCGGGCTCCGCGGGGCCCTTTCCGTGCAGACCGGTGGTGGCGATGGTGTCACCCGAAGGAAGACCGTCACGCACCTTGCGCTCGCTGTCGCCGACCTTGACCGCGTCGTACTGCGCGGGATCGATCATTCCCTTCGACACCGAACCCATCAGGAACCAGAGGCCGAAGCCTGCCGCCACGAGCAGCAGCACCAGGGCGGCGACCGCGATCCCGCAGCCGATCGCTATCCCGCTGCCCGTGCTCCTGCCCCTGCCCGCCTGCATCGCCATCGCCAGCTCCCGTTCGGCCACCGTCCAGTCGGACGGTCCGACTGCGACCCGACCACGGTGGCCGCGCCGGGGCCCCTTCGACTGCTGCCGGAAGTCGTCGGCCGCATCGACGAAAGGCGCGGCGTAGGGATCGGCCTGCGGTGCGGCGTACGGGTCCGTGTACGGCGCGGCGTACGGGTCCACGTACGGCGCGGCCTCCACCGCCCCGTACGGCAGGACCCCGGCGACCCGGAAGCCGCCGCCGTCCGCGGGGCCCGCGTGGACGATGCCGCCGACCAGGCGGGCCCGCTCGTGCAGGCCGGGCAGCCCCTGGCCGCCGCTGACGACGTCGGACGGGGCCTCGGCCGACTCCTCGTTGAGCACCTCGACGACGAACGCGTCCGGCTCGTACCGCACCTCGACGGTGATGGGGGCGCCCGGGGCGTGCTTGTAGGCGTTCGTGAGGCCTTCCTGGACGATGCGGTACGCGGCGTGGTCGACGGCCGGCGCGAGCGGCCGGGTCTCGCCGTGCCGGTTCAGGCCGATGGCCGTGCCGGCGGCGCGGGCGGCCGTGACGAGCCCTTCGATGCCGGCGGTCCCCCGTGCCGCCCGCCCCGTCTCGTCGCCCGGCCGCACCAGCGGGACGCCCTGGCCGCCCCGGTCCGCGTCGTCGGGCGCCTCCACGCCGTCGCGGAGGATGCCGACGACCTCCCGCAGCTCGTGCATGGCGTCCATGGACGCGCCGCGCAGCACGGCGACCACCTCGCGCTGGCGGTCGGTCAGGTTCGGGTCCACCTCCAGCGCCCCGGTGTGCACGGAGATCAGTGCCAGCTGGTGGCCGAGGCTGTCGTGCATGTCCTGGGCGATCCGCTGCCGTTCCCGCATCCTGGCCTGGCCGACGAGCATCGCCCGTTCCCGCAGCAGCTGCACGTTGCGCTCCTGGAGCGCGTGGAGCAGGGTCCTGCGCTGGGTCCAGTAGCGGTGGGCGAGGCCGGGCGCGAGCGTCGTCGCGAGGAAGTACAGCGTCGAGATGAACGCGAGCGTGAGCAGCCGCTGCTGCTGCCAGGCCTCGACGACCGTGCCCGCGATGTTCAGCACGTACGCCGTGGTGAACGCGGCCAGCGCCCGTTCGACGCCCGCGACGTAGCGGCCGGCGGACCAGCCGAGGAGTATCAGCAGCGCGAGGAAGCCCGGTATGAACGGGGAGAGGGCGGACGTGACGACGAGCACCGTCGCCGGCAGGCGGCGGCGCAGCAGCGACAGCACGGCCGAGGCCAGCGCGACGGCGGCGAGCGTCCATCCCCCGCCGCCCAGGACGTCCTCGGTGCCGGCGGCCAGCAGCGCCATGACGACGGCGAGCACCAGCTCGCCCGCGGTCCTGCGCCGCGACCACTGCCCGGGCACCGCGAACCAGCGCCACCCGTCACCGAGCAGCGTCACCAGCCGCGTACGCGTACGGGCGGGAGTCCGGGTCTTCGTAGGAGCTTCCACGCCCGCACGATAGGGCGGGCGTTCACCGGCCCGCCGTCCTCTTTCGTCGCGCCCCGCACCGACGAACGTCGCGACCGATCCCCCGCCCCGAGTCACGGCTCCCGTCCCAAGCCGCAGCACCCGCCCCCGCAACAACACGGGCCGGAGACGCGGAAGCCCCCTAGGTCATCGGCCTACGGGGCTTCCGTCTGGCGGGGCGCCGATGAAACGCGCTACTCACTTGCCGGCCCGCTGTGACGTCGGCGGGGATCGACAGCTCCCGCAGTCGGCTCGGGCCGGCCCTCCTCAGGCCGGGGTTGCACGGTCGAAAGCCGGGCCGGTGGTGCACGAGGCCAGGTCCTGCCGTAGCACCTCCCACCACAGATCCTCGCCGTCAGGTCCGGTCAGGAAGTGCGCGGCTGGAAGGCTGCGCGACAAGAGGCGATCGGTCTCGTCGCGCCAGGCGAGGGTCGAGGAAGCCGGGATCGCGGTGTCCTCGGTGCCGTGGTAGAGGAAGACCGGGCACCTCAGGTGGTCGTACGACGCGGGCCTGAGGTAGCTCTCGCTCGCGTGGAGCTCCGCCCGGATGGTGGGGAGGAACAGCTCGAGGAACTCCTCCTCGCCCTCCAGGTCCGGACTCAGTCCTCCGATCTCGGCGAGCTCTGTGAGCAGTTCCCTTTCGGCCATCGAACGCCAGTTGATCGGCGGCAGGGGCGTGGAGGGCGCCCGCTGGCTCGCCGCGAACACGGCCTCGACCCGCTTGCCTGAAGCCTCCAGCCGCGCGGCCATGTCGTACGCCACGAGCGCTCCGTAGCTGAGGCCGGCGAACGCGACGCGTTCGCTGCTCGCGAGTTCCGCGGCGAGGGACCGCAGCGTGTAGGTGCTGACCGCGGCGACGTCCGGGAAGGGCTCGTCGAAGAGCCGTCCCTCCCGGCCCGGCAGGTCGGGCAGGACCAGCTCGACGCCGTCGGGCAGGTCGTCCCGCCAGCTTCGATAACGCCCCAGCCCACCGCCGGCGTGCGGGAAGCACACCAGGGTCAGGGGGTGCAGGCCAGACATGTGACACCTCTGTTGTTCGATGGTTGACCGACTCGGCACGGCACCGGCACCGTCAGCGTTTCGCGCCGACGGGCGCCGCGGGGCCGATGCAGCTGAGCAACTCGTCCAGTGCCTCGTAGAAGCCCTCGATCTCGGCGACCTCGTTGTACAGATACGCGGAGACCCGGAGGATCTCGCCGTCGGCCAGGCCGGTGACCAGGGGCTGCGAGCACATGTGGCCGCTGCGCACCATGTAGCCGTACGAGTCGCTCAGCATGCGGGCGACGTCGCCGGTCGGGACGCCCTGGTCCAGGCGGAGGCTGACCAGCCCGATCCGGTCGGTCAGCTCCGGCGGGCCGATGAGACGGATGCCGGGGCGGGTGAGCGCCCCGCTGACGAGGGCGGCCGCCAGGTCCCGCTCGTGCCGGTGGAGCGCCCCGGGGTCCAGGGCCTCCAGGTAGCGCACGGCCGCGCCGGATCCGATGACGGAGGCGATGGCCGGCGTGCCCGCCTCGAACTTGTAGGGCGTGCGCCGGTCGACGCTGCCGTCGAGGTCGACCCAGTCGACCATGCCGCCGCCGACCGTCAGCGGGCGCAGCTCCGCGAGGAGGCGGCCGCGGCCGAAGAGGACGCCCACGCCGGTGGGGCCCAGCATCTTGTGCATCGAGAAGGCGAGGAAGTCGACGTCCAGGTCGTGCACGTTCAGACGCTGATGGGGCAGGGACTGCGCGGCGTCGAGGACGATGACCGCGTCGGTGGCGGAACGGATCTCGGCGATCAGTTCGGCCACCGGGTGGACGACGCCGGTGACGTTGGAGCAGTGGGTCAGCGCGACCACCTTCGGCCGGCCGCGCAGCAGCTCCCGGAAGTGCTCGCGGTCGAGCCGGCCGTCGGCGTCCACCCGGGTCAGGGCGAGCCGGCCGGCCCGCCGCCACGGCAGCATCTGGGAGTGGTGCGCGTCCATGCAGCCGACTATGTACGCGTCCGGGTCAAGGTCCAGGCCCTGGGCGACGAGGTTGAGGGCCTCGCTGGTGTTCCGGGTGAGGACGACCTCGTTGGCCGCGGCGCCGATGTGGTTCGCGATCAGCACCCGGGACGCCTCGTAGGCGTCGGACGCCTCCTCGGACAGCCGGTGCTTGCCGCGGTGGATGTTGGCGCCGTTGGTCTCGTAGTAGTCGGTGATGGCCCGGATGACGGTGTCCGGCTTGAGGGTCGTCGCCGCGTTGTCCAGGTAGGAGATCCGCTCCCCGTCGATCTCCCGGCGCAGGGCCGGGAAGTCCTCCCGGTGGCTGTGTCGCACGGTCATCACGCACCTTCCGCGGATATCTGGGAGACGCACGGCTGGAACTTGCCGCTGCGCTCGCCGGCGATGTAGTCGACGGCCTCGACCCGGACGGGGTTCGGGGCCAGGGCCTCGGTGAGGCGGAGCACGAGCGCGGTGTTCTCCTCGGGCCGCGCGTCGGCGTGGGGGATGTACCGGAAGGTGCACGCACCGGTCCGGTCCTGCTCCAGCTTGTAGAGGTCGATGCCGGGGGCGTCGCCGACCAGCGCGTCCACGGCGCCCGGGCTGACGACCCGGCCGTCCGCCAGCCGGATCATGTGGGTGGCCCGGCCCTCGATCCGCACCAGCGGCAGGTCGCTGCCGCAGTCGCAGCGGCCGCCGAGCGGGGTGAAGTGGTCCCCGGTGGCGTAGCGGACGCGCGGCACCAGGCCGTCGTCGACCGTGGTGACGTACAGCTCGCCCGTCTCGCCGTCGGCCACCGGCCGGCCGTCCCGGATGAACTCCAGGTGGAAGTCACGGTTGTTGACGTGCCGGCCGCCGAGGTGGCACTCGAAGCCGAGGTAGCCGAGCTCGGACATGCCGATCATGTCGCCGATCGGCAGCTCCGGGCCCATGAACTCCTCGATCTGGCGCCGTGCCACCCGGGTCATGAGGGTGTAGCCGCACACCATGTGCAGTCGGCGCGGCGAGGTGATGGTGCGGCCGAGCTTCCGTGCCCAGCGCGTGAGGAACGCGAAGTGGGTGGGGTCCACGACCAGCAGGTCGGGCTCGTAGAGCTCGATCTCGTCGAGCGCCTTGACGATCTGCCACTCCGGGGTGGCCAGGAGGTCGTGGGCCACGGTCAGCACCAGGGTGCCGTCCGCGAGGATCCGGTCCTCCATGGTCGAGAAGCCCGTCGCGCACTCGACGTCCGAGCAGTTCGGCGGCGCGAAGCGGCAGATCTTCGGGCGGCTGCCGGGGCTCCACAGCCCGTCGAAGCGGCGGTTGACGCCGAGGGCGGTGGCCTGCCGGCGCGCCAGGTCGTACGAGAGGATGGCGCTGTTCAGCCGCTCGCCGGAGGTGCCGGAGCTCTGGAAGCGCATCACGTGCGGGGAGTTGAGGGTGTATCCCTTGGCGAGCACGCCGGCGGGGAAGTTGCGCCGGTAGTGGGACTTCGAGGTCGGCGGCAGCTTCAGGAAGTCCGCCGGTTCCCGGATGTCCGCGGGCAGCAGGCCGCTGGCCTCCATGTGCTTGCGGAAGAACACGGTGTTGTCGAAGGCGTACGCGATCTCTTCCCGTACGGCCTCGAAGACGGTCGGGTCGGTCATGCCATCGCCACCAGAACGGAGCGGTCCCCGGAGTAGGGGTTCCGGCCGTGCGAGAACTGCTCGTTGTCGACGATCATGACGTCGCCGGTCTGCCAGGGCAGGGCGATCTCCTCGGCCGCGTAGGCAGCCCGGACGTGAGCCAGGTCCTCCGGGTTCAGGGGCGTGCCGTCGCCGTACAGGGCGTTGCGGGGCAGCTCGTCCTCGGCGAACTCCGCCCGGAGCTCGCGCTCGACGTGCTCGGGCAGCGAGCTGACGTGGAAGAGGTGCGCCTGGTTGAACCAGACCTTCTCCCCGGTCGCCCGCGCCGTGAGGGTCGCCTGCACCACGTGCCGGGTGCGCAGCCGCTCGCCACCCAGCCACTCCGCCTCGATGCCGTGCCGGGCGCAGTAGGCGTCGACGTCGGCGCGGTCCTCGGTCTGGAAGACCTCCTGCCAGCTGAGGTCCATGCCGTGGCCGAAGTTCCGTACGTACATGACGCCGTGCCGCTCGAAGCGTTCCCGGGTGGCCTCCGGCAGGCGGGCGTGGACGCGGGCGCTGTCCGCGACGGGCGTCTCGCCGCCGGTGGCGGCGGGGACGACGCAGGTGAGGAAGAGCGTCGCCGGCCAGGCGTCGGTGTACGACATCTCGTTGTGCTGCGGGATGGTCTGGTCGGCCGGGTACTCGGTCGACGTGAAGACGTTGCCGTCGACGCGGCGGCGCGGCGTGGAGCGGTTGTCGTAGTCGCGCAGGCCCCCGTCGAGGCCGGTGGCGAGCTCCGCGAGGCCGGCGGCGTCGAGCGGGGCGAATCCGCGGAGCAGGACGGCGCCGTGCGTGTCGCGCAGCCCGGCCAGGGCGCCGCCCGAGTGCGACAGCCACGCCCGTGCGTCGAGGCCGGGGACGGCGGGGGTGACGCACACCGCGCGCGACCCGTCGATCAGCGGGGCGGTGCGGACCAGGGTCTCGCCGCTGACCGCGACGGACCGCCGGGTCCGGCTGAAGCGCCCGCCCGGGGCGGTGTTGTCGGTCTGGGTCAACACGCTTCTGCCTCCTTCTTCTCCAGAAGCTGGTCGATGAACTCGGCGAGCTCCGACACGACGGGGAACTCGAAGAGGTTGCGCAGCTTGACACTCACCTTGAACTCCTCGCGCAGCCGGGCGACCAGCTGGGTCGCGAGCAGCGAGTGGCCGCCGATCTCGAAGAAGTCGTCGTCGGCGCCGACCTGTCCGAGGAGCAGCAGCTGCGCCACGATGCCGGCCACGGCCTTCTCGGTCGGGGTGCGGGGCTCGGTGTACGAGGTGGAGCCCTGGGTGTAGAAGCCCGGTTCGGGCAGCATCGAGGCGTCGATCTTGCCGCTGCTGGTCAGCGGGAAGGCGTCCAGGGCCACGAGGTGGGCCGGCAGCATGAAGTCCGGGAGACGCTCGGCCAGGAACTCGCGGAGCCACTCCGCGGAGCCGCGCTCGCCCTCGGCGTCGATCAGATAGCCGACGAGGTGGGCGCCGGTGCTCTCGCCGGCCTCCACGACGAGGCTGCCGGTCACGCGCGGGTGCTTGCGCATGACGGCCTCGATCTCGCCGAGCTCCACGCGGAAGCCGCGGAGCTTGATCTGGCGGTCGACGCGGCCGAGGAACTCGACGGTGTGGTCGGGCAGCAGGCGCACCTTGTCACCGGTGCGGTACATCCGCGCCGACGGGTCGGCGGCGAACGGGTCGGCGGCGAACCGCTCCCGCTGGTCCTCGGTCGGCGACAGATAGCCCTGGGCCACGGAGGAGCCGCCGATCCACAGCTCGCCCGGGACACCGGCCGGCAGCGGCCGCCGCTGCGGGTCGAGGACGTAGGCGCGCGCGTGCCGCATCGGCGTGCCGAGCGGGACGCTGGAGGCCAGGGCGGCCAGGTCGTCGGTGTCGGTGGCCGGCCCGCAGAGCACGCCGACCGTCGTCTCGGTCGGACCGTAGTGGTTGTACAGCCGGCAGTCGCCGAGGTAGCCCTTGAACAGGTTGTACCAGCCCCAGCCGAACGGCTCGCCGCCCGCGACCAGCACCTCGCGCGGCATCAGCCGCTCCGGCGCCTCGGCCACGGTGAACAGGGCCTCCAAGTGCGAGGGCGTGATCTTGAGGAGGTCGTAGGTCTCCGCGGAGAGCAGCTCGGCGAGCGCCTGCGCGTCCGCGGACACCTCCGGCGCGACGACCAGCAGCTCGCCACCGGTGAGCAGCGGCGGGAACAGCGCGGTGTTGCCGAGGTCGGTGCCCAGGGTGCCCAGCGCGACCGAGCTGACCGGGCCGGTGAGCCCGAGCCGGTCGAGGACGCCGTCCAGGTAGGCCGCGAGCTGCCCGTGGCCGATCAGCACGCCCTTCGGCGTACCGGTGGAGCCCGAGGTGAAGATGACGTACGCGGGGTCGTCGTCGGACGTCGTCACGTCGAGGCGCTCGGCGGCGCGGCCGGCGCACACCGTGAGCTCCGCGTCGAGGAGGAGTGTGTCGCACTCCGCCGGGAGGGCCAGGGCCGTCTCGGCGGTCGCCACGACGTGGGCGAAGCCGACCGCTTCGACGACGGCGGAACGCCGCTTGGCGGGCAGGTGGGGGTCGATCGGCACATAGCCGGCGCCGGCCTTGGCGATCGCGAGCATCGCGACGATCGCCAGGTCCGAGCGCTCCAGGCAGAGGCCGACCAGCGCGCCGGGGCGCACCCCGCGGCCGGCCAGCTCGCCCGCGAGCCGGTCGGCGGCCTCGTCGAGCTCGCGGTAGCTCCAGGTGCGGACGGCGGTCCGCAGGGCCGGGGCGTCCGGGGTCCGCTCGGCGGTCGCCTCGACCTGCCGGTGCCAGTGCGCGGCGGGCCGCTCCGCCGGCCGGGCCGGGTTGGTGGCCTCGACCAGCTCGCGGGCGGCCTGCTCGTCCAGCATGGGCAGCGCGGGCACGGCGGCGTCGAGGTCGCCGGCCAGGGCCTCCAGGGTGGCCCGCAGGCAGACGAGCAGCGCCTCGGCGCCGCCCTCGGCCATGCCGAGGGTCTGGTGGCGCAGGACGAGGTGGAGTTCGCCGTCCGCGGCGCGCGCCGCAAGGGCGACCTTGCGGGTGCCGTCGGCGGGCTCGATCCACAGGCCGGTGAAGGCCGGCGCGGTGCCCGCGGTGAGGTCGGCGGCGTCGTGGAACGAGAAGCCCGGGAGGCCGGCGGTGGGCTGTCCGGCCGGGTCCATGGCGCTCTCGTCGGCCTGCTCGAAGGTGTCGAGCTCCAGGTCGACCGCGCGCAGCAGGTCGCCGAGGGTCGTCCCGTCGGAGACCGAGGCGAGGACCGGCACGGGCGTCTCGAAGAGGCCGATCGAGCTCTGCATCTCCTGGAACGGGCGGCGCGCGAGCAGCGCCTCGACCGCGAGGCGCTCCGGCCGGCCGGCGGCGTGCCAGAGGGCGGCGGTCCAGCCGGTCAGCAGGACGCTGCGCAGTCCGCCCGCGCAGTCCTCGCCGAGGCGGCGCAGCCGCCCGGCCAGGGGTGCGGGGACCGTCCACTCCAGGGCGGCCCGGTCGGTGTCGTCGGAGAGCAGCTCCAGCGGCAGGTTCAGCGGCGGCAGGGCCGCCAGCTCGGCCGCGCGGTCGGCGGCGAGTTCGCGCTGGCGCGGGCTCGGCGCACCCTCCTCGGTCTGCCACTGGGCGTAGTCGGCGTACTGGACGACGTCCTCGCGGCTCCAGGCGGAGCCTGCGAGCCGCGCGGTGTACGCGTCGCGCAGGTCCCGGAGGAAGACCTCGGCCGAGACCGTGTCCATGCTCATCCGGGGCGCCGACACGAGCAGCGAGCGGCGCCCGCCGGTGCCGGCGTCGGCGCCGGCGCCCGGGGCGGTCTCGGTCTCGGTGAAGACGGTCAGGTGGACGGCCTCCGCCCGCTCGTCTCCGGTGCCCGCCGTGCGGGCCTCTTCGCGGACGAGGGCGGCGAGCGCCGCGGCGTCGCCCGAGCGCTCCGAGACGCGGACCCGCGGCTCGTCCTCGATGACCATGAGCACGGCGCTGTTCTCGCCGAGCACCTTGCGGTAGGCGGTGCGCAGGCTCTCGTGCGCGGTGACGACGTCCCGCGCCGCGTGGGCGAGCACGTCGAGGTCGAGGGCGGCGCCGAGGGACACCCCGGCGACCCTGCGACCGGCCTGTCCGCCCGCGGCGAGGCCGAGGACGTGCTGCTGCTGCTTCGACAGACGGAAGCCTTCCCAGGTCTGCGTCATCGGCTCGGCTCCGGTTCGATCCACAACTGCCCCTTGGTGTACGTGTTCCACGTGGTGACTGCGTCCGGACCGAGGTACTCGGCGGCGATCTGCCAGAAGCCCGCGTACTCGGCCGGGAGGTTGAGATGGGAGTGACTGACCTGCTGCGGCATGTGGGCCAGGACGTCACCGAGCTTCATCCGCAGCAGGTCCAGGAACTGCTCGCGGTCGAGCGGGATGTCCTCACCGGTCCGCCGGTCCTTCAGGGCCGGCTGCCCCGTGGGGCGCATGATGTTGCGGAAGCTCTTGCCGAGCGACGCGTAGTTCATGACGGAGAAGTGGTAGATCATCTCCTCCACGCGGGGCCCGACGAAGGCCCGGACCTCGGCGCGCTTCGCCTCGGGGATGGACTCCACGTTGTCGTTGTGGAGTCCCTCGGTGCCGTAGACACCGTGGAAGAGCCCCGCGAGGCAGACGTGTTCGCCGGCCTTCATGTCCTGGAGGATGGTGCACGCCCGGAACATGTGGTCCAGGAGCGTCTCGTCCTGGTGCGCGACCTTGTGCAGCCCCAACCGCACCAGGTCGTCTCGGTATTGCTCTGCGTCAAGCATTCATTCTTCCTCGGCTGTCTCGGGGCCGCCGGCGCCCGGGGCGGGCGCCGGCGGACGGGTGGTCCTCATCCCTCGCTGGTCCTCATCCCTCGCGCACGGACGCCCGCCGCGCGCGGACCTGCTTCCACGACCGCTGCGCGCGGTTCTCGTCGCGGCCTTCCCACAGGTCTTCCAGGGTTCGGTTGATCTGGCTGAGGCGGGTGTCCGGCTCGGTGGACAGCAGCGTCACCAGCGCGCGCAGGCAGCGGGTCAGCCGGCGGACGGTGGCGTCGGAGAAGAGGCCGACGCGGTAGTCGATGCCGCCCTCCATGCCGCCGTCCGGACCGGCGACCAGGGTGAGCTTGATGTCGTGCACGGAGAGCAGGAACTCCGCCTCCAGCTCCTCGGCGCGCACGCCGGGCACGTCCCAGTCGGGCAGCGGGACGTCCTCGAGCAGGAACCAGGTGCGGTACACCGGCGCCGACTCGCCCGCCCGCCGCTCCGGCCGGACGGCCTGGACGACGTGGTCGAACGGCACGTCCTGGTGCGCGTACGCCTCCAGGGCCCGCTCGCGGACCTCCTTCAGCACGTCGGTGAAGGTCGGGTCGCCGCTGAACCGGGTGCGGATCGCGAGGCTGTTGACGAGGAACCCGATCGTGTTCTCCAGCTGCGGGTACGCGCGGTGGCCGGCCGGCACGCCGACGACGATGTCCTGCTGGCGGCACCACCACTGGAGCAGCACTTGCCAGGCGGCCAGGTACCCCATGAACGTGGTCGCCTGCCCGCTCGTGCAGACCTCCCGGAAGGCCGAGGCCACCGCGGGTTCGACGGTGAGCGGAGCGCGGGCGCCCTCGATCACCTCGGAGTCCTCGATCACGCCCTCGGTCGGCAGCGCCAGGACGGGCAACGGGCCGGCCAGTTCGCGGCGCCAGAAGTCGATCTGCTCGGTGAACGCGCCGGACGCGGCCTGCCTGGCCTCCCACAGCGCGACGTCCGCGTAGCCGACCCCGGGCTCGGGCAGGACGGAGGCGGTCCCGCTCCGGTACAGCGCGCTGATCTCGCGGACCATGATCGAGGTGGACCAGGCGTCCCACACGATGTGGTGCACGGACACGACCAGGACGTGCTGCTCCGGACCCTCCCGCAGCAGCCGGACCCGGAAGTGCGGGCCGCCGGACAGGTCGAACGGCGTACGGGTCTCCTCGGCGATCACCCGCTCGGGGGCCAGCTTCTCCGGGTCGTCGGCCACGTCGACGAGCTGGAAGTCGAGCGCCTTGCCGGAGCCCGGGACCTGCCGCGGGGAGTCCCCGGCCGCCTCGAAGGTCAGCGACAGGACGTCGTGCCGGTCCACGAAGATCTCGAACGCCCTGCGCAGGGCCGTGACGTCCAGCGGACCGGTGAGCCGGAACGGCTGGACCAGGTTGTACGTGGTGCTGCCGGGCGAGAGCTGCTCGTGGAACCAGAGCCGCGACTGGGCGGCGGTCAGCGGGACCGGGGCGTCGTCGTCGGCCCGGCGGGCCGGGCCGGCCTGGGTGGGCGAGGCGGCGCCGTCGCGGACGGCGTCGATCGCGCCGGCGATCCGCTCCAGCGTCGGGTTGTCGAAGATGGTCCGGATCGGGATCTCGACGTCGAGCGCCTTGCGCAGATGGACCACCGTGCGCATGGCGGTCAGCGAGTCACCGCCGAGCTCGAAGAAGTGGTCCTGCCGGCCGACGCGTTCGACCTGGAGCATCTCCGCCCACACCTCGGCGACGGTCCGCTCGATCTCGGAGGCCGGCGGCTGGTACGCGGTGGACTCGGCCGGCTCGTCCGGCACGACCAGGGCCTTGCGGTCGACCTTGCCGTTGGCGGTGAGCGGCAGTTCGGGGATCGCGAGGACGGTCTCGGGCACCATGTAGCCCGGCAGCTTGGCGCCGAGGAACTCCCGTACGTCCTCCGGGACCGGACGGCCCTCCTCGGGGACCACGAACGCGATCAGCCGCTTGGCTCCCTGCGGCCGGCCGTGGACGACAGCCACCGCGCCCCGCACGTCGGGGTGCTGGAGCAGCGCCGTCTCGATCTCGCCCAGCTCGATCCGGTAGCCCTGGATCTTGACCTGGAAGTCCTCGCGGCCGAGGAACTCGATCTCCCCGCTGGGCAGGAACCGGCCCAGGTCGCCCGTCCGGTAGAGCCGCTCGCCCGTCACCGGGTGGCGCACGAAGCTCGCGGCGGTCTTCGCCTCGTCACGGAGATAGCCCTCGGCCAGGCCGACACCGCCGATGTAGAGCTGGCCCGGGACGCCGGTCGGGCGCGGCCGGAAGCTCTCGTCGAGGACGTGGAAGCTCTGGTTGCGCATCGGGGAGCCGTACGGGATGGACGGCCAGTCCGCCGGCACCTCGCCGACGGGGTGGAGGATCGACCAGATGGACGCCTCCGTCGCGCCGCCGAGGCTGACCACCTCCGGCGTTCCCAGGGTGCGCCGGATGCGCTCCGGCAGGGTGACGGGGAACCAGTCGCCGCTGAGCATCACCAGCCGCAGCGCGTCGCTGGTCACCCCGCCCACCGTCATGTGCTCGACCAGCAGCTCCATCAGCGCCGGTACGGAGTTCCACACGGTGACTCCGGCCTGCTCGACCAGCTCCAGCCAGACCGCCGGGTCGCGGTGCGCCGCCGGGTCGGGGACCACGACGGCGCCGCCGACGGCCAGCGGGCCGAAGATGTCGTACACCGACAGGTCGAAGCTCAGCGAGGACAGGGCGAGGGTCCGGTCCTCGGGGCCGACCGCGAAGCGGTCGTTGACATCGACGACCGTGTTGAGCGCGCCGCGGTGGCTGATCATCACGCCCTTGGGCACACCGGTCGAACCGGAGGTGAAGATCACGTAGGCGAGGTCCCCGGGACCCGTGGCGGGCCTGGCCGCCGGCTCCGGGCCGGGGTCGGACGGCAGCGCGTCCACGGCGGACACCGTGCCGTCGGGGCCCAGCGGGCCGGTCATCCGCCCGGCGACCCACGACTGGGTCAGCACCGCGCGGACCTGCCCCTGTTCGAGCAGGAAGCGGATGCGCTCCTCGGGCAGTTCCGCGTCGACCGGCAGGTACGCCGCGCCCGACGCCAGGATGCCGAGGACTGCGGCGCTCTGCTCCCAGCCCTTCTCCATGACCACGGCGACCAGGTCGTTCGGCCGGACGTCCAGCGCGGTGAGGCGGGCAGCGATCACCCCGGCGCGGCCCGCGAGTTCGCCGTAACTCAGCGTCCGGGAGCGGGTGATCACGGCCGGGCGGTCCGGGGTGCGCTCGGCGAGGGCGAAGAACGGCTCGTGGAGCAGACCGTCCGGCAGGTGGCCGTCCGTCCGGTTGTACGCCTCGCGGCGCCGCGCCTCCTCGGCCGGCAGCAGTGACGGCATCGGCAGGCCCCAGTGCTCGTCGGACTCGGCCAGCCAGCGCAGCAGTTCCAGCGTGGCCCCGTGGATCGAGGCGACCAGCCCCTCGGGGAACAGCTCGTCGACCGCGTCGATGTCCAGGACCAGGGCGCCGTCCTGCTCGAAGACCTGGGCGTCGATCCAGACCTGCGGCGTCTGGGAGATGCTGAACACCTCCTCGCCGAGCCCCGTGTCCTGGCCGTGGTCGAGGAAGAGACTGGTGAAGACCGCCGGCATCGCCGCCTCGGGGCGCACCCGCTTCATCTCGCGCAGCACCCGGACACCGCTGAAGAGCCGGTGGTCGATGTCGGTGAGGAGCTGGTCGCGCACCGCGCGGGTGCGCTCGGCGAAGGTGTCGCCGGCGGCGGTGTCGACCTCGAGCAGGGTCACGGAGGTGAAGTCGCCGACCACGGCGTCCACTCCCGGGTGGAGCGGAAGCCGGTTGGCCATGGGGAGGTTGAGGGTGAACCTGCGGTTCGTGGCCCAGGTCGCCATGGCCTCGCTGTACGCCGAGACCAGCAGCGCCGTGGGTGTGATGCCGCGGCGGGCGGCCGCCGCCTTCACCCGGTCCCAGCGCTCCTTGTCCAGCGTCCCGCCGACCCGGCTGAAGCGAGGCGTGTCGATGGTGCGCGGGTCGCGGGCCAGCGGCAGTTCGGGGGCGGGGGCGAAGTCCGGTACCCGCTCGCGCCAGTACGCCTCCGCACGGCGGTACAGCTCGGTCTCCTCCAGGCCCCGCTCGGCGAGGACGTAGTCCCGGAAGGAGAGGGCGGGCTCGGGCAGTTCGGCGTCCGGGTCGCGGTAGAGCGCGGCGAGCTCGCCGAGCAGCAGGTTCGAGCTGCGGGCGTCGGTGATCAGACCGTCAATGCTGTAGTGCAGCCGGGTGCGGTCGCCGTCCAAGCGGCTGGCCCGCAGCTCGAACAGGGGCCACTGCTCGGGCACGAAGACCTGGTGGGACATGGCGTCACGGGTGGCCTTCAGCGCGGCCCGCACCTCCTCGTCCGGCAGCCCGCGCAGGTCCTGGGTGGCGATGACGTAGTCGGGGACCTCGGCGAGGATCTGCTGCTCGCCCCGCGGCAGCACGATCGCCCGGAGCATGCCGTGGCGCCGGATCAGCCGGCGGAACGCCCGCTCCAGCCGCGGCAGGTCGAGCTCGGTCGCCTCGAACTCCTCGTAGCCGTGCATGCCGACGTTGCCGATGTCGAAGACGCCGGTGCGGCCGATCCAGTAGGCCTGCTGCACGTCGGTCAGCGGGAAGGGCTCCGCCTCGGCTGCGGGGTCGGGTGTGATGACCGGCAGCGCCTCCGGCGCGCCGTCCTGCGTCCGGGCGCGGGCGGCGTCGACCGCGGCGGCCAGACCGCGCACCGTGGGCTGCCCGACGAAGTCGCGCAGCGAGATCTCGACGCCGAAGAGGCCGCGTACCCGGGAGACCAGCTGCGTGGCGAGCAGCGAGTGACCGCCCAGCTCGAAGAAGCCGTCCTCCGGGCCGACGGCCGCGGTGCCGAGGAGGTCGGTGAAGACCGCGGCGACCTCCCGCTCGGTCGGGTCGGTGTAGACCGGAGCGTCCTGCGGCGGGTGCGGGGTGCGCGCGGGCTCCGTGGCCGCCGCCTGCTCCGCGGCGGTCTCGCCGGTCACCGTGGAGTGGCGGCATGCGCAGCCGCCGGCGGTCGCGGCGCGCGGCGGATCGACCCAGCACCGCTCCCGCTCGAAGGGATAGGTGGGCAGGACGGTGCGCAGCGGCCGGGCGTCGCCGGTCAGGGCCGCCCAGTCCGTCGGGACGCCCTCGCACCACAGTTCGCCGACGGCCCGTCGCAGACCCGGCTCGTCCGGATCGGCCGGGGCCGGCAGCGACGCGACCGCGTCGATCCCGGCGGCGCGGGCCAGCCGCGTGAGCACCTGACCGGGACCGGCCTCCAGGAGTACGGCTCCAGTGTCGCGGACCGCGGCCAGCGCGTCGTCGAAGCGCACCGTGGCACGGATCTGCCGCGCCCAGTACGCCGGGCTGGTGGCCTCCTCGTCGGTGATCCAGGTGCCGGTCACGTTCGACACGAACGGGACGCGCGGCGGCGCGAGCGCGACCCGGGCGGCCTCCTCGGCGAAGGCGGCGGCCGCGTCCTCCATGAGCCGCGAGTGGAAGGCGTGCGAGGTCCGCAGGCGCCGGGAGACGACACCGCGCTCGGCGAGCCGTGCCTCGAAGGCCGCGACGGCCTCCTCGGCCCCCGCCACCACGCACTCGCGCGGCCCGTTGACGGCGGCCAGGTCCAGGGCCAGGCCGTCGAGCAGGTCCGCGACCTCGCTCTCCGGCAGCGGGACGGCGGCCATCGCGCCGGCCGGCGCGGCCTGCATCAGTCGGCCGCGGGCGGCGACCAGACGCAGCGCGTCCTCCAGGGACATCACGTCGGCGAGGCAGGCGGCCACCAGCTCGCCCACGCTGTGCCCGACCATCGCCACGGGGCGCACGCCCCAGGACTCCCAGAGCCGCGCCAGCGCGTACTCCAGGACGAACAGCGCCGGCTGCGCCAGCGAGGTCGCGTGGACCGCGGCCTCGTCCTCGGGCAGCCGCCCGTCGAGGCCGAGCACCGGCCGGACGTCGACGCCGGTCCGCGACAGGAGCAGGGACGCGGCCCGGTCGGCCTCCGCCCGGAACACCGGCTCCTGCGCGTACCCGGCACGGGCCATGCCCGCGCGCTGGGCGCCCTGCCCGGGGAAGGCGAGGACGGTCGCGCGGTCCCGGGGCTTGTCGCCGGTGCCGTGGGCCGTGAGCAGCCCGGCGTCCAGCGCCTCGACGGCCTCGGCGACGCTGCTCGCGAGGACGAAGCCGCGCCGCGGGAGCTGCCGGCGGCCGTACCGCAGGGTGTGCGCGACGTCCTCGACGCGCTCCCGCGGGTGGGTCCGCAGGTGCTCGGCGAGCCGGGCGGCGGACGCGGCGAGCGCAGTCGGGGTGGCGGCGGACAGCGGCAGCACGTGCCGGACGCGGGCTTCGGCCCGCGGCGCGCGCGGGGTGCGGGCGGGCGCCTCCTCCAGGACGACATGGGCGTTGGTGCCGCCGATGCCGAAGGAGCTCACGCCCGCGCGCAGCCGCTCGCCCCGCCACGGCGTCAGGGCCGTGGGGACGTGGAACGGACTGTCGTCCAGGGCGAGCGCGGGGTTCGGCCGCTCGAAGTGCAGCGAGGGCGGCAGCTGCCTGGCCTTGAGCGAGAGGACCACCTTGATGAGGCCGATGACGCCGGCCGCCGTGTCCAGGTGCCCGACGTTGGTCTTGACCGAGCCGAGGGCGCAGCTTCCGGCCGGCCTGTCGCCGAAGACCCGCTTGAGCGCGGCCACTTCGATGGGGTCGCCGAGCGCGGTGCCGGTGCCGTGGGCCTCCACGTACGAGACGGTGGACGGCGCCACGTCGGCGACGGCCAGGGCCTCCGTGATCACCTCGGCCTGGCCCTCGACGCTCGGCGCGGTGAAGCCGACCTTGCGCGCCCCGTCGTTGTTGACGGCGGAGCCGCGGATCACCGCGTGGATAACGTCGCCGTCGGCGAGGGCGTCCGCCAGCCGCTTGAGCACCACGACGGCGGCGCCGCTGCCGGCCACGGTGCCGTCCGCGGCGGCGTCGAAGGCGCGGCAGTGGCCGTCGGACGACTTGATGCCGCCGGGCTCGTGGACGTAGCCGCGGCGCTGCGGGATCACGGTGGCGCCGCCGGCGAGCGCCACGTCGCACTCGCCGCTGTTCAGGGCCTGGCACGCGGTGTGGACGGCGACGAGCGAGGTCGAGCAGCCGGTCTGGATGCTGACGCTCGGACCGCGCAGGTCGAGTTTGAAGGAGATCCGGGTCGGCACGAAGTCCTTGTCGTTGCCGAGGGAGGTCTGGAACTCGCCGACCCGGGCCACCAGGTCCCCGTTCGGCAGCAAATTGCGGTGCAGATAGGCGCTCTCGCCGACGCCCGCGTAGACGCCGGTGACCAGGTCCGGCCCGTCCGAGGGGCTGCCGGCGTGCTCCAGGGCCTCCCAGGCGCACTCGAGCAGCAGCCGGTGCTGCGGGTCGAGCATCTGGGCCTCGCGCGGGGAGAAGCCGAAGAAGGCGGCGTCGAAGCCCTCCATGTCCGGGAGCACGCCGAGCCTGCGCACGTAGTCCGGGCGGGCGGCCTCGTCGGGCGTGACGCCCGCGGTGAGGAGTTCCTCGTCCGTCAAGGTGCTGATCGACTCGACTCCGCCGGCCAGGTTCCGCCAGAAGGCGTCGAGGGTGTCCGCCCCGGGACATCGCAGGGCCATTCCCACGACGGCGACCGCCCCGGCGGGCACCGCGCCTTCGTCCGTGTTCTCGTTCGTCATTCCTGTCTCCAAGGTTTCGGACGTCACCGCGCGGTCCTCCGCGGTGTCCGTGCGCGTGCGTGCTCCCTGCGTGCGGCGGCCCGGCGGAGTCCCGCGTCCCCCGTCGTGGCGGGGCTCTCCTCGCCTTCGGCGAGATGCCGGGCCAGGCTCCGGACGGTGGGGTGGGCGAACAGGTCCACCACGGGGATCTGCCGTCCGAGCCGTTCGGTCAGCCGGGCCTGCACCCGCAGCAGGAGCAGCGAGTGGCCGCCGGCCTCGAAGAAGTTGTCGTCGGCGCCCACCTGACCGACCGCCAGGACCTCGGCCCAGACGGCGGCCACCAGGCGTTCCGTCTCGCCGTGGAGCGGCGCCCGCGCGGTGCCGCCCGGCCGGGCGGGCGCGGGCAGGGCGCGCCGGTCGGTCTTGCCGCGCTCACCGCGCGGCAGGCCGTCCATCAGGACGAGCGCGGCGGGCACCATGTACTCCGGCAGCCTGCGGGCGAGGTGCTCGCGCAGCTCGGCGTCCGTGACGGTGCCGGACACCGCGGCGTAGCCGACCAGGACGGGCTTGCCGGGCACGTCCTCGCGCAGCATCGCCACCGCGTCCCTGACCCGCGGGTGCGCGGTCAGGGCGGCCTCGATCTCGCCGAGTTCGATCCGGAAGCCGCGCAGTTTCACCTGGTGGTCGGTGCGGCCGAGGAACTCGAGGGTTCCGTCGGCGGTCGCGCGGACCCGGTCGCCCGTGGCGTACATGCGCTCCCCCGGCGGTCCCCAGGGGTCGGGCAGGAAGGCCGAGGCCGTCCGCCCGGGGTCTCCCAGATAGCCCTGGGCGACCCCGGATCCGGCGAGGAACAGAGTGCCGTGGACGCCCCGCGGGACCGGCCGCAGCCGCTCGTCGAGGACGTACGCGCGGACGCCGGGCAGCGGCCTGCCGATCGGCACGGTCGTTCCGCCGGCCGGCTCACCGGGGGCCGGTTCGTGCAGCGTGGCCGTGATGGTGGTCTCCGTCGGGCCGTACGCGTTGAGCCAGCGCACCCCGGCGGGCGCCGCGGCCTGCCACTCGGCGAGCCGTCCGGCGTCGACCCGCTCGCTGCCCACCACGACGAGCCGCAGCTCGGGGCAGTCCGTGACCGGGTAGCGGTCGAGTACGGCGACCCACTCGTGCCAGTACGAGGCGGGGAGGTTGAGCACGCTCAGCCGTTCCCGCCGGGCCAGGCCGATGAGTTCCGCCATCCCCGGCACCGGTCCGGCCGGGAGCAGGACGACGTGTCCGCCGCGGATCAGGGTGGCGAACAGCTCCTCGGCCGCCACGTCGAAGCCGAGGGAGGCGAACTGGAGCGCCCGGTCGTCCTGGTGCAGTCCGTAGCGGTCGGCGACGGCTCCCAGCGTGTGGGCGAGGTTGGCCTGGCTGACGCACACGCCCTTGGGGACGCCGGTGGTCCCCGAGGTGTAGAGGACGTAGGCCGTGGCCGCCGGAGGGACGGCGGGGAGGTCGGCGGCGTCCGCCGCGCACCGCGCGTCCCCGGCCGGCCCGCCGTCGCCCAGGACCTCCTCGACGGTGACGGACGGGACGGTGCCACGGGCCCGTCCGGCGGTGGCGGCGGAACCCAGGACCAGGACGGCCCCCGAGTCCGCGACCACCTGGTCGAGCCGGTCCCGCGGGGCGCCCGCGTCGACCGGGACATAGGCCGCACCGGCCTTCATGACCCCGATCAGCGCGGCCGGCCAGGCGAGGGAGCGCTCCAGGCACACCACGACGCGGCTGCCCGGCCCGACGCCGAGGGCGCGCAGGCGGTGGGCGATCCGGTCCGAGCGGGCGGCCAGTTCGGCGTGGCTCAGCGAGCGGCCGTCCTGGCTGACCGCGGTCCGCCCGGCCCAGCGCGCGGAGGCCTCGTCGAGGAGGCCGAGCAGGGTGCCGGGAGTGCCGGCAGCGGCCGGCCGGGCCTCCCCGACCAGTGCGGCCGACTCGGCCGCGTCGAGCGGTGACAGCTCGTGCAGCCGGGCTTCGGGCGCGGCGAGGGCGGATTCCAGGAGGGTCGTGAAGTGGTCCGCGAACCGCTCCACGGTGGCCCGGTCGAAGAGGTCGACGTCGTACTCGATCGCACCGTGCAGGGCGCCCGAGTCGAGCGAGGACTCCTCCCAGACCAGGGTGAGGTCGAACTTCGCGACCGGGCTGACGGATTCGCGGACCGTCATGTCCAGGCCCGGCGCGACGGCGACGTCGCCGGGCACCTTCTGCATCGCCATCATCACCTGGAACAGCGGCGTGCGGCTCGGGTCGCGGGGCGGCCGGACGGCCTCCACGACCTGCTCGAACGGCACGTCCTGGTGCTCGAAGGCGCTCAGCGCGCCCTCCCGGACGGTGGCGAGGAACGCGGCGAACGTCTGCTCCTCGTCCCAGCGCGAGCGGAGCACCAGGGTGTTCACGAAGAACCCGATCAGGTCGTCGAGTTCCGGGCGGACCCGGCCCGACACCGGGGTGCCGACGCTGACGTCCCGCACCCCGGCGTACCGGCCGAGCAGCAGCTGGAACACGGCGAGCAGGGTCATGAACCGGGTCGCGCCGAGACGGCCGCTCACCTCGCCGAGCCGGGCGGTGAGCGCGGCCGGCAGCCGTACCGGGACCGTGTCGCCGACGTGCCGCGGGGCGGCGGGGCGGGGACGGTCGGTGGGCAGGTCGAGGACGGGACGCGCGTCGGCCAGGCAGTCGAGCCAGTAGCCGAGCTGCCCGTCCCGGACCGGACCGTCCAGGAGCGCGCGCTGCCAGACGGCGTAGTCCGGGTACTGGACCGGCAGCGGCGGCAGCGGGTCGGCCCCGTCGTCGAGCGCGGCCCGGTACAGCGCGGTGAGGTCCCGCAGGAGCACACCGACCGACCAGCCGTCGGAGACGGCGTGGTGCATCGTCACCAGGAGCACGGAGTGCCGCTCGGCCAGCCGCAGCAGGCGGAAGCGGACCAGCGGTCCCGCGGAGAGGTCGAAGGGCCGCACGGCCTCGGCGCGAGTGCGCTCAGCGGCCGCCGCGGTCCGCTCGGACGCGGGCAGGTGACCGAGGTCCTCGGCCGCCCACGGCAGGTCACCGGGCGGGTCGACGACCTGGACGGGGACGCCGTCCGCGGTGTCCGTCAGACGCGTCCGCAGCGAGGCGTGCCGCCGCAGCAGTTCCCGCAGCGCCGCGCGCAGGGCGTGCGGGTCGAGATCGCCCGTGAGGGTCAGCGCCAGCGGCACGTTGTACAGCGGGCCGCCGGGGGCGAGCCGGTCGAGGAACCACAGGCGCTGCTGGGCGAAGGACAGCGGCTGGGGCGCGGGGCCCGCGGGGACGAGGGGCAGCGCCGTCCGGGCGGAACGGGCCGCCGCGGCGCGCCGGGCGAAGGCGGACACCGTGGCCGCCTCGAACATGTCCCGGAGGCCGAGTTCTGCCCCGAGTCCGGCGGCCACCCGGCCGACGGCCTGCGCGGCGAGCAGCGAGTTACCGCCCAGCGCGAAGAAGTCGTCGTCCGCGGAGAGCCCGTCGAGACCGAGCAGCTCCTCCCAGACCCGGGCGACCAGCTTCTCGGTCGCGCCGCGGGGCGGGACGTGCGTCCCGGAGCGGGCGCCGTCACGTTCGGCCGGCTCGGGCAGCGCGGCGAGGTCGGCCTTGCCGTTCGGCGTCACCGGCAGCTCGTCGAGGAGCACGTACCAGGTGGGGACCATCGCGGCGGGCAGCCGGTCCGCCACGAACGACCGCAGGTCGCGCGGCTCGGCCCTTTCCCCGTCCGCCAGGACGACATAGGCGGCGAGCGCCCGCCGGTCGCCCTCGCCCTTCAGGACGACGACCGCCTCCCGTACGCCGGGACGGTCACGGAGCACGTTCGCGATCTCGTCGGGCTCGATGCGGACGCCGCGGATCTTCACCTGGGAGTCGGCACGGCCGAGGTATTCGAGGGTGCCGTCGGAGCGCCAGCGGGCGATGTCCCCGGTGCGGTAGAGGCGTTCGCCGGTGCCGAACGGGTGCGGCACGAAGCGCTCGGCGGTCAGGCCGGGGCGTCCGGTGTAGCCGCGGGCCAGGCCGGGCCCGCCGATGTGCAGCTCGCCGGGCAGGCCGACGCCGGCGTGTCCGCCGCGGCGGTCGAGGACGTACAGCTCGGTGCCGGTGATCGGCCGGCCGATCGGTATCCGGTCCTCCGGGGCCGGGCTGCCGACGTCGTGGCGGCTCGCGATGGTGGTGCCCTCGGTCGGGCCGTACGCGTTGACGAGGCGGACGCCCGGCGCCGCGTGCCGTACCGCGCGCACCCGGCGGACGTCCGCGGCCTCACCGCCGAAGAAGAGGGTGCGCAGCGGCGCGAACATGCCCGGATCGGCGTCGGCGCACTTGTGGAAGACGGCCGTGGTGAGCAGCATCGACGTGATGCCGTCGGCCTCGACGCGCCGGCGGAGCGCCGTGGGCGAGAGGACCTCGTGCTTGGGGACGCCCACCAGCCGGGCGCCGTTCAGCAGCGCGCCCCAGATCTCGAAAGTAGCCGCGTCGAACGAGGTGTTGGCGACCTGGCCCACCACGTCGGTCGGGTCCCAGCCGAGGTAGTCGGTGTCGCGGACCAGACGTACGACGCCGCGGTGGGTGATGGCGACGCCCTTGGGGAGGCCGGTCGATCCCGAGGTGTAGAGCACGCAGGCCTGCTGCTCGGGGTGCGGCGGCACGCGCGGGGCCCGCGGGGCCGACAGCTCCGCCAGCTCGCCGATCCGCACCACCGGGACCTCGCCCGCGAAGGAGACGTCCCCGTCGGCGATGACCAGCCGGGCCCGGCTGTCCGCGACCATGTGGGCGAGCCGGGCGTCGGGGTGGCCCGAGTCGAGCGGCACGTACGCCGCCCCGGCCATCTGGACCGCGAGCATCGCGACGACCAGCGACGCCGAGGGCTCTACGGCGAGGCCGACCGTACTCTCGGGCCGCACCCCGCGCGCCACCAGGGCGTCCGCCATCCGCTCGGCGCGGGTGCGGAGTTCGCCGTACGTCAGGGTGGCGTCCGGGAACACCACGGCCACGGCGTCCGGGGTCGCCCGGCACCGGTCGAGGAGCGCCTCGACCACACTGCGGGCGGTGGTCCGGCCGGGCGCGGTGCCCCAGGCAGTGAGCAGCGCCCGCTCCTCGGCCGTCGTGTGTCCGAGCGCGTGGAGCGGCGAACCGGGCGCCGCCAGGGCGGAGTCGAGCAGGGTCAGGAACTGGGTGGCGAACCGCTCGACGGTCGCCCGGTCGAACAGGGCGGGGTCGTACACGAGCGCGCCGTGCTGGGTGCCGGGCCGGGTGCCGTCGGGGGACGGAGGGTCCCAGAGCAGGGCGAGCTCGACGAGTGGCGCGGGGCGGGCTGCGCGGGAGCCCGTCATCGTACGGAACGGCGCGTCCCCCTCCGGCGCGCGGGGCGCCGGGTCCGGGACGGGTCCGGGGCACGTGTCGGGGTCCGAGGCAGGGGCCGGGGCCGCCAGGGCGCCGTGCACCTCGGCGAGGAGATCCGCGAAGGCGCGTGCCTCGTCGGCGTGCGCGCTGAGCGGCAGGAGGGTGTCCGGGGCCGCCGGGGCGGGGACGCCGACGACGACCTCGGCCGTACCGGTGTAGCGGCCGACGAGCAGCGCGAACACGGTCGTGAGGGTCGCGGAGCGGTCGGCCCCGAGGGTGCCGGCGACCCGGTCCAGACGCCGTACGACCGGGCCGTCGAGCGAGATCGCCACCGCGTCGCGCGTCGCGCGTCGCTCGGCGGGCCGCTGACGGTCGGTGGGGAGCCCGGGCGCGGAGAGCTCGCCGGGGAGCCGGTCCCGCTCGGATGCGTTGGCCGCCACGTCGGGTTCCTCCTTACGAAAGGCATGGCTCGCCGGGAGACGGAACCGACGGCCCGGGATCCGGGTCGGGGTTCCGTCTCGTCGGGCGAGAGGGAGATGTCCTGAGGGGTCTGGACTCAGGACGGGTTCGCGGCGACCGGGCTCGGCTCCGCCGGGGTGTCGTCGCTCTCCTCGGGCAGCCGGCGCATTCGGCGCACGGGGGAGAGCAGCACGATCAGCGAGGGCACGAAGAGGCCGATCGCCGAGAGCACGACCGTCTCGCGCAGGCCCAGGGCGGTGGCGAGGGCGCCGCCCATCAGGGAGCCCAGGGCGAGGGTGCCCCAGGAGAGCGAGCGCACGGTCGCGTTCACCCGGCCCTGGAGGTGCTCGGGAGTGATCGCCTGCCGGAAGCTGATGACGGTCACGTCCCACACGGGGATGCCGAAGAAGCCGATGAAGGTCGCGACGGCGGCGAGCACGGCGGCGCCGAGGGAGTTCCCGTCCACGGTGGCCAGGAGCAGGAAGCCGATACCGGGCAGCGCCACGGCGGCGATCAGCGTCGGGCCGACGCCCAGCCAGCCGATGAACCGCTCGGACAGCAGGGCGCCGACGAGTCCGCCGACGCTGCCGACGGCGACGATCAGACCGACCACCGTCGAGCTGAGTCCCGCCTCACGGATGAGGTAGAGGAAGTAGACGGCCATGACCGAGCTGAAGGACAGGCTGAGGAAGAAGACCGCGACGGTGCACCAGCGGAGCAGCGGGTTGCGGCCGACGAGGGCGAAACCCTCGCGCAGCGAGGCCCACACCGACTGTCTGCCCTCGGCGTCCGCGTCGGGCTTGGGGGCCTGGTCCGCCGGCATGCGGGTGAGCGCGAGCGCCGAGATCAGATAGCTCACGGCGTCGATGGCGATGACGACGGGGGCGCTGAGGACGCCGATGAGACCGCCCGCGATGCCCGGGCCCGCGACCTCGGCGGTCGATGCGGAGGCCTGCAGCCTGCCGTTGGCCTCCATCAGCCGGTCACGTCCGACGAGCCCCGGAAGGTAGGACATGTAGGCGATCTCGAAGAAGACCGTCATCACGCCCACGAGGAACGTCACGGCGAGCAGCTGCGGGATCGTCAGGATGTCCAGGGCGTAGGCCACGGGGATCCAGGCCAGCGCGGCGAACCGGACGAGGTTCGCCGTGATGAGGAGGGGCCGCCGGGCCCGCCGGTCCACCAGGACGCCGACGAACAGTCCGAACAGCAGGAACGGCAGTGATTCGAGCGCGCCCAGCAGGCCGGCCTCCATCGGGGTCGCGTGGAGGACGACGACCGCGGTGAGGGGCAGGGCCACATAGGTGATCTGGGTCCCCAGGAAGGAGACCGATTGACTCGCCCAGAAGAGGGCGAACGCCCTGTTCCTGAAGACGGATCCGGGCGGACGGGTTGCCTCCACGGCAAACCTCCAGATTCGGCGGGAGGGGTCGACGGGCCGGTCGGCCGGCGATGCGACGGTCGGGCACGGAGGAGCGCGCGGCCCGAGGCACGTGCGGGCGTCGTTCAGCCCAGGGCGGCGACCAGGCTCAGCGGCCTCATGTCCGTCCAGTGCGCGTCGACGTAGGCGACGCACGAGGAACGGTCGGCCGGGCCGTGGACGACGGTCCAGCCTGCGGGGACCTGGGCGAATTCCGGCCAGAGTGCGTGCTGGCCTTCGCCGTTCACCACCACGAGACAGGGGGCCTGGAGACCCTCGGACGCATCCGTCATCAGGTTCTCTCCTCGGGGATGCCTGGGTAGGGAGCGACGCACGGCACCGGCCCGCCCTTGCGGACCTGCGGTCGCCGCGCTGATGACAGCACCTTTCCACGCTGTGCACGAATTTGGCAACCTCTTGCCAAGGCTGTGCCTGCGGGTTAGCTTGATGGTGCGTCCAGACCGGACGCCATCCGACCTTTCTTCATCCTTGGGGGATCCACATGCGCCGCATCTGTCGACTCGGAGCTGTTCTCGGCCTGCTCGCCCTTGCCTTCGGCGTCGGTCAGGCCGGGGGTGTCGTGGCCGCCGGGACGTCGACCGACACGGTCTCGCTGGCGAGCGCCCAGCAGTCGCTCATCGACTGGCCGTAAACAGTTGTCAAAGAATTGACAAGGGGTTCTATGTTAGGCAACTTAGGCAACCTGTCAGTGACGCGGGGGTGGGGGAAGGCGTGCAGACCTTCCCCCACCCCCGCATTTTTCGGCGAGGAAGGTTTCAGCGGTGGTCGATCGGTCCCACTTCGGCAGGCGGCTGCGCACGCTCCGGAAGGAACGGGGCCTCTCCCAGGCGCAGTTGGCCGACGGCGCCCTCTCTCCCGGCTACCTCTCCCGCCTCGAGTCCGGCACCCGGCCGCCCACGCCGAAGGTCCTCGCCCATCTCGCCGAGCGGCTCGGCGTCCCCCTCTCCGCCTTCGACGCCCCGGCCGCCGCCGACCGGGCGCCCGTCGACGACCTGGTCAGGGCGATCACCTCCGAGAGCGGCGCCGGCCAGGTCCGTGAGCTGCTCGACCGCGTCGCGGCCGACCCGGCCGCCGCCCTGCCGCCTCCGCTGCGCTGGCTGGCCCTCTGGACGCGGGCCGGGACCCGGCCGCGCGACGCGATCGACGACACGCCCCTGGCCACCGGTCAGGAGCTGCTGCGCACCGCCGAGGAGAGCGGGATCCCGGAACTGCGGGTGCGCTCCCTGGTCTTCGTCGCCCGCTTCCACCGGTCGCTCGGCGACATGAAGACGGCCCACGGTCTCGCCGCCGACGCCTACGCCCTCGCGATCGAGCACGATCTGCCCAGGACCGACGTGGTGCGCGCGCTGATGCTGCTGATCTCCACCGAGGCCGAGTCGAGCCGGCTGACCAACGCCCTGAAGCACGTGGCGGACCTGGAACTGCTCTCACGGGACACCCCGCGGACCATGCGGGTCGAAGCCCTGTGGACCGCGGCCTGCGTCTACGTCCGGCACAGCAACCACCTGGCCGCCGAGGCCCGGCTCGTCCAGGCCATGGAGCTCAACAGCAGCCGGGACGACCTCACCCTGTGGCTGCGACTGCGCCTCGCCGCCGCCTCGCTCTATCTGCAGATGCACCCCTGCCGACGCGCCGAGGCCCGTCGGACCCTCGACGAGATCGAGCCCGCCCTCGCCCTGGTCGGCAACGCCCGGCAGCTCCTGGAGTTCCGCACGATCCGGGCCCACGCGCACTTCCAGGCCGGCGAGATCGAGGCGGCGCGCGCCCTGTGCGCGGAGATAGGCACGCAGGCGCGGCAGCTCGCGTTCCGGGACCGGGTCCGGTTCGACGTCCTGGTCCAGCTGATCGAGATCAGGTCGGGACGCGTCGGCTCCGGGGCGCGGGCCGTCGAGGCGCTGGCCCGGAAGGCGCACGAGGCGGCCAACATGGATCTCGCCGCGGAGATCTGGAAGAACCTCGCGGAGACCCTGGCCGCCGTCCGTTCCTCGTAGCCGCTGGGGAGTTCGTCGGTGAAGTACGAGGGCAGGTGGACGCTGCGGTCCAGGCGGCCGAGTTCCATGACGGCCTTGCCGGTCGGGGTGGGCTCGCCACCCTCGCGCACCTCCCACCGGCCTTCGACGGGGGTGAGGGTGGCGGCGGGGTTCCTACTGGGACGCCTCTGTTCGGCCGCCGCGTCGCGCCAGCAGCGCCGCACAGGTGACCAGCGCCAGCGCGGCGAAGCCGAAGCAGGCCCAGAGTCCGTACGGGCCGGTCCAGAAGACGCCGGGCGTGGTGCTCTGGATGCCGGTCACCACCGCGACGCCGAGCGCTCCGCCGGCCTGCTGGCAGGTCACCAGGGTTCCCGACGCCGTGCCCTGGTTCTCCCGGGTGGCGGCGACGCCGGCCAGCATGACCGCCGCCGGGTAGGCCACGGCGATGCCCGCGCCGACCAGGAGCGCGGCGGGCAGAAGATGAGTGACGTACGCGCCGGACCACACCGTCGTGTACAGCAGCTGGCCCGCGGTGATCACGGCGAGCCCGGAGAGCAGCAGCAGCGTCGGCGGCCTGCGGTCGGCGAGCCGGGCCGCGGGCGTCGACAGGACGCCCACGGCGATCCCCTGTGGCAGGAAGGCGAGGCCGGCGGCGAGCGCCGAAAGGCCCTGCCGGTCCTGCAGATCGGTCGCCACGAGGAACATGGCACCCGTGATGCCCGCGAACGCGCCGCCGAGCGCGACGCACGCCGCGGCCATGCGGCGGTCGGTCACCAGGCCCAGCGGCAGGAGCGGCGACGCGGCCCGCCGCTGCACGGCGAGGAAGGCCAGGACGGCGAGCAGCCCGGTCCCGGCGACGGCGCCGACCTCGGCGAAGGACGCCGAGCCGACCCGGCCCACCCCGTGCACGAGCGCCGCGAGACCGCCGGTGACCAGGAGCGCGGAGCCGTAGGGCAGCGGCCGCCGGGCGGCGGCCGGGGCGGCGGAGGGCTTCAGGACCCGGCCGCCGACGACCAGGACCAGCAGGGTCAGCGGAACGTACAGGACGAAGCCGCCCCGCCAGCCGAAACCCGCCGTGAGCAGACCGCCGGTGACGACGCCGAGGGAGAAGCCCACCGCCCCCATCGCGCTGAAGACCCCGAGCGCGCGGTTGCGCGGGGATCCCTCGGGGAAGCTCGCGACGATCAGCGACACTGCCGCCGGTGCGGTGATCGCGGCCCCGGCACCCTGGACGGCCCGCGCGGCGACGAGGGAGAAGGCGCCCTGGGCGAGGGCGGCGCCGAGCGAGCCCGCGCCGAACACCGCCACCCCGGCCAGGAACACCCGCCGCCCTCCCCACCGGTCCGCGGCCGTGCCGCCCGCGAGCAGCAGACCCGCGTACGCCACCAGGAACGCGCCCGCGACCAGCTGCAGCCGGTCCGGGCCGAGCGAGAGGCCCGCGCGGATGCCCGCCAGCTGCACGTTGATGGCGGACAGGCTCATGCCTTCGAAGAGCACGGCGGTGCACAGCACCAGCAGGGCCGTCCATGCGCGCCGGTCGAACCGGAAGGCGGCGCCGACGGCGGTCGGGGAAGTGGTGGTCATGGGTGTTCCTTGGGTGGTGAGGAGTGCGGTACGGCGGCGGGGTGTCCGCCCGGGCCCGCGAGGGCGCCCGCCAGGGACGACCGGGCGAGGCGGTAGGCGGCCCGGAGGTCGTCGCCGTCGTACCGGTGGCGGGCGAGCCCGCGCAGGGCGCCGTCCGCGTTCACGGCCACGGTGTGCCCCAGCGCCTCGAACAGCGGAACGTCCGACGTCGAGTCCCCGTACGCGGCGCAGGCGTCGCGGTCGAGGCCGAGCCGCGCGCGGATCCGCTCGACGGCGACGACCTTGTCCGCGGGCGTGAGGATGCCGGCCGGGTCGGGTGCGCCGCGCAGCGGCAGCGGCGGGAAGACGGAGGCGACCACCTCGTCGACGCCGAGCGCCGTCAGCCGGCCGGCGAAGAAGTCCGGGGACATCGTCACGACGACCGCGTGCTCGCCGCGCCGCCGGATGTCGGCGAGGACCTCCCGCAGGCCCCCGATCCAGGGTGCCGTGGCGAACGCGTCCGCCACGGCACCGGCGGTCAGCCCCGCCCACAGCCGGCACACCTCGGCGGCGAAGCCGCGCGTGTCGAGGGTGCTGGTCGTGAAGTCCCGCTCAAGTCCGACCAGTTCGGGCACGCAGCCGAGCCGGCGGGCGATCTCCAGGCTCGCGGTGGTGCCGCGCAGCAGCGTGCCGTCCAGATCGAAGACGTGCAGCCGGCTCACCGGGCGGAGCCGCCCCACCGGGCGGTACGGGCAGCGCCGGAGGCCGCGCCCGCGGGACGGTCCGACGGGTCGTCCGCCGGGTCATCCGCCGGGTAGAAGGCCCAGCCGGCGGGGGCCGGCTCGCCGCGCCAAGCGGCGAGCAGGGCCGCGCTCGCCGGGAAGAGCGGGGCGGGCAGCTCCTCGGGCGAGGCCCACACCCAGCGGTCGAAGACCTCGGGTTCCGGAGTGGTGGGCACGGCGTCGGGCGTGTCCACCCGGGCGAGCACCCCGGCGGTCACATGGGTGCGGCCACTGCCGGTGTGCAGCGCGACGGTGAAGACCCGCGCGTCTGTCACCTCGTCGAGGCCGCACTCCTCCGCCGTCTCGCGGACCGCGGCCTCCTCGAAGGTCTCTCCGGGCTCCACCGAGCCGCCGGGCAGACACCAGGACGGCTCCTCGCCCCGCTTGATCCGGTGGCCGATCAGCACGGCCCCGTCGGCGCGCAGCAGCAGCGCGCCGACCCCGACCACCGGGCGGGGGCGCTCGTCGGACGCTCCGCTCACCGGTCGCCCGCCGGCTCGCTCAGGTCGCTCAGGTCGCGCAGCGCGGAGTCGGCCGCGTAGTGGCCGCTGATCATCGCCGCGACGATGCCGCGGAACAGGCCGCACGCGTCGCCCGCGACCCACGCGGGCGCGTCGGTCAGCCGCAGGTCACCGTCGACCCGCGGGTACCAGCCCACGCCCTCCAGGGTGGGGCCGATCAGCTGCGTCTCACCGTCCCGTACGTCCGGGAAGGCGTCCGCGAGACGGACCAGGCCGCGCACCATGATCTCCCGCAGCTCGGGGCCGTAGACGTGGTCGAAGGTGGCGACGGCCTCCGGCTCGCCGGCGAGGAGCGCCGCCATGGAGACGGTGAAGTGGGACGACTCCTCGGCCATGGCGACGAGGGCGGGAGCCATGGCCCGGCGCGCCACCTCCTCGTCCAGGATGCGGGTGTTGAACCCGACGTTGGACCGGCCGGTCGGCGGGCAGTCGGAGCGACCGGAGACCGTCCACAGGCCCTGGGTCTCGGTGAGGGCGGCCTCGCCGTCCCGGCAGGCGCAGAAGGTGCGCCACTCGACGCTGCCGTCCTCCTCGCAGAAGCGGAGCTTGGGGTCGAGCTGCTTCATGTCGCGGAAGAACGCGCGGTCGGCGGGCTGCTGGATGCGGAAGCCGACCTCCAGACGGCGGAACGCCTGGCCCTCGGTGAGCGTGTTGAGGCCGAGCGGGCCGAACCGGCCGCTGGCCACGAGGAGTCGGCGGGTGACGAGCTCCGACTCCGCGCCGTCGGTGTCGCGCAGCACCAGCCGGAAGTCGTCGGAGACCGGGTCGTAGGAGGACTTCACGACCTCGGTGCCGGTGATGACGGTGGCGTCGGTCGCGGCGACCATGTCCTCCGTGAGCTTCAGCCGGGCCTCGAGGGAGAGGTAGTCGGAGGGGTACTCCTTGAGCACCCACTCGCCGGAGCCGACGGTGTAGGCCGTCGGGTCGGACGGGTACGGCGGGGTGTCCAGGCCGTAGGAGCCGAGGAGTTCGCAGGTCCAGTCGTAGGCGGCGCGCAGGTCGTCGGCGCGCGGCAGCGTCCACAGTTCGCTGGCCGAAGGGAAGAAGGAGAACTTGCCGTCGGAGAACAGCCCGGCGCCGCCGTGGCCGCGGGTCAGGTCCTCCGCCGCGTAGCGGTCCCGCGCGGTGACGGGCTTGCCTCCGTCGACGAGCGCGACGCGGTACGGCGATCCGGCGAGGCGGTGGGCCGCGGCGAGACCGGCCGGTCCGGCGCCGACGATGACGAGGTCGAAGGTGTTCACGATGCTCCAAGCAGGCAGACGGACAAGCAGGTGGGCCCGGCGACAGCCGGGGACGGGTGGGTCGGGAAGCGGGGGCCCGCGGGTGGGACGGCGGGCGCCCGCGGTCAGTCGTCGAGGAGTTCCTCGAGATCCGGAAGGCAGTCGCCGCAGCCGGTGTTGGCGCCGGTGGCGAGACGCAGGCCGGGGACGTCACGGACGCCCGAGCACTTGGCCGCGAGGATCACGCTCTCCGGGACGTGGGCACAGAGGCAGATCAGCGGGTCGTCCAGTGCGGACCTGACCGTCATGACCGCATCCCCGCGGTCCCGGTGGTCCCGGTGGTCCCGGTGGTCACCGTTGTCCCGGTGGTCTCCGTGGTCTCGCGCAGCCGGGTCAGTGCCCGGTCGAGCACGTCCGTCATGACGTCCAGGTCCCGGTCGTCGATGACGAGCGGCGGGTGGATATTGATCACGTCCGGGGCCATTCCGGTCGAGGCGACGATCAGCCCCGTGTGCGGGTCGGCCGTCAGGCACAGCTGGCGCAGCGCGGGCGCGTGGTCGCCGGTGAGGACCAGGCGCGCGGCGCCGCCGAAGGCGCGGCAGTCGCTCACCAGGTCCGGGTGGGCGGCCTGGAGTCGTTTCAGGCGGACGGTCATCCGCTCGGCGAGCCGGTCCATGTCCCCGGCCGGGTCCGCCCAGCCGTCCCAGCGGTCCAGGACCGCCCGGGTCACGCCCAGGGCGTGCGGGATGCCGATGTAGGTGGAGGAGTGACTGCCGGGCCGGTACGTGGCCGGGTCGGCGAGCGGCTCGCGGGCCCAGACGGCGCTGAGCGCCGCGGCTCCGTTGGTCAGGGCCTTGCTGGCGACCACCACGTCGGGGGTGACGCCGGCCCGCTGGAAGCCCCAGCGCGGTCCGGTCCGGTGCATGCCGGTGAAGATCTCGTCGGCGATGACGACGGCGCCGTTGCGGCGCGCGTGGTCCACGGCGGCCCGCAGCAGCACGTGGTCGGGCTCGGCCATGCCGCCGACGTTCTGGACGGACTCGAAGACGAAAGCGCTCACCTTGCGGCCGAAGCCCGTTCCGCCGACGCCGGAGAGTTCCGAGCCCCAGCGGGTGGCCGCCGTGACGCAGCCCGTGGTGCAGCCCGGGGTCTCGCGGGCGGCGGCGTGCGGGCAGCGTCCGCAGTCCGGGCTGGGCAGGCGGACGACTTCGAGGCCCCAGGCCGCGAGGAGTTCGCGGTAGCGGGGGCTGGAGCTGAGCATGCTGGTGACGCCGGACCTGCCGTGGAAGGCTCCTTCGAAGACCACGACGGTGCCGGGGCCGACGGCGCTGAACGCGATGCGCAGCGCGGTCTCCATGCCCTGGGCGCCGCCCAGGTCCAGCTCGACCCGGCCGGGCGTGCCGACGGCCTCGCCGAAGAGCCGCTCAAGGCGCTGGAGCACGTCGAGCCGGAGCTCGGACTCGCAGAACGACGGGAGCGCCGGCATGTCCTCGCAGTACGCGAGCGCGTCGCGCAGGATCCGCTTGTCGTAGCCCCAGGCGACGGTGCCGTTGGCGGCCTCGGCGTCGAGGTACGGGCGGCCGTCGGCGGCGTGCAGATAGCTGCCCTCGGCGCGGACGAAGCGCGGCACCCGCTCGGCCCGGTAGATGAGGTTGCCGGCGCCGGCGTACGGGGGAACGGTGGCGGTCATACGGCCATCGCCTCCTCCGGCGCGCGGTCACGGTGCGGGGCCGGGACGCGCCAGGCGTCGGCGCGGGTGGTGGCGATGATCGGCAGGACCCCTTCCTCGTTGCAGTGGATCCAGCTGGTCAGCACGGTCAGCACGTCCCAGCGGGCGTCGGCGTCCGGGAGCGGGGTGCGGCGGAGCTCGCGGAGCCAGGTGTCGAGGTGGGCGGGGTCCGCCGCCTCGCGGGCGCACGCGCCCCACGGCCCGTCGAGAGCGGCGAGGCGCCCCAGGCTCGCGGTGACGTCCAGGTCGTGGGCGGGGATCTCGGCCTCGGCGTCGCGGAGCAGGGTGCGCACCGTCCGTTCGGCGGTGGACGCGGTGGTGGCGGCGGTGTCGCCGTCCGGGCCGGCGGGCGCGGTGCCGAAGAGCGGCCCGGCGCACCACGCCCAGCCGGTCTGGTACGAGAAGAGCTGCAACTCTCGTGCGACATCGGCCGGTTCGTCGGCGGTGTGCATGAAGTTGAAGAGGCCGTTGACCCGGCCGATGCGGGTCCTCAGGTCGCCGCTGCGCGCGGCGGACGGGTCGGCGGAGCCCTTGGCGACGGTGAGGCGCACGCTGGCCGGCAGGTCCCGTGCTCCGTCGCGGTCCTCCAGGAGGACGAGCAGGGCGGGGCCCGAGGAGAGCAGCGGGTCGACGAGTGCGATGCGCTGTTCGGACGCGGCGTTGAACTGGTAGCGCCACAACTCCCGTACGAGCAGCGGGTCGAAGCGCACGGTGGTGGCCGCGACCGGGTGCCAGCCGAGGCTGCGCAGGATGTCGAGGATCGGTTCGCAGCGGCGTCCGGCCACGGCGTCAGGCTTCAGCACGACGAAGGTGTGCCGGTGCAGCGCGTCGGTGCCGAGGGCCGGGGCGAGCGAGGCGAGCGCCTCCCGCATGTAGGGGTCACGGCGGTAGGCCTCGGCCTTCTCGGGGTCCCGGGTCAGGGAGTCCAGGGCGCGGGCGCCGATGGCGGAGTACGGCACGGCTTCATCTCCCCTCGGGAACGGGAACGGGTACGGGTACGGACGGGGCCGCGGGTGGGGTGACGGGTGCCGGCGCGGGCGCCTCGAGTCGTCTGCCGCCCAGCGGCAGCGGCACGCCGTCGGCCAGGACGACCCGGCTTCCGTCGGGATGCGTCCCCGCGGCCAGGGCGAGCGAGCCGGCGGCGAAGGCCCGTACGGTCCACTCCAGGCAGGGCCGGTCGCTCAGCAGCTTCTGCTCCTGTTCCTGGGCCAGGGCGTCGACGCCCGGCCGGACCGGGACGGGCGGCCCCTGGCACAGGACGGCTCCGCCGTCGTGGCTGTCGTCCACGAGGAAGCAGGAGGTCCGGGTGGTGGTGTGGCCGAGCCGCATGGCCTCGGCCACCGGGTCGTTGCCGATCAGCACCCGGCGGCCCTGCGCGTCGAGCACGGTGAGGTCGCCGGGGTGCTGGTTGATCATCCGGCCGCGGTAGCGGGTGAGCAGGTTCCCCTCGATCCAGCGGTGGTACGCGAGGACGACGAGGTCCAGTGCCCCGTTCACGCTCTCCCAGGCGGCCAAGCGGGCGTCGAGTTCGTCGTGCCACTGCCGGGCGCGGCGCCGGTAGTCGGCGCGGGCCTCGGCAGTGGTCGCCCGCGAGGCGGTTCCGCAGCGGGCGTCGAAGTCGCCCGGCCAGGCCTCGATGCCGTGCTCGCGGGCGAGGCCCAGGGCTGGGGAGCGGGTGCCGTGCGAGGCGACGAGGGCCACCTGGTAGCGGTCCGGCTCGGCGTCCTGGAGGCCGATCAGGGTGCGCAGATTGGCGCCGGTGGCCGAGACGAGCACGCCGATCCGCAGCGGCCTTTCGGCGGCGAGTGCTTCCGCGTCCGCTTCGGCGTCGGCGTGGCCGCCCGCGCGGCGCAGAGGAAGGGGAGCCGGGCCGGTGGCCGGCATCACGCGGCGTCCGCGACGTCGAGGGCGGCCCACTGCGCCTGGGTGGCGGCGAGCATGCCGTCCGGCAGCTGGCCGGCGTCGAGCGGGGCGAGCCCGAAGGCGCGGTGAGCGGTGCCGGCGGCCAGGTCCCACAGGCCGGGGCCCTTGAGGTCCCAGGTCATGGCGTTGCGCATCTGCTGGGCGAGCGGCTGGGAACCGGCCGCGACGATGCCGCCGGCCTGGTACCACAGGCCGTTCTCCTCGCCCTGGGTCAGGTCCTGGCCGCCGAGCCGGGCGGAGTCGCAACGGTCGGTCATCATCATGGAGTTCTCGAGGCCCATGAGGGTGACCGCTCGGCTGGCGATGGCCAGGTCGACGTGCTCGCCGTCGAAGTTGATGCAGGCGGCGATGCGGCCGGCGGCGGCCTCGCGCATGATGGCCGCCGGGACGGGACCGGCGATCTCGTCCATCGTGTCCAGGGTCCAGCCCGGCAGGTCGTACGAGGCGAGGGTGGCCTCGCGCGCCTCGCGGGCCCGGGTGGTGCGGAAGGCGTGCCGGATGGTGAGCGGCATGTCGTTGAAGAGGTGGTCGGTCACGACCCGCGCGCCCGCGCCGTTCCACTCGGCGTCCCAGGCGATGTCGACGATGTCCTTGACGAGGCGAGCGCTCTCTCCCGGGTCGGTCCGGGTGAAGTGGCCGAGCGCGGGCCTGACCCCGTAACCGAGGAGCATCGGGACGACCCAGTCGAAGCCGGGGTGGCGCGCGAAGGTCTGGCCGTGGAAGTCCGAGGCGGGGGAGAAGGCGTCCGGCGAGAGGACCATGTAGCACAGCCCGTACTCGCCGAGCCGGGCGAGCCGCTCCCACTCCGAGCGGGTCGGCGCCCAGACGGTGTCGGCCGGGGTGCCGCCGTGACTGGACAGCAGCGGGCCCTCAAGGGCGACGCCGACGACGTGCGGGATCCGTCCGGCGCGCCGCATCGCGTCGTAACGGCGCATGAACTTCTCGAACTCGCCCAGCCTGTGGTGGTGGAGGTACAGCGTCGGGATGCTGAGCACGCCTTCCCGGGCGCAGATCTCCTCCAGGAGTTCGAGGTCGAGCAGGGAGAACTCGGAGAAGTCCACGCCGGCAAAGCCATGGCAGTGGACCTCCACCGGAAGCAGCGGGGTGTGGGTCTGCTCGGCCGGGCCAGACAGGTTCGCCATCGATCATCCCTCTTCGTGTTCCTACGCGGTTCTGTCAAGAAGCCTTTGACAAGAGTTGCCTGAATGGGTGGGCGGCTTGACCATACCATCGCGTCGTTTCTGGGCAAGGGGTGTCCACTCTCTGGCATAGCCACACCTGCCATCAGGTCCGCATCGGCGGCGCCACCTGACGAAAGAGCTTGTCAAAACCCTCTCCCCCGACCTTGACTGACTTGCCAGAGTTGCCTAGGTTGACGTGGCAAGTGGTGTCAAGGAAATCGAGAGGGAAGCCGGTGCAGCACAAGCTGGTCGTCTTTGACAACAGCGGTGTCCTGGTGGACAGCGAGGCCCTCGGCAACCGTCTGCTCGCCGAGATGCTGACCGCCGAGGGCGTGCCGACGACCTTCGCCGACGCCGTCACGCACTACCTCGGCACGTCCTTCGCCGACGTCCTCGCGACGGTCCGCCGGAACACCGGCGTCACCCTCGCCGAGGACTTCGGGGACCGCTTCCACGCCCGGCTCTTCGAGACCTTCGAGCGGGAACTGACGGCGATGCCCGGCATCCACGGGGTCCTCGACGAGCTCGACGCCCTGGGCGTGCCGTACTGCGTCGCCTCCAACGACACGGCCGACCGGGTCCGCGTCACCCTCGGGCTCACCGGCCTTGCCGCTCGCCTGGCCGGCCGGGTCCTCGGCGCGGACCTGGTGGCACTGCCCAAGCCCGCCCCCGACCTCTTCCTCCTCGCCGCCGAACGCTTCGGCGTCGCCCCGGAGGAGTGCCTCGTGGTCGAGGACAGCGCCCGCGGGGTCGCCGCCGCCCGCGCGGCCGGCACGACCGTGTTCGGCCTGGCCTCCCTCACGCCCCGCGACCGGCTCTCCGGAGCCCACCGCGTTCTCGGCTCCCTGGCCGAGCTGCGCCCGCTGCTCCCGGGCCTCTGCGCCGTCCCGCAGTTCCTGGAGGCCCGCGCATGACCACCGGCCACGGGATGACGGACGACCGCCGTGCGCCCGCCGACCAGGGGATGACGGACGATCACGGGACGGCCGGCGACGACCGCCGGACGCCCGGCGACCGCCGGCTCGGCCTGCACGTCTTCGACCTCGACGGGACGCTGCTGCGCTCCGACGCCACCCTCAGCGACTACGCCCGCGACGGGCTCAACTCCCTGCTCGACAGCGGCACGGCGCTGACCGTGGCCAGCGCCCGCAGCGCGGTCGCCATCCGCGAACTGCTCGCCGGCGTCCGGCTGACCCTGCCCGTCGTCGAGCTGAACGGCGCCTTCCTCACCGACCTCGCCACCGGCCGGCACCTCGCGCACGCCACGCTCGGCCCGGAGACGGCGGCCCGCGCCCTGGACGCGCTCGCCCGGCTGGCCGCCGAGCCCGTGCTCACCACCTGGGACGGCACCGCCGACCGCGTGCTGCACGGCCCCTGCGGCGATCCCGCGACCGCCTGGTACATCGCGGAGAAGCGCGCCTACGGGGACCCGCGCCTCGCGTCCTGCCGGGACCCGTACGACGGGGTCGCCGGAGTGCGGACCGCCGCGGTCATCGCCTTCGTGCCCGACGAGCGGGCCACTGCCGCGACCGCCGCCCTCGCGGCGGAGCTCGGCGACTCGGCCGGCGTCATGGCGGCCGCCAACCGCTACGTCCCCGGCTGGACCGAGATCCAGATCGCGCATCCCGAGGCCGAGAAGGGCCGTGCGGTGCGCCGGCTCGCCCGCGAGGCCGGCCTCGACGGCGCGGGGCTCACCGTCTACGGCGACCACCTCAACGACCTGCCCATGTTCGCCGTGGCCGAGCGCACCGTCGCCCCCGCAAACGCCCACCCCGAGGTCCTCGCCCGCGCGTCTGCGGTCACCGCCGCCAACGACGAGGACGGCGTGGTCCGTTACCTGCTCGACGGTCACCTGGCCGACGGTCGCCTGGCCGACGGAGCGGCGCCGTGCTGATCGTCCTGGAAGGCATCGACGGCAGCGGGAAGTCCACCGTGGCCCGCCTCGTCGCGGAGGAGCTCGCCCTTGGCGCCGCCACCCTCGCCGACAAGAAGAGCGCCGGCGCCACCGACCCGGCGACCGCGGCCCGCGCCGCGGCGCTGCGCGAGCTCATCTGGTCCTCCCCGGAGGAACAGGGCGACACCTGCGGAGCCGCCCACTGGATCCTGCTGATCGCCTCCTGGTACGCGGCACTCGCCCGGCTCAGGCCCGAGCTGGCGAACGACGGCGCGAACGCCGGTGCGGACGACAGCACGGTCGCCGTCATGGACGGCTGGTACTACCGCAACATCGCCAAGACCCTGGTCCGCGAACCGCTGGACGCGCAGTGGGTCGAGTCGCTCTTCGCACCCGTGCCGGAGCCCGCCCTGACCGTCCTCCTCGACGTCGACCCGGACGTCGCCTGGTCGCGCCGCGACACGTTCAAGGAGACCGAACTCGGCCGCTGGGACGGGTACACGGGCCCGCCGCGCGACGCCTTCCGCGGCTACCAGTCCGTCGTCCGCCGCGAGTTGCTGCGCATGGCCGCCGAACGCGACTGGCTGGTCCTGGCCCCGCACCCGGACGACCCGCCGGAGCACACCGCGGCGGCCGTGGTGGCCGCGGTACGCGCGCTGAGGAGAACCCCATGAGTCCCACCCGTGACGTGGTCGGCGCCTCCGACCTCGACATCTTCGCCGACACGCTCGCCGACGTCGCCGCCGGCCGGTGCCCGGCGGACGAGCTCGACCGACTGCCCGTCGCCGGCTCCCCGCTCGCCCTGCGGATCCGCAGGGACTACGAGGTCCCGTACCAAGGAGAAACCGTGATCGATTACCTCGACCAGCTCACCGTCGACTGGTCCGACTTCGAGAGGGCGGGTGAGATCACCCGCGACGTCGTCCATCGCCTCGCGGACGACAAGGAGTCCCTGCGCAAGCTGGTCTACGACGTGGAGCACAAGCCGGAGCTGCTCGCCATGTGCGAGCGCCACCAGCTGCTCGACTACATCGTCCTGTACGACGCGCTGGACCGAGGCATCCGGCTGCGTCTGCACATCTCGACCGAGGACCACTTCGACCGCCCGCACGACCACCGGTTCTCCTTCTCCAGCCGCATCGTGGCGGGCAGCTACACCCACACCTGGTACCACATGGACGGCGACCTCTACGGCGACGGCCCCGACCCCGAGGCGCGCCAGTACCTCAGCCGGCACAACCCGGACCCGCGCGCCGAGGGCCTGCTGGACCGGCTCACGCCGCACATCGTCCGCCGCGAGGAGCCGGGCAGCTGCTACACGCTCCACCACAGCGCCATCCACACCACGTTCACCACGCCCGACACCGTCTCCCTGTTCCTGCGCGGACCGGTCGAGAAGGACCGCTCCGTGATCATGGACAAGGCGGAGGGCACCCTCTGGTGGCGCTTCGGCCGCCAGGACGAGCCCGAGGAGCGTCGTCAGCAGAAGGCCATGGGCCTCGACGCCTACCGGCAGATCCGGGAGCGCCTGGAGAAGCTCGGCGTCATCTGACGCCCGGGCCGCCCCTTCCCCCTTCCGCACCGGACGACCGGTGCCCGCCAGAGGAGACCACCACCATGACCGTCGAGACGGCAGACCGGGTACACGTCAACAACACCGTCGTCGAGCTCTTCGAGAACGTCGGCCCCATCGACTGGGACGACCTGCCCGCCGCCGCCGAGCTGACCCAGCGGCTGATCCGCGAGTTCGCCGCGGACAAGGCCCTCTTCCGCAGGCTCCTGCTCGCCGTCGAGCACGACCCGTACCTGTGGGCCAAGTGCGAGGAGGACGTGGTCGAGGACAAGATCGTGCTCTGGGACGACGTGGAGAAGGGCCTGCGCATCAGGCTCCGGATGTCCACCGACCACCAGCAGCAGCTCGCCCACAACCACCGCTTCTCCTTCACCAACCTCGTGCTGCGCGGCACCTACCTGCACCGCAACTACGTGGCCCGCAACGGCTTCGACGAGAACACCCTGCCCGACGACGTCCAGCCGCTGATGCTGCACGAGGACCGCGCGGGCGAGTGCTTCACCATCCACCACAACGCCCTGCACTCCACGCCCTTCACCGAGCTGGGCACCATCTCCCTGGTGCTGCGCGGCAATCCGGTCAAGGACCGCGCGCCGGTCATGTTCAAGGAGGCCCGCGGCCGCGAGGAGGCGCTGCGCCGGCTGACCGAGGGGCAGGCCGAGGGACAGGCCGAGGGGCGCGGCGAGCTGTCCGAGATCGAGCCGGAGACCGCCGAGGTCGGCACCATGTTCTGGCGCGTCGGCGAGGACCGCGAGTCCGCGGAGCGCCGCGCCGAGCGTCAGATGACCAAGGAGAAGTACCACTTCTGGTGCCGCAGGCTGGAAGAGCTGGGGATCATCTGAATGGCCATCCGACGGCTCACCCCGGGGCGGGGAGCGCTGCGCTACGGGCTCGTCGGCCCCGGCGGCCACGCGCAGGAGAACCTGCTGCCCGCCCTGGCGGCACTCGACGGGGCCCGGCTGACCGCCGTGGCGGCCCGCCGGCCCGAGGCCGCCGAGGAGGCGGCCCGGCGCTGGGGCGCGGAGCTGTGGACCGACGACTGGACCGAGCTCATCGACGGCGCGGCCGGTCCGGCCGTCGACGCCCTGGTCGTGGCCGGCTCGCCCGAGCTGCACGCCGAGGTCCTGGAGCGGGCCCTCGCCGCGGGCGTCAGCGTCCTCGCCGAGAAACCCCCGGCGCCCGACACCGCGACGCTGGAGAAGCTGGCCGCCGCGGAAGCGGCGGCGCCGCGGGGCACGGTGGCGTTCGTCGGCTTCAACTTCCCGTACGGGCAGTCCTACCGGAAGCTCCGCGACACCCTGCGCCCGCACGGGACGCTGCGCACCCTGGACGTACGGATGGTCTCGGCCAAGCCGACCTCCCCGGTCTGGGGCTGCGCCACGGTGGAGGACAGCCTGCTGCAGGGTCTCGGCACGCACGCCGTCGACCTGGCACTGCGCGAACTCGGCGTCCCGGACCGGATCACGGCCCGCCGCGCGGACATCGACGCGCGGCGGCGGGCGATCCGCGTCCTCCTGGAGTACGCCGACGGGCGGCTCGCCACGCTCCTCGTGGGCAACTACTCCAACCGCCTGGAGTACCGCTGCGAGCTGGTGACCGACGAGGGCGTGGTCGGCAGCCTCGACCACTTCAACACCCTGACGGTCGCCCGCCCGGCGACCGCTCCCGGCGCGGGCGTCCTGGACGCCAAGGAGACGCTGACCTACGAGTGGCCCGGCCGCCGCGGCGGTTACGGCCGCACCGGCTACGCCACCGAACTGGAGAGCTTCCACCGGAGCGTCGTGCGGGGCGAGCCCAGCGACTCGCCGCTCTCGGCCTGCCTCGACGTCTACCGCGTCCTCGACGAGGTCCGCCGGCAGACCGGAGCGCGCGCATGACCGCCGCGCCCGCGTCCCTGGCGGGGCGCACCGCGCTGGTCACCGGCGGTGGCAGCGGCATCGGCCGGGCCGTGGCGGTCACCCTCGCGGCGCTCGGCGCCCGGGTCGCGGTCAACCACCCGCCGGGCGCGGACGCGAGGGAGCTGCCCGAGGGCTGCTTCGCCGTACCGGCCGACGTCCGTGACCGGCGCCAGGTGTCCGCCATGTTCGAGACCGTCGGCCGGCGCTTCGACCGGCTGGACATCCTCGTCAACAACGCGGGCGTGTTCCCGCGCGCCCAGGTCCTGGACATCGACGAGGCGGGCTGGGACCTGGTCCTCGACACCAACCTCAAGGGCGCGTTCTTCTGCGCCCAGGAGGCGGCGGCGATGATGATCCCGCGCCGCTCGGGCCGGATCGTGAACGTGGCGTCGAGCGCCGCCTTCACCGGTTCGCCGAAGGGCGCCCACTACGCGGCCAGCAAGGCCGGGCTCCTGGGCATGGGCAAGTCCCTCGCGCGGGCCCTCGGCCCGTACGGCATCACGGTGAACACCGTCGCGCCGGGTGTGACGCGGACGGCCCAGCCGGGCCTGGACGAGGAGGGCTTCCTGGCCGAGGGCCGGAAGATCCCGCTCGGCCGGGTGGCCCGGGCCCAGGACGTGGCGGACACGGTCGCCTTCCTCGTCGGCGACGCCGGCGGCTACCTCACCGGCCAGACGCTGGGCGTCAACGGCGGGACGGTGATGGTGCCGTGAGTGACGTGAGCGGCGTGAGACCCGAGAGCGCCGACGGTGCCGGGTCGTCCTACGGGGCGTCGTCCGGGAGTCCGTCCGGGAGCCTGTCCGGGAGTCCGTACGAGGTCCCGGCGGCCGGCTCCGTACGGGCCGAGCTGACCGAGCGGTGGGGCGCGCCCCTGCCGCGCGTGCGGGCGAAGCTCTCGCCGGTGCTGCACCCGTGGCTGCGCCGCTTCGTCGAGCTGTCGCCGTACGTCGTGGTGGCGAGCTCGGACGGGGACGGGCGCTGCGACGCCTCGCCCCGGGGCGGCGCCCCCGGCTTCGTACGGGTCGTGGACGAGCGGACGCTGTTCCTCCCCGAGGAGTCCGGCAACCGTCTGCTGCAGACCCTGCGGAACCTGGAGCACAGCCCCGGGGTCGGGCTGCTGTTCCTCCTCCCGGGCATGCCCGAGACCGCCCGGGTCAACGGGTGGGCCGAGCCGCTGACCGGGAGCGACCCGAGGTGGGAGCTGCTGCCCCTCGACCCTGAGGAGCGGGAGCGCCTGGCGTGGGGATCGCTCGTCCACGTCGAGGAGGCGTACTACCACTGCGGTCGGGCCGGCCGGTTCGCCGGGCTGTGGGACACCGCGCGGATCCACCGCAACCAGACGGACCCGCCGCTGCCGAAGCGGCCGGCCGTGGTCACCGAAGGGGAGAAGCATGTGCGGAACGGTCGGTCTGTTCATGGGGTGCTCGGCGGTGAGCCTGTGCCCGAAGCAGGCGCTGTTCGCCCGGCGGGATGACGAGACCGGGACCGCACCGGAGGGGGCCGGCCGGGACGCGGCCGGGCGCGACGGGCAGGAACCGGACCGGACCGCTGAGGACGCGTACGTCAGCCCGTTCCGCAACTGGTACGAGCGGTCCACCGTGCGCTCGGCCGAGCGGCGCACCCTCGGCCCGCTCACCGCCGGCCAGGGCTTCTTCGCTCCCGAACTGGTGCCGCTCGCCTCCCACCCGCTGATCGCGGGCCTGCGCGACGAACGGCCCGAGATCTACCGCGACGTGCTCGTCCGGCATCTGTACCGGTACCTGGACTTCACGGCGAAGCTGGAACACCTCGTCGTCAACCGGACCGTGCTCGGCATCGCCCACGGCACGATCGGGGTGCGGCTGCCCGAGGCCATGCGGCTGGACGCCTTCAAGATCTACTGCGACGAGGCGTACCACGCGCTGTTCTCGGCGGACCTCGCGGCCCAGGTCCGTGCGGCGACCGACGTCCGCGCGGAGCTGCCGGAGGTGCCGTACTTCATCACCCGCCTGGAGCGGTACCTGGAGGAGACGCCGGACGACCTGACGGCGCTCACCGAGATCCTCTTCGTGATCGTCTCGGAGACGCTCATCACGGCGCAGCTGTCGGACATGTGGAACGACCGGAGCGTCGCTCCCGCGGTCCGCGAGGCGGTCCGCGACCACGCGCTCGACGAAGGCCGTCACCACGCCTATTTCGCCGTGTTCCTGCGTCATCTGTGGGGGCAGCTGACACCGGACACCCGGCGCCGCGCGGCCCTTCGGGTGCCGCGGTTGATCCGTATCTTCACGGACCCCGACATTCCGTCGGTGGAGAGCGAGGTCGTCGGTTACGGGCTTTCCCGTGACGAGGCCCGGCAGATCGTCTCCGAACTCTTTCCGGCCGCGGCCGTCACGGCGTACGCGAAAAGCGTGGCGCAGCAGACGGTCCGGCATTTCGCGTCGGTCGGCGCATTGGACGACGAGCAGGTGCGCGCGGAGTTCGCGGCGCACGGACTGCTGTGAGGCGGCACGGGCTGCCGCGGGCCGGAGCCGGACGCAGAGCCGGCGACGAAGCCATCCGTACAGCCAGAGGCAGAGGCAAGGAAACAAGGACAGGATGATGGTGCACACGATCACCGCCGAGGACGGCCCGCGCCTCCTCGGCCTGCTGCGCGAGCAGGGGCTGCTGCCGGACGGGTACCTGTGCGTGTACGCGGCCGGTTCCCTGGTGCGCGGCTGGGGCAACGAGACGAGCGACCTCGACCTCTACGTGGTGACCGGCGAGCCGGCCCCGATGGAGACGGTGGAGGACTTCCACCCGGTCGCGCTGACCCCGGACCGGGTGCCGGTCGCGGTCCCCACCCTCGGGGACCGGCGTGGCGACGTCGAGTACTGGTCCGCGGGCCAGCTCGACCAGCTGCTCGCGAAGGTCTCCTGGGAGGCCTACCGCACCGAGCGCGACATCGGCGCCACCGTGAGCCAGGTCGAGCGCGACGCCCTGGTCAAGCTCGGCCACGCGGTGGCCCTCGACGGCGCACCCTGGCTCGCCGAACGGCAGCGGCTGCTGCACTCGTCCGCCTTCGGCCGGACGATCGCCGCCCGCAGCCTGGACCTCGCGGACACCTTCGCCGAGGACGCCCTCGGCCAGCTCGGCTCGGGGGACGCGGAGAGCGCGCTGCTCACCGCGAAGCTCGCCTTCGGGTACGCCGCCGACGCCCTGCTCGCCCACCACGGCGAGTACGGCATCACGGCCAAATGGCGGTCGAAGAAGTACCGGGCCGCGGCACCCGCCGTGCTGCCCTTCGAGCGGTACTGGCGGATCGAGACCATGCGCGACTACGACCCCGAGGACCCCGGCCGCTGGATCGAGGACGTCATCGGCTGGGTCCGGCGCATCTCGATGGAGGTGGAGGTCTGATGCCGGCGGAGATCCACGGACACACTGTGCCGCGGCACAACCTGGAGGTCCGCATCCGGTCCTCCGAGGGCGCCATCCTGCTCGCCCGGTACGACCAGGCGTACGAGCTGCCCGAGGTGGCGGCGTTCATCTGGCGCCGGATCGACGGCACGGGCCGGGTCGAGGACATCTCCCGGGCCGTCGCCGAGCACTACGGCATCGACGCCGGCACGGCGCTCACCGACACCACGGAGATGCTGGGCTGGCTGCTCGAAGAGGAGCTGATCCGGCTCGGCAGCTGACCGAAAAACCTCCTGAATTCCGCCCGCATAAGGGCTGGAAAAGCCGTTCTCGAATTCCGAGGACGGCTTGGAGGCGTTTCCCGAATTTCCTCGGAAATAAATTTCCCGAGCGGGGTTGCAATACCTCGGGAATTGCTCATAGAGTCGGCCACGTCGACGCCGCACCGGAACCGACGGGGCGGCGGCTCACTCACTGAATGAGGTGTTTGTTATGCAGCAGTACGCGAAGCCGCAGGCGAAGAAGATCGACTTCTCCCGCGTCATGATGAACAACCGCTAATAACGAGCGGACCGGGGCGCCTCTGCTTTGCAGTCAGAGAGGCGCCCCTCCTCTTTTCACCACCTCTTTTCACCACCCCTTTTCAGTCTTTCGTCACTCCTCGGCATCACCCATCGGAAAGGAACGGCAGCATGTGCGGACTCGGCGGTCTCGCCCGCATCGACGGGCAGGACCTCGGTGTCGAAGCCGACGCGATCCTGGCGACCATGGCCCGCACGCTGGCGCACCGCGGACCCGACGAGGAAGAGCTGCTCCGCCAGGGGCGGGTCGGCCTGGCGTTCACCCGGCTGTCCCTCGTCGACCCGGAGAACGGCGGCCAGCCTCTCTACAGCGAGGACCGCTCGGTCGTCCTCATCGCCAACGGCGAGGTCTACAACCACAAGGAGCTCAGTGCCACGCTGCCGGCCGGCACCCGCTTCCGGACCGGATCCGACTGCGAGGTCCTGGTCCACCTCTACCAGCAGAAGGGCCTGGACTTCCTCGACGACGTGCGCGGCATGTTCGGCCTCGTGCTGTGGGACCGGCGCCGCGACGTCCTGCTCCTCGCCCGCGACCACTTCGGCGTGAAGCCGCTCTACTTCACGCGCGACGACCGGCGGATCGCCTTCGCCTCCGAGATCAAGGCGCTCTTCGCCGACCCCGCCACCCCGCGCCGCGTCGACTGGGACGGCGCCCTGGTCAACCCGACCGTGACGTCCGCCCCTTCGCTCGACCTCGGCGCGCCCGCCACCTACTTCGAGGGTGTCGAGTCCGTCCCGGCCGCCACGATCCTCGAGATCGACCTGCGCGACGGCGCGACCCGGCGGCACACCTACTGGACGCTGCCCGACTTCGACGGCGACTCCACCCGTACCGACGCGGAGATCATCGGCGACTTCCGCGAGCTGCTCGCCGACTCCGTGCGGGCCTGCGCCACCGCGGACGTCTCCATCGGCCTCTTCCTCAGCGGCGGCGTCGACTCGGCCGCGGTCGCCGCGCTCGCCGCCGACACCACGGACCTGCAGACCTTCTCCGTACTGAGCGGCTCGACCGTGGTCAACGGCGACGCCCGGCACGCCCGCCTCGTCGCCGACAAACTCGGCGTCGCCAACCACCAGGTCCGCTTCGACGCCTCCGACGTGCCGACGGCCGACGAGTGGAAGCGGCTGCTGTGGCTCACCGAGATGCCCACCTGCAGCCCGGAGCAGTACTACAAGCACGAACTCCACCGCTACGTCCGCGCCGAGCACCCCGAGATCAAGGGCATGCTGCTCGGCGCGGCGGCCGACGAGTTCTGCGGCGGCTACTCGACCACCACCGCCGGCGACGGCGGCTGGCAGGCCTTCGAGGACGCCCTCGCCGGCATGGCCCGCCGCGGCCGGCTCGACAGCGGCCGGCCCCGGCTCGCCGCGTGGTGGGAGGGGACCGAAGGCGGTCTGCTGACCGACGCGGCGCTCGGCGCGGCCCGCGACCTGGTGGGCCGCGACCCCTACGGCGCCTTCGTCGCGGCGAAGATGCGCGACGTCGAGCAGTTCAACTGCTGGCACGAGGACCGCACGGCGGCCGGCAGCGGCACCGAGGCCCGCGTTCCCTTCCTGGACCGGCGCCTCGTCGAGCTCGTCGCCTCCATCCCGGCCGCCCGGCGCGAACGGCTGCTGTGGGACAAGGCCATCGTCCGCGAGGCGGTCGCCGATCTCCTCCCGGCCGAGGTGACCCACCGCCCCAAGGTGCCCTTCTTCTACGGCGAAGGCGTGCAGCACACCCACCGCCCGTTCATCGAGATGCTCACCCGCGACGGCGCCGCGCTCGTCGAGGAGGCCCTCGCCACCCCGCGCGGCCGGGAGATGCTCGACGCCGACCGCGTCCGGGCGCTGCTGCGCCGCCTGGCGGACGCACCGCTCTCCGCCCACGTGGAGCGGCTCCTCCCGCTGCTCAACCTGTGCCTGCTCGACACGATGGTCGCCGAACTCCCGCCGCCGCTCGTGGACTCCGCGGTGCTGCTGCCCGCCGTCCGCCCCGCCCACCGGTTCACCGACTGGGCCACCGAGGCGCCGCGGATCGAGGAGCTGGTCTTCGCCGCACCGCGCTGGACGCCCGACAGCGTGCTCGCCCTCGCGGACCACGTCGAACTGCTCCGCGACGCCACCGGCACCGCGTACCTCGCGGTGGAGGGCTCCCTGGAATACGTCCTCGGCGCCGACGACACCTGGACGGCCCTGCTGCACTCCCTCGACGGCACGCGCACCCTCGCGGAGGTCTGCGCGGACCTCGACACCCACCCGGAGGCGTTCCGGCAGCTGCTCGACGACTCCCTCGACCTCGGCCTGCTGCGCCCGGGCGCGCCGGCACCGGCCACCACCCCCCACGACGGAGACAGGAACGTCTGATGACCACCGACCTGGCGATCGAGGCCGTGGACCTGGCCCGCTCCTACCGGACGCGGACCGGATGGCTCAAGCCCCAGCGCAAGACGATCGACGCCGTCCGCGGCGTCTCCCTCAGCGTCGGCCGCGGCGAGCTCTTCGGCCTGCTCGGCCCGAACGGCGCCGGCAAGACCACCACGATCAAGATGCTCAACACGCTGCTGCTGCCCACCTCGGGCAGCGCCCGGATCCTCGGCTACGACGTCGCCCGCCAGCCCCTTGAGGTGCGCCGGCGCATCGGCTACGTCTTCGGCGGCGACCGCGGCCTCTACGAGCGGCTGTCCGCCCTCGACAACCTCCGCTACTTCGCCGAGCTGTACGGGGTCGAGCCGCGCGAGCAGCTGCCCCGCATCCACGAACTCCTGGAGACCGTCGGCCTCAAGGGCCGCGAGAAGGAGCGCGTCGAGGGCTACTCCCGCGGCATGCGGCAGAAGCTCCACATCGCGCGCGGCCTGCTGCACCGGCCCGACGTCCTGTTCCTCGACGAGCCGTCGATCGGCGTCGACCCGGCCGCCGCCCGCGAACTGCGCCAGATGGTCGCCGACCTGGTCAAGGGCGGCACCACCGTGCTGCTCACCACGCACTACATGGCCGAGGCAGACGAGCTGTGCGACCGCATCGCCGTCATCGCCTCCGGCACCGTGCGCGCCGAGGGCACGCCCAACGAGCTCAAGGACCGGGTGCGCAAGCTCGACGTCCTGGAGGTCGAGGTCCACGACGCGGTCGGCGAGGAGCACCTGCGCCGGCTCCGGGAGACCGAGGGCATCGAGCGGGCCACCGTCGAGACCGACGGCACGGTCGACGTCGTCACCGTGCACGCCCGGCCGGACCACGGCAGCCACGCCTCGGTGCTGGCCGCGCTCGGCGAGCTGCGCACCGGCAAGGTGACCACGCGCGAGCCCACGCTCGAGGACGCCTACCTCTCGATCATCAGCGACGCGACGTCCGCGGGAGGCCAGGAATGACGGCCTACGGCAGCTCGCTCGGCCCGTACCGCTTCTGGCGGCTCATGGCCATGGGACTGCGCACCCATGTCCTCCACCTCTCCCGCTCCGGCGTCGAGCTGGTGATGGCGGTCTTCTCGCCGCTCGTCTACGCGACCCTCGCGGTCTATCTGTTCCGGGCCGGTGACCACCCGGACCGGCTGCTCCAGGCGGCCGTCGGCGCCGGTCTGATGGGCGTCTGGTCCGCCGTCCTCTTCGGGGCCGGCGGCGCCATCCAGGAACAGCGCTGGATGGGCACCCTGGAGACCCTGGTGTCGGCGCCGACCCGCTTCTCGCTCGTCCTGCTGCCGATCACCTTCGCCACCTCGTTCGTCGGCCTCTACTCGCTCGTGGCCACCGTGGTGTGGGGCGTGGTGCTCTTCGACATCCCCTTCACCCCGGTCTCCCCGGCGCTGCTCGCACCGACGATGCTGGTGTGCGTCCTGGCCCTCGGCATGATGGGCATCCTCATGGCGGCCACCTTCGTGCTGCTGCGCAACGCCAACGCCCTGGCCAACGCCCTGGACTACCCCGTGTGGATGTTCTCCGGCGTGCTCGTCAGCACGGCCTCACTGCCGGAGTGGACCCGCCCGGTCACCTGGGCGCTGCCGACCAGCTGGGCCGCCCGTGCGGTGCAGGCCGCCACGGGCGGCGGAGAGGTCCTGGTGCCGTCGCTCGTGGCCCTCGGTCTCGGCGCCGGCTATGTGGTCGCGGCCCTGATCGCCCTCGTCTGGGTGGAGCGCCGCGCCCGCGGCGCGGGCACCCTCGCACTGACCTGAGCGCCGGAAGACAGCGGAGACACAGCGATGACTGCACTGACGCGCGCCTTGCGCCTGACCTTCCACGGTGGCGGCCTGTCCTACCGTGCCCTGTTCAACTGGACCACCCCGCCCATGTTCATCGGCACCCTGCTGGTGAGCCCGCTGTTCCAGATCTTCTTCTTCGTCCATGTCGGACGGAGCCTGGGCGTGGCCGACGACCGCTTCTACCTGCTCGGGAACGCGGTGCTCGCGACGAGCGTGCCCTGCGTCTACGGCGGCATCATGGCCGTCGCCAACGAGCGCCGGTACGGCACGCTGGGCGCCGTGCTGCTCAGCCCGCGGTCCCGGGGGCTGATCTGGGGCGGCCGGGTCCTGCCGTACGTCCTCAACGGCTTCGCCGTGATGGCCTTCATGATGGGCGTCGGCTCCCTGATCCTCGGCCTTCCGCTGCCGGCCTCGACGCTGCTCGGCCTCGTCCAGGTCTTCGTGGTGGCCGCGGCCTCCTGCGCGCTGTTCGGCCTGGCGCTGGGGGCGCTGGCGGTGCGCATCCGGGACGTCTTCGTCATCTCGAACGCCGCCTTCACGCTGCTGATCCTCTTCAGCGGAGCCAACCTGCCGCCGGCCGCCATGCCGGACTGGATGAGCGCCATCGGCGCGTTCCTCCCGCTCTCCCACGCCATCACCGCGCTGCGAGCCCTGTTCGACGGGGCGCCGACGGGCGAGATCTGGACAAGCCTCGGCCTTGAGGTGGCAGTGGCGCTCGGATACGCGGCGCTGGCCTACGGACTGCTCCGCTTCTTCGAGTGGCGCAGCCGCGCGAACGCGGCGCTGGACGTGATGTGACCCTTTGCGTCCGCTCGATCTGACAAACTTTGGCAAGAAACGCCAAAGCGCGGCGGCTTGATCTAACCTCCCCTTGCACGCGTCGGGCAGGAGTTCGCCTGTTCGGCGTTCCATTCCGCGCACAACGGCCTGGCCGAAAGGCGCGGCTTGCAGGGGGAGTTAGAGGAATGACGAGTTTCAGGCCCGTGACCGGCGGTCTCGCCGTGCTGCTCGCCGCCGTGGTGCTCGCGGGCGGATCCGCTTCCGAGCGGGCGTCCGCCGCGACCGCGCCCCAGGCGGCGGGACGTACGGCGCCGATCGACTGGCCGTAACGGCCGGACTACGTGAAGTGCTCGGCGACTTGGCCAAATTGACTACATGGTCAAGATTTGCCACCGGGTGTCCGGATGTGAAATCATGCGGAGGCGGGTCATCGGTGACCCGCCCTCCTTTTTCGGGTGTCGACCCCTGCCCCGGGGAAGGCGAAGAACGGCTTTCCGACAGAGGTGCAAAGTGCTTGAGCAGCCCGGATTCGGCAAGCGGCTGCGGCAGTTGCGACAGCAGCGCGGTATTTCCCAGGTCGCCCTCGCCGGAACGGGAATGTCCGCCGCCTATCTGTCACGACTGGAATCCGGCGGCCGCCGCCCCACCGAACGGGCCGTCGCCTATCTGGCGGAGCGGCTCGGAATTCCCGTCGAGATGTTCGAGGACGACCGTCCCGAGGACAGCCTCAGCGATGTCGTCGCGATCGTCGCCGCCATGCCGGAGCGCGACCTCGACGCCGGCACCGGCGCGCTCCTCGCCGAGAGCCTGGAAGCCGCCGGCGAAGCGGACGACCTGACCCGCTGGCACGCGCTCGCCCAGCTCGCCCGGGTACACGAGGTGCTCGGCGACTTCCGGCAGGAGCGCGAGGCCCTCGTCGGCCTGAACGCGCTCGGCGAGAAGCTGGGCCGCGCCGCCCTCCAGGACCGCGCCCGGCTCAGGCTCGCCCACTGCGAACGCGACCTCGGCGACGTGAAGGCCGCCCGCGACGCCGTGGCCGAGGTCCTCGCCCACAGCGACGAACGGCGCATGCGGATCTCCGCCGCCGACTCGGTGCGCGCCCGGCTGCTGCTTGCGTCCTGCCAGGCGGAGCTCGGCGACCTCGCGGAGGCCGCGCGGCTCGTGGACGAGGTGTGCGAGTCGCTGCAGGGGGCCACCGGCGCGCTGGCGGCCCAGGCGTTCTGGAGCGCGGCCACGGTGGCCGCCCGGCAGGGCAACGACGTCCGCGCCGCGGAACACCTGGCGCGGGCCATGGCCGCGATCGACAGCCGCGACGACCTCACGCTCTGGATGCGGCTCCGGCTGGCCGGCGCGTCGCTCTCGCTCGCGGCCGACCCGCCGCGGCTGACCGACGCCGAGGAGTTCCTGACCGCGGCCGAGTCCGCGATGCGGCTCATCGGCAGCCCCCGCCACCAGCAGGAACTCATGCTGCTCCAGGCGAAGCTGGCCTTCCACCAGGACCGGCTCGACCGCACGGCGGAGCTGCTCGCCGCCGGCGAGGACGACAAGAACCTGCTCTCGTACCGCGACCAGATCCGCTTCGACGTCCTGGCCTGCCTGGTCGCCCTGCGCTCCGGCGACCGCGACGTACTGGACCGGCTCCGGGAGATCGCCGGCCAGGTCCAGGCCGTCAACATGCCGGACCTGGCGGCCGAGGTGTGGCGCACAGTCGCCCAGAACACCATCTGAGCAGTCGGGAAGACGGCGCGTAGCGACCGGCGAAGGGCCGTTCGCCATGCGCGGGCGTGGTGTACCACCCCGCCCGCGGCGCACAAGGCGGATGAGACTGGTCATCGCAGCACCTGATCATGGACGCGTTTCGCGCGAAGACCAGCCCGTCTACGACTACGCCAAGGACCAGCTCGGCGTGCAGACCCGGTTCGCACCCGCACCCGCCCAACGCGCCGCCGCCCCCGCCACCGTGACGAAGGCAACAACACGGGCAGGAAACGCGGAAGCCCCGCAGGTCATCGACCTACGGGGCTTCCGTCTGGTGCGCGAGGGGGGAGTTGAACCCCCACGCCCTTGCGGGCACTGGAACCTGAATCCAGCGCGTCTGCCTATTCCGCCACCCGCGCATTGGGTGGTCTCCCGGCTCCCTCACCTTTCGGTTCGTTCGCCTGGCGACATCTGAAGATTAGCACGCCGCAGGCCTTGGATTCACATCCGTTGTTTCGGCCCCTCCTCCGCGGACGAGGAGAGAGGAGAGCGAGGAGTGAAGGCGGGGAGTGAAGGACGGCGCCCTCCTGCTCTGCTCCCGGGTGCGGGACACTGTCCACAGGCCGCCTCTACGATCCGTGGGGGAAGGTCTGTGAGAGGTGACACTCGTCCACAGGGCAGAGAAGGGGAACCAGCCGATTTCCCGACGCGTGGATACGATCAGTAAGCAGTACGACGACAACGACGGAGGAGGTGCCCCATGGGAGTCCTGAAGCGGTTCGAGCAGCGACTCGAAGGTCTGGTCAACGGCACCTTCGCCAAGGTCTTCAAGTCCGAGGTCCAGCCCGTCGAGATCGCCGGCGCGCTCCAGCGCGAGTGCGACAACAACGCGACGATCTGGAACCGCGAGCGGACGGTCGTCCCCAACGACTTCATCGTGGAGCTGAGCGCGCCGGACTACGAGCGCCTCAGCCCCTACTCGGGCCAGCTCGGCGACGAGCTCGCCGGCCTGGTCAGGGACTACGCCAAGCAGCAGCGGTACACCTTCATGGGCCCGATCAAGGTCCACCTGGAGAAGGCCGACGACCTCGACACCGGTCTGTACCGGGTGCGCAGCCGCACGCTCGCGTCGAGTACGTCACAGCCGCAGCCGCCCGCCGGTCAGCCGCCTCAGGGCCAGCAGCCGCCCCGCGGCGGCTACGGGTACCCGCCCGCGGCGTACGGCGGCGGGGCTCCCGCCGGTGCCCCGCCGATGCCCGCCGCGCCGCCGCCGGGCGCCCCGGCGATGCCCGGGCACCGTCCGACGGCGCCCGCCGCGGGCCGTCCCGGCGGCCCCGCTCCGGCGTCCGCCGCAAGCGGTCAGATCCGTCGCTGGATCGAGATCAACGGCACGCGTCACCAGATTTCCCGCCCGACCCTGGTCCTGGGTCGCAGCACCGACGCGGACGTGAGGATCGACGATCCCGGCGTCTCGCGCCGGCACTGCGAGATCCGGACCGGAACGCCCTCGACGATCGCGGATCTCGGATCCACCAACGGCATCGTGGTGGACGGGCAGCACACCACCCGCGCTACGCTCCGCGACGGCTCGCGGATCGTCGTGGGCAGCACCACCATCGTTTACCGGCAAGCCGAAGGGTGAAGCGGGGGCAATGTCAGAGCTGACCCTGACGGTCATGCGGCTGGGTTTCCTGGCCGTTCTGTGGCTGTTCGTCATCGTGGCCGTCCAGGTCATCCGTAGCGACCTGTTCGGCACGCGGGTCACCCAGCGCGGCTCGCGCCGCCAGGACGCGCGCACGCAGCAGGGCGGGCGGCAGGCCGCCGCCCCGCCGCAGCAGCGGGGCGGCCAGCAGGCCGCGCCCGGCGGCCGGCAGCGTCGCGGCGCCCCGACGAAGCTCGTCGTCTCCGAGGGCACCCTCACCGGCACGACGGTCGCCCTGCAGGGCCAGACCATCACGCTGGGCCGGGCCCACGACTCGACGATCGTGCTGGACGACGACTACGCCTCCAGCCGGCACGCCAGGATCTACCCGGACCGGGACGGTCAGTGGATCGTCGAGGACCTCGGGTCCACCAACGGCACGTATCTCGACCGGACCCGCCTCACCACCGCCACGCCGATTCCGCTCGGTGCGCCGATCCGCATCGGCAAGACCGTCATCGAGCTGCGGAAGTAGTACGAAAATGAGCGAGCGGAGCGAGCGCGCCGGGACGGTCCCCACGACGGGCCGCCCCGAGGACCGCGCGGCGGCCCGGGCAGTGGGCCAGGGTGGGTACGGGCTCCCGACCGGAGGGTGGGCAGTGTGGCTCGAGACCGGCGGCAACCCGACACGGCGCCGACAGGGCAGGTGGGCATGAGTCTGTCACTGCGTTTCGCCGCGGGCTCGCACAAGGGCATGATCCGCGAGGGCAACGAGGACTCCGGTTACGCCGGTCCGCGGCTCCTCGCGATCGCCGACGGCATGGGCGGCCAGGCCGCCGGCGAGGTCGCCTCGTCCGAGGTGATCTCCACCCTGGTGACGCTCGACGACGACGTCCCCGGCTCGGACATCCTCACCTCGCTCAGCACCGCGGTGCAGCGCGCCAACGACCAGCTGCGGCTGATGGTCGACGAGGACCAGCGTCTCGAGGGCATGGGCACGACGCTCACCGCCCTGCTGTGGACGGGTCAGCGCCTCGGCCTCGTGCACGTCGGCGACTCCCGCGCGTACCTGCTGCGGGACGGTGTCCTCACGCAGATCACGCAGGACCACACGTGGGTGCAGCGGCTCGTCGACGAGGGCCGGATCACCCAGGAGGAAGCGACGACCCATCCGCAGCGCTCGCTGCTGATGCGGGTCCTCAGCGGCGATCCCGTCGAGCCGGACCTGTCGATCCGTGAGGTGCGGGCCGGCGACCGCTACCTGGTCTGCTCCGACGGGCTGTCCGGCGTCGTGTCGCACCAGACCCTGGAAGAGACCCTCGCCAGCTACCAGGGCCCGCAGGAGACCGTGCAGGAGCTGATCCAGCTCGCCCTGCGCGGCGGCGGCCCCGACAACATCACGGTGATCGTCGCCGACGTCCTCGACGTCGACGGCGGCGACACCCTCGCGGGTCACCTCTCCGACACCCCGATGATCGTGGGCGCGGTCGCCGAGAACCAGGCGCAGCTGCACGACGGCGGTGCCATGCACACGCCCGCGGGCCGCGCCTCGGGGCTCGGCCGGCCGGCTCCGCACCAGCAGCCGCCGTCCGGTGGTTTCGGCCCGCCCGGAAGCGGAGACGACCACGGCTACGGCGGGATGCCGCCGCAGGGCTCCTTCGGCTCGTACGCCGAGGACGACTTCGTGAAGCCGCGCTCCGGCCGCAAGTGGCTGAAGCGCTCCTTCTTCATCGTGCTGGCGCTCGCCGTCGTCGGCGGCGGTCTGTACGGCGGCTGGCGCTGGACGCAGACGCAGTACTTCGTGGGCTCGAAGGACGAGCACGTGGCGCTGTACCGGGGCATCAGCCAGGACCTGGCCTGGCTGAAGCTGTCGGAGGTCGAGAAGGACCACCCCGAGATCGAACTCAAGTACCTGCCGGCGTACCAGCGCAAGCAGGTGGAGGACACGATCGCGGGCGGCAGCCTCGGCAAGGCGCAGACGAAGATCGCCGAGCTGGCGCTGCAGGCCTCGGCCTGCAAGAAGAAGGAAGAGCGTCAGAAGGCCGCCGCGGACGCCGCGGACAAGGCGAGCACGCCGCCGCCGTCCACGGACGGTGCCGCCGCGCCGAACCCCAAGCCCACCACAGCCGCGCCGTCCCCTGGACCGACCCTGTCGGCGGAGGAGCAGAAGCTGGCCTCGAACTGCGGCAAGCAGTAAGCAGACCCGTAGGGGGCCTTTCACCACCATGAGCGTTGTCACCAACACGACCACCATCGGCGCCATCGAGGCGCCGAGCCGCCGTAACACCGAGCTGGCGCTGCTGGCGTTCGCCGTCGCCATCCCGGTGTTCGCCTACCTCAACGTCGGTCTGGCGATCGACGGCGAGGTGCCGCCCGGCATGCTCGGGTACGGTGCCGGCCTCACCCTGCTCGCGGGTGTCGCGCATCTCGTGGTGCGCAAGTGGGCGCCGTACGCGGACCCGCTGCTGCTGCCGCTCGCGACGCTGCTGAACGGCATGGGCCTGGTGCTGATCTGGCGCCTCGACCAGTCGCCGCGGCTGATCGCCCTGGCCAAGCGCTCGTACGGGGCGTTCAGCCCGTCCGCGCCGAACCAGATGATGTACTCGGCGATCGGCATCGCCATGTTCGTGGCGGTGCTGCTGCTCCTGAAGGACCACCGGGTGCTGCAGCGCTACACGTACATCTCCATGGTGGTGGCGCTGGTCCTGCTGCTGCTGCCGCTCGTGCCGGGTCTCGGCGCGGACGTGTTCGGCGCGAAGATCTGGATCCGGGTCGGCGGCTTCTCCATCCAGCCCGGTGAGTTCGCGAAGCTGGTCCTGGCCGTGTTCTTCTCCGGCTACCTGATGGTGAAGCGGGACGCGCTGGCGCTGGCCAGCCGCCGGTTCATGGGGCTCTACCTGCCGCGCGGCCGTGACCTCGGCCCGATCCTGACGATCTGGGCGGTCAGCCTCCTCATCCTGGTGTTCGAGAACGACCTCGGTACGTCGCTGCTGTTCTTCGGCATGTTCGTGATCATGCTGTACGTGGCGACGGAGCGGACGAGCTGGGTCGTCATGGGTCTGCTGATGTCCTCGGCGGGCGCCGTGGTCGTCGGTTCGACCGCGAGCCACGTGCAGTCGCGCGTCCAGGCCTGGCTCGACCCGTTCGAGTGCCTGAAGACGGCCCCCGAGGGCACGAACATGGCGTACGCCTGTGACCAGATGACGCAGGTGCTGATGTCGTTCGGCTCCGGCGGCATCCTCGGCACGGGTCTCGGCCAGGGCAACTCGGACCTCATCCAGTTCGCCGCGAACTCCGACTTCATCTTCGCCACGGTCGGCGAGGAGCTCGGCCTGGCCGGCGTCATGGTCTTCCTGCTCTTCTACGGGCTGATCATCGAGCGTGGTGTGCGGACGGCCCTCGCGGCCCGCGACCCGTTCGGCAAGCTGCTCGCCATGGGCCTCTCGGGCGCGTTCGCCCTCCAGGTCTTCGTCGTCGCCGGCGGTGTGATGGGCCTCATCCCGCTGACCGGTATGACGATGCCGTTCCTTGCCTACGGTGGTTCGTCCGTGATCGCCAACTGGGCGCTGGTCGGCGTGCTGATCCGCATCAGCGACACCGCGCGCCGCCCCGCGCCGTCCCCCGCCCCGAACCCCGACGCCGAGATGACGCAGGTGGTCCGTCCGTGAACAAGCCGCTGCGCCGTGTCGCGATCTTCTGCGGCCTGCTGATCCTCGCCCTGCTGGTGCGCGACAACTGGCTCCAGTACGTGCGCGCCGACGAGCTGAACGCCCACCCGAGGAACAAGCGGGTGACGATCGAGCGCTACTCCAACGAGCGCGGGAACATCATCGTCGACGGCAAGCCGATCACCGGGTCCGTGGACTCGGGCGACGAGTTCTACAAGTACAAGCGGACCTATGTGGACGGCCGCATGTGGGCGCCGGTCACCGGTTACGCCTCGCAGGCCTTCGACGCCAGCCAGATCGAGAAGATCGAGGACGGCATCCTCACCGGCAACGACGACCGGCTGTTCTTCGACCGCACGCTGGCGATGTTCACCGGCGAGAAGAAGAAGGGCGGCGACGTCGTCACCACCCTGAGCGGGGCCGCGCAGAAGGCCGCGTTCAAGGGTCTCGGCGACAAGACGGGCGCCGTCGTCGCGATCGAGCCGTCGACCGGCAAGATCCTCGCGCTGGCCTCCACCCCGTCCTACGACCCGGCGTCCTTCGCCGGCTACCACGACGCGGACGCCAAGGCCTGGCAGGCGCTGGAGAAGGACAAGAACAAGCCGAAGCTGAACCGCGCGCTGCGCGAGATCTACCCGCCCGGCTCGGTCTTCAAGGTCGTCACGGCCGCGGCGGCGCTGGAGAACGGCGCGGTCAAGGACATCAACGCGGCGACGGACACCCCCGAAGGCTGGAAGATCCCGCTCTCCTCGAAGGAGATGGTGAACCACGCCAGCGGCTGCGCCAACGCCAGCCTGAACCGTGCGCTGGAGATCTCCTGCAACTCGGTCTTCGCGAAGCTGGGTGACGACGTCGGCCGCGACAAGATGGTCGAGATGGCGGAGAAGTTCGGCTTCAACGCCGAGCAGTTCACGCCGGTCCGCGCCGTCGCCTCGGTGTACGACAAGAACGCCGACCGCGGTGGCAACGCGCTGTCGTCGATCGGCCAGTTCAACACGGCGACGACGCCGCTGCAGATGGCGATGGTCGCGGCGGCGATCGCCAACGACGGCAAGCTGATGAAGCCGTACATGATCGACGAGCTGCGGGCGCCGAACGTCGACCTGATCAAGAAGACGGAGCCGGAGGAGCTGAGCCGCCCCGTCTCGCAGAAGACCGCCCAGCAGCTCCAGGAGATGATGGAGAACGTCGTCCAGAACGGCACCGGCGGCAACGCCGACGTGAACATGGACGGCGTGAAGGTCGGCGGCAAGACGGGTACGGCGCAGCACGGCGAGAAGAACGCCAAGCGCCCCTACGCCTGGTTCATCAGCTACGCGAAGACCGACCAGGGCTCGCCGGTCGCGGTCGCCGTGATCGTCGAGGACTCGGAGGGCACCGACCGCGAGGACATCAGCGGTGGCGGCCTGGCGGCCCCGATCGCCAAGTCCGTCATGAAGGCGGTGCTCAAGAGCCGGAGCTGAGGGCAGAAGCCGCTCTTCCGGGCGTACGGCGCCGGTCCCGGTGACCGGCGCCACGCCGGGGCCCCGCCCGTGTACCGGTGTGGTATCAGGTGGCGGTCGGCGGACGAAGCGCTTCCCCGCGGCCGGTAGCGTATGCGCGAACAGCACACACCGCCGGACCACACATGGGTGCGGTCGGGACAGACGGAGAGGGCTGGAGAAGCTATGGAAGAGCCGCGTCGCCTCGGCGGCCGGTACGAGCTGGGCTCGGTGCTCGGCCGTGGTGGCATGGCCGAGGTGTACCTCGCGCACGACACCCGGCTCGGCCGCACCGTCGCCGTGAAGACGCTGCGGGCCGACCTCGCCCGTGACCCGTCCTTCCAGGCCCGGTTCCGCCGGGAGGCCCAGTCCGCCGCCTCGCTCAACCACCCGGCGATCGTCGCGGTCTACGACACCGGCGAGGACTACGTCGACGGGGTCTCCATCCCGTACATCGTGATGGAGTACGTCGACGGGTCGACCCTGCGTGAGCTGCTGCACTCCGGGCGCAAGCTGCTGCCCGAGCGCACGCTGGAGATGACCGTCGGCATCCTGCAGGCGCTGGAGTACTCGCACCGCGCCGGGATCGTGCACCGTGACATCAAGCCGGCGAACGTCATGCTGACGCGCACCGGCCAGGTCAAGGTCATGGACTTCGGCATCGCGCGCGCCATGGGCGACGCGGGCATGACCATGACGCAGACCGCCGCGGTGATCGGCACGGCCCAGTACCTCTCCCCGGAGCAGGCCAAGGGCGAGCAGGTCGACGCGCGCTCCGACCTGTACTCCACCGGCTGCCTGCTGTACGAGCTGCTGACCGTCCGGCCGCCGTTCATCGGTGACTCGCCGGTCGCCGTCGCCTACCAGCACGTGCGGGAGGAGCCGCAGCCGCCGAGCGTCTTCGACCCCGAGATCACGCCCGAGATGGACGCCATCGTCCTGAAGGCGCTGGTCAAGGACCCCGACTACCGCTACCAGTCCGCCGACGAGATGCGCGCGGACATCGAGGCGTGCCTGGACGGCCAGCCGGTCGCGGCGACCGCCGCGATGGGCGCCGTCGCGTACGGCGGCGGCTACGGCGGCGGCTACCCGCCGGAGGACCAGCCGACGACGGCCCTGCGCCAGGCGGACCCGGCGGGCCAGACGAGCATGCTTCCGCCGATGAACCCGGACGACGGCGGCTACGGCTACGACGACCGCCCGGACCGCCGCCGCCAGAAGAAGTCGAACACCTCGACCATCCTGCTGGTCCTCGCCGGCGTCCTGGTCCTGGTCGGCGCGATCCTCATCGGCCGCTCGATCTTCGACACCAAGGAAGGCGCCGACCAGGTGCCGGTGCCGCAGTTCGTCGGCAAGACGCTGAAGGAAGCGGAAAAGCTCGCGGAGAACTCGCAGGTCAAGGTGCAGCAGTCGGGCACCGAGCGCTGCGACCAGCCGAAGGGCGCGATCTGCAGCCAGACGCCCGCGTACGCCCCGACGGCGAAGATGGACGTCGGCGAGACGATCTCCGTGGTCGTGTCGGAGGGCGCGCCGCAGGTGGAGGTCCCGGACGTCACCGACAAGTTCCAGGACAAGGCCGAGGAGCAGCTCAAGGAGAAGGGCTTCAAGGTCTCCATCAAGTACGAGGAGTCCGACCAGGAGGCCGGCCGTGTGCTGCGGCAGAGCCCCGAGGGCGGCGCGAAGGCGGAGAAGAACTCCGAGGTGACGATCACCGTCGCCAAGAAGGAGCAGTCGCAGCTGCCGGACGTCACCGGCCGCAACTACGACCAGGCCGTGCAGCAGCTCGCCCAGCTCGGCTTCACGAACGTGGCCCGCCAGGACGTGGACTCCGAGCAGCCGCTGGGCACGGTCATCGGACAGAACCCCAACGGCAGCACCAACCAGCCGAAGGACGTCCAGATCACGCTGAAGGTCTCCAAGGGCCCGCAGCAGCCCGCGCAGGTCCAGATCCCGGCCGATGTCCAGGGCAAGAAGTTCAGCGACGTGAAGGCGCAGCTGGAGGGTCTGGGGCTCAACGTGGTGCAGCAGGGTTCCGACAAGGGCAGCGCGACCGTGATGGGCACGAACCCGCCGGCCGGCAGCATGGTGAACGCGGGTGACACGGTCACCGTCTTCACCATCGGCGGCAACAACGACGACGGCAACGGCGGCTTCTTCGGCTAGCCGCACCGAGCGGTCGACGGACCCATGACGTAAGCCCCGGCATCCAGGATGCCGGGGCTTACGTCGTCTCGGGTCTTGCGCCTCAGCGCAGTTCGGCCGGCGGGGTGCGGGCCGAGTCGACCTTCTCCGTGCGCTCCAGTTCGCCCCACACGATGTAGCGGTAGTCCGAGGTGTACATCGGGGTGCAGGTCGTCAGGGTGATGAAGCGGCCCGGCTTGGTCCTGCCGGACTCCTTGGGGACGGGCTGGAGGACGTCCACGTTGAACTTCGTGGTCTCCGGAAGGGTCTTGTAGACCTTGTAGACGTACCAGGTGTCCTTGGACTCGAAGACGATCGGGTCGCCCGTCTTCAGCTTGTGGATGTTGTGGAACTTGGCGCCGTGTCCGTCGCGGTGCGCGGCGAGCGTGAAGTTGCCCTGCTTGTCCTGGGGCAGGGCGGACTTGACCGGTTCGGTGTAATAGCCGGCGACGCCGTTGTTGAGGGTCTTGGTGTCGGTGCCCTTCTTCACGAGCACTTCGCCGTCGCCGAAGGCCGGCACGTGCAGGAAGCCGATGCCGTCCTTGGTGTCGAGTGCTCCGGGGCCGGTGTCGGCCCAGTGGTCGCGGACCTGGTCGCCCTCCTTGTCGGCGGCGCGGTCCGCGAGGACGTTGGTCCACCACAGTGAGTAGACGACGAAGAGTCCGAGGATGAGGCCCGCGGTGATGAGGAGTTCGCCGAAGACGCTGATGATCCCGGCGATCCGGTTGCGCGCTCGTGCCACTAGGTCGTCCCGTCGAGGTGTGGGTGGTCTCGGTAGTGGGGCTCAGCCTACGAGCGCGTCCGGCTTTCCCTTGTCGCGCGGGCGTTCGTCGACGAGCTTGCCCCACACGATCATGCGGTACGTGCTCGTGAACTCCGGCGTGCAGGTCGTCAGCGTGATGTAGCGGCCGGGTCCCGTGAAGCCGGAGCCCTTGGGGACCGGGTCGATGACGGCGACGTTCGACGGCGAGGTCTGCGGCAGGATGCTCGTCATCTCGTACGTGTAGTAGGCGTCGCGGGTCTCGACGACGATCGGGTCGCCGGGCTGGAGCCGGTTGATGTACCGGAACGGTTCGCCGTGGGTGTTGCGGTGGCCGGCGACGGCGAAGTTGCCCTGCTTGTCGGAGGGCATGGCGGTCTTCAACTGCCCCTCGGCGTAGTGGCCGACCATGCCCTTGTCGAGGACCTTGGTCTTGTTGATGCCCTCGGCGACGGGGACGACGACGTCCAGCTTCGGGATGTACATGATGGCGAAGCCCTTGCCGGGTTCGAAGGCGCCCGGCTCGCGGTCCTCCTGGGACCAGGAGTTCTCGATCTCCTCCTTGGCCTTGTCGGTCTCCTGGCCGGCGCGGACGTTGGTCCACCACAGCTGGTAGGTGACGAACAGGAGCATCACCACGCCGAAGGTGATGAAGAGTTCGCCGACGACCCGGCTGAGGACGACGCCGACGCTGTCCTTGGCGGCGCGGGCGGCGCGGCGGGCCTCGACGCGGGAGAGGGGGGCGGCGGGCGCCGCGGGTACGGCGGCGGGGGCCGGCTCGGCGGCGGCACCGCGGCCCTTGCGCCTGGCGGCGCGCCGGCGTTCGGCCCGTCCGGGGCCGGGCAACGGCGTGGTCTCCTCGACGGTGCGCAGCGCCATCGTCTCGGAATCGGGCACGGCCTCGTACGACGTCTCGCGCTGAGCCTCGTACGGCGCCTCGGGCGGTGCCTCGTAGCCGGCGTCGCCCGGTATCTCGTACGAGGGCTCGTAGGGCGCCTGGTAGGGCGTCCCGTACGGCGTTCCCTGCGCCTCCTGGGGCGTCGGGGGCGCCTGGTGGGGCTGGTACGCGTCCGGGGCCGTCGTCGCCTCGTAGACGGCCGTCTCGGGCTCATACGGGGCCTGTAGGGGCTCTGTGGGCCCGGGGACGGGTATCTGCCGGGGCTCGGGCTCCTCGGGCGGCAGGTTCGCCGCCCGGAACCACGGCGACCCGGCCGTCACGCGACGGCCTTGCCCACCACCGGCGCGAGTCCTGCCGACCGCGCGACGGCGCCCGTGTCCCCGCACTGCTCCAGCCAGTTGGCGAGCATCAGGTGGCCGTGCTCGGTGAGCACCGACTCGGGGTGGAACTGCACGCCTTCCACGGGCAGTTCACGGTGGCGCAGTCCCATGATGATGCCGTCCTCGGTCCGCGCGGTGACCTCGAGCTCGTCCGGCAGGGCGGCGGGCTCGGCGGCCAGCGAGTGGTAGCGGGTCGCGGTGAACGGCGAGGGCAGTCCGGCGAAGACGCCCTTGCCCCCGTGGGTGACGAGGGAGGTCTTGCCGTGCAGCAGCTCGGGCGCGCGGTCGACGATCCCGCCGTAGGCGACGGCCATGGACTGCATGCCGAGGCAGACGCCGAAGACGGGCACGCCGGTGGCGGCGCAGTGCCGCACCATGTCGATGCAGACGCCGGCCTGCTCGGGGGCGCCGGGCCCGGGCGACAGGAGGACGCCGTCGAAGCCGTCCTGGGCGTGGCTCAGCTCCACCTCGTCGTTGCGGAGCACCTCGCACTCGGCACCGAGCTGGTAGAGGTACTGCACGAGGTTGAAGACGAAGCTGTCGTAGTTGTCGACGACGAGAATTCGCGCGCTCACTGGCCGTCCACCGTCACATCGTTGAACGGAAGCAGGGGCTCCGCCCAGGGGAACACGTACTGGAAGAGGACGTAGACGACCGCGAGGACCAGCACGACCGAGATCAGCGCCTTCACCCAGGCGTTGCCCGGCAGGTGCCGCCAGATCCATCCGTACATGACGTCCGCCGCCCCTTCCGTTCGTTACGGGGACCAGAGTACGGGGCGCCGGGGCGGTCGGGGGTCAACCGTCCGAAGCCTGTGGACGACTCAAGGCCTGTGGACGGCCGGCCGTCACCGGCTGGGTGGCGTCCAGGTGCGCCCAGACGATCAGCCGGTGGCTGCTGCCCCACTCCGGGTCGCAGGTGGTGAGGGTGAGGTAGCGGCCGGGCCCGTCGTATCCCGACCTGCGCGGGACGGGGTCGATCACGGCGGTGTCGGTGGGCACGGTCCGGTACGGGGCGCGGTCGACGCGGTACGTGAACCAGGTGGTCCCGTCGGTGAGGACGACGGCGTCGCCGGGCCGGAGCCGGGGGAAGTCCTTGAAGGGGTCGCCGTAGGTGCGGCGGTGCCCGGCGACGGCGAAGTTGCCCGTCTCGCCGAGGCGCGCGGTGCCGGCGTAGTGGCCGAGGCCCTTCTTGAGGGTGCCCGTGCGGGTGCCTTCCAGGACGGGCCATTCCCAGTCCCTGCCGAGCCGCGGCACGTACATGACGGCGAAGCCCTTGCCGTCGGTGTACGGGGCCGGGGCGTGCCTCGCCGGGGGCGCGTCGGCCGGTGCGGCGGTGCCGACCGGTTCGACCGGGCGCTCCACCCACTCCCGCTGGAGGCTGTCGAGCTGGCCGGCGGTGGCGCTGCCGGCCTGGACGCCAGTCCAGTACAGGAGGTACGCGACGAAGAGGACGATGAGGGCGCCGACGGTGATGCACAGCTCGCTGAGGGTCCGTACGACCAGTCGCACCGTCACCGCACCCGGCTCCCCCCGGTCAGCGCATGCGTCAGCTCACAGGCTTCGCGTAGTGGAGGTCCACTGTGCCCGAGTAGCCGGGCAGAGTCACCGCCCTGTGCTCGTCGACTTTCCAGCCGAGGCCGTAGGCCTTGACGTACAGCTGGTAGTTCTTGATGGCCGGGGAGTCGGCGAGAGCCTTGCTGAGCTTGTCGCGGTCACCGACAGCGGTGATCTTGTAGGGCGGCGAGTAGACGCGGCCCTGGAGGATCAGGGTGTTGCCGACGCAGCGCACGGCGCTGGTGGAGATGAGCCGCTGGTCCATGACCTTGATGCCCTTGGCGCCGCCCTGCCAGAGGGCGTTGACGACGGCCTGGAGGTCCTGCTGGTGGATGACCAGGTCGTTGGCCTGCGGCTCGGGGTAGCCGGGCGCGGCCTGGGCGTTCGGCGGGGCGTCGTTGAGGGTGACGGAGAGGCCGGGACCGGAGGTCTCGGTGGTGCCCGCGGCGGCCTCCAGGGCGCGCAGCCGCTCGTCCTGGGCCTTGGTGGAGCCGTCGTCGCGGGCGGCGAGGGCGTCGACCTGGCGGCGCAGTGCGGCGGCCGACTCGTCGAGGCCGGCGTTCTTGTGGCTGCGTTCCTCGATCAGGTCGGAGAGCCTGAGGAGGGAGGCGTCGGTGCGGAGGTTGGTGCCCTTGGCGGTGTTGAAGCTGGTGACGAAGATCAGTCCGGCGAGGGCGAAGACGGCAGCGGTGAGCACCCGGACCGGGCGCCACCTGTGGCTGCGGGCCGGCCCAGCGGGAGTGTCGGCGGAATTGCTCAACGTACCCTGATCCCCTTCGGTGCCGCGGAACCACTACGCTAACGGACGCCCGGGGGACGCAGCGGTCCTCTGTGTCACATCCCGTTGTCACAGCCCGTCCGTCCGGCCCGGCACCAGCCACAGTTCCCTGCGCGGTCACGCAGCGCATCGACAGGAGAGTTCCTCGTGCCGAAGTCACGGATCCGCAAGAAGGCCGACTACACGCCGCCGCCCGCCACGAAGCAGGCCGCCGCCATCAAGCTGACCAACCGCAGCTGGGTGGCTCCGGTGATGCTGGCGCTGTTCGCCATCGGCCTGGTGTGGATCGTCGTCTTCTACGTCACCGACGGCACGCTGCCGGTCAAGTCCATCAGCAACTGGAACATCGTGGTCGGCTTCGGCTTCATCGCCGCCGGCTTCGGCGTCTCCACGCAGTGGAAGTGACGCGTCAAGCTCTGCCCTGAGTTATCCACAGTGTTGTGCACAGCACTGGATAACTTACGACGATCTGTGGATAACTCCCACGGAGTTGACGCCGATACGACCGCGGGAACGCCCGTTCGGGAACGCACCGCCCTCTGCCTCTGCCAAAGAACACCAGGCCAGAGCCAGGGGGCGCGGTCATGCACCCAGCTCGGCGGCGCGCTGGACACACACTGTGGATAACTCTGGGGAAAGCTTCCCCAGGGAGCTCTTCCACAGCCCTCCACGCTCAGGTGAGCGCGGCGGTCCGGCCCAGCACGATCCCCAGGTCGATCAGCAGCATCAGCCCGCACACCCCGTACTGCACCAGCTCCCGTCGCGCCCTGGGCGCGTGCACGAGCCCGTACGTGACGAGCGCGCCCGCCACGAGGCCGCCGATGTGCGCCTCCCAGGAGACGCCCGGCCGCGCGAACGTGAAGACCAGCGAGATCGCCACGAACAGCAGCACCGGCCCCATGTCGTGGCGCCGCCGCCGGGCGAGCACCACCCACGCGCCGATGAGGCCGAAGACGATGCCGGACGCGCCGAGCGAGGCCTGGTTCGCCGGGGCGACGAGATAGACGAGCGCCGAGCCGGAAAGACCGGAGAGCAGGCACAGCACGGCGTAGCGGATCCGGCCGAGCTCCGGTTCGACGATCCCGCCGATGACCCACAGGCCCAGCATGTTGAAGACGAAGTGCACGGCCTCCTGGTGGAGGAAGGCCGAGGTGATCAGCCGGTACCACTCGCCGTCCGCGACGCCGACGACCTCGCCGAGCACGGGGTTGTAGGCGTAGCCGATCATGACCAGCTCGTCCACGAACCGGTCGCCCGCCACCTGGGCCGCGATGAACAGGCCCAGGTTGATCGCGATGACGATCTTGGTGGCGAGCCGTCCGTCCGTCCGCACCCGGCCGCCGGCCAGCGTCCTCGGCCGGTTGGCGTCGGGCGCGTGCCCGGTGCCGGAGCCGGTGCGGACGCAGTCGGGGCACTGGAAGCCGACGGCCGCGGACACCATGCACTCCGGGCAGATCGGCTTCTCGCAGCGGGTGCAGCGGATGCCGGTCTCGACGTCCGGGTGTCGGTAGCAGTGCATCAGGGTCCTCCGAGGACGGTCGGCCGAGGACGGTGGGCGGGAACGGGCCAGCAGATCGCCCCGCCCTCCTGACGGACGGGCGGGGCGCGAAGGTTCCCGGGCCCGGACCGGGCCCGCCGGAACGGTCAGCGGTTCTCGATCACGACGGTCTCGATGACGACGTCCTCGACCGGGCGCTCGGTGCGCGGGTTGGTCTCGACGGCGGCGATCGCGTCCACGACCTTCTTGCTCGCCTCGCCGACGACCTCGCCGAAGATCGTGTGCTTGCGGTTCAGCCAGGTCGTCGCTCCGACCGTGATGAAGAACTGCGAGCCGTTGGTGCCCGGGCCGGCGTTGGCCATCGCGAGCAGGTAGGGCTTGTCGAAGAAGAGCTCGGGGTGGAACTCGTCGGCGAACTCGTAACCGGGGCCGCCCGTGCCGTTGCCCAGCGGGTCGCCGCCCTGGATCATGAAGCCCTTGATCACCCGGTGGAAGACCGTGCCGTCGTAGAGCGGGGACGTCGAGACCTCACCGGTCGCCGGGTGGGTCCACTCGCGCTCGCCGCGGGCCAGCTCGACGAAGTTCCGCACGGTCTTCGGGGCGTGGAACGGCAGCAGCCGAATCTCGATGTCACCCCGGCTGGTCTTCAGAATCGCGTACTGCTGGGCCACGTTCCGCCTTCCTCCACACCTCCGCACGGGCACGTCGTCGCCCACGCTTCCTGCACGTCCGCATCCTCGCATGCCCCGGATGCCCGCTACGCATGCCGGAGCACGGTACGGCAGGCATGATTCCGAAAAGGATGGAAAGGTGAAAAACCGACATCGCCACCGAGGAGGAGGAATCCCGTGACCCGCATGGACAGCGTGCGCGCCGCGACAGGTTCGGCGAAGGAGAGCGTCCTGCACGCCGCGGAAGTGGTGGCGCCGTACGCCGGCACGGCCCGGGACCAGGCCGTTCTCTACGCGCACGAGGCGCGCGTCAGGCTCGCGCCGAAAGTCTCGAAGGCCGCGTCAGCGGCCCGTGTTCAGGCCCGTCAGCAGTACGACAGCCATGTCGCACCGCACGTGCCGCCGCGGGTCGACGAGGCCGCGCATCGCGCCGCGGCCGTGACCCGCAAGGCCGCCCGTCAGGCGACCGACTACACCGTTCCGCGTGTCGGGCACGCGGTTGCCGCGACCGGTCCGGTCCTCGAGGAGGCCGGTTCGCGTTCGACCGCCGCCTGGGCCGCGCTGCGCGGTCAGGTGACGCCGAAGGACATCGACAAGATCATGAAGAAGCATGCGCGTCGGGCCAGGGCCGGACGCCTCGCCAAGGGATTCGTGGTCCTCGGCGTCGTGGTCGGCGGCGCGTTCGCCGCCTGGAAGTGGTGGGACAAGCAGGCCAACCCCGACTGGCTGGTCGAGCCGCCCGCTCCCACCGAGGTGGACGAGGAGACCGGGCTGTCGTCCGTCGACGACGCTTCGTCCCTCGATCCCGGCGTTGCGGCCAAGGAGGCCGAGGAGGAGGCCGCGGATCGCGACGAGGAACGTCGCTGACCACCGGCCGTTCCGGGCGGTAGGGCGCGGCGGAATCCGCCGCGCCCTACGCGGCAGCGGCGGCAGCGGCGGCGGTCGTGGTCAGCGCCGCGCCCGTCAGGTGGTGCGCTCCGGCCGGGTCCGAGCCGGCCGGGGCGTCCGCACGCAGGTGGCGGACGGAGGGCGAGGAACCGTGTGCCTCGGCACCGATGCGCTGCTTGATGGTGGGCGGCAGGGCGCGGCCCTGCGCGGTGTGCCACTGATGGCTGCTCCGCTGTGCCGGTACGGAGACGAGGGAGCGCGCGGCGGTCGTCGCCGCCTTCGCGGGGGCGGCCGCCGGCTCCTCACCCTGCTGGAGGGAGGGCTGCTGGGCGGCGGTGGCCGGGCTCGCCAGGCCGAGGGAGGCGAACAGGGCGAAGAAGAGGGAGATGAAGGCGGTCCAGAACTGCTTGACCTTGGCGGTGGCCATGGCTCCTCACTTTCCTGAGACGGTTTCAGGTGGGCTGAGATGTTCTCGGATGGTTCATTTCGGATTGCGCGCTTTTCGTACCTTCCTCATGATGAGGAAGCGCGTCCGCGATCCGTGGAGCTACGCCGTCACCGCGCAGTTCTTCCGATGAACACCACCCGTCCGGCTCAGTGCGCGCCCGCGAGCTCCGCGGCGGGGGCGCCCGGGGCCGTGTCCGCCAGGGCCCGGGAGCGCTCCGCCCAGCGCACCGCCGGCGCCGTCGCGTAGCCCGCCACCAGGAAGATTCCGCCCAGGACCAGCCAGCCCGCCGCGCCCCAGCCGATCAGCAGCGTGGTGACAAGCAGCGGCCCGAGCGTCCTGGCGACCGGCACGCCGGTGCCGTAGAAGCCCTGGTACTGGCCGATCCGGTCGGCCGGGGCGAGCGCGAAGCCGATCTGCCACGAACCCGCGGAGTGGCGCATCTCGGCGATCACCTGGAGGACCGCTCCGAGGACCAGGACCGCGACGCTCTGCCAGGCGCCGAATCCGGCGGCCGTCACGGCGAACACCGCGCAGGAGGCGAGCATCACCACGCCGGACCGGCCCACCGCCCGGGTGGCCGCGGGCAGCCCGGTCACCGAGCGGGCGGCCCGCACCTGGAAGAGCATCACGGCGCCGGTGTTGAGGACGAAGAGCCCCGAGACCGTCCAGCCGGGGGCCGAGGTGCGCTCCACGATCCACAGCGGCAGCGCGAGGCTGAGCAGCGGCAGGCGGAGCAGCAGGGCCGCGTTGAGCAGGGTGAGCACGGCGTACGGGCGGTCCCGCAGCACCACGAGCCGGGGCTCGCCGGCGCCGCCGGCCGGGCTGCCCGGCACCGGCGGGAGGCCGCGCAGCAGCAGGGCGCAGAGCAGGAAGCCGAGCGCGTCGAGGGCGAAGACCGTGAGGTAGGCCGTACGGGTCCCGGCGCCGAGGGCGAGACCGCCGAGCGCGGCGCCGACCGCGAGGCCGGCGTTGAGCGTGGCCTGCAGCCTGGCCAGCATCCCGACCCGTTCGGCCGGCTCGACGAGCCCCGCGAGGAGCGCCTGGCGGGCGGCGGCGAGGCCGCTCTGGGCGGTCGCGTACGCAGCGGCGGCGAGCAGGAAGGGCACGAAGGAGCGGACGAGGAGGAAGGAGGCGACGGCCGCCGAGGTCACCAGGGCGAGCAGGACGGCGCTGCCGCGCGGCCCGCGCCGGTCGGCGAGGTGCCCGAGCGGCACCCCGGCGAGCGAGCCGATGCCCCAGGCGACGGCGAGGCCGGCGCCGATCTGCGCGGCCGGGAGTCCGACGATCCGGGAGAAGTAGAGGGCCGAGGTCACATAGAAGGCTCCGTCGCCGACGGAGTTGGCGAGCTGGGCGGCCAGCAGTGTCCGGCGGGTCCTCGTACGCGTGTGCGTCGTGCTCCTCGTCTGCGTCATGACCACGAATCTAGGGGCCGGTGGCCCACGCCTCCTGGTCCATTTCCACCCCGGGACACTGGGCCACTTCGCCTCGGGCACGAAAAAGCTCCCTGCCTGCGTTTCCGCAGGTCAGGGAGCTTTTCTTACCGGAGTGGAGCCTAGGGGAGTCGAACCCCTGACATCTGCCATGCAAAGACAGCGCTCTACCAACTGAGCTAAGGCCCCGGAACGACAACAGAGTACCGGGTCACCCCCCGTATCCCGCAAAAGGATTGGGACTCCCCGTCGGCGACCACGCTCCGTAAGATGCTGATCGGGGTTCGCAGTGGCGAACCCAAGGGATGGGGAGAAGTAGTAATGGATACAGCGCAGCAGGAAGCCACGGCGAGAGCCCGCGAGCTTCAGCGCAGTTGGTACGGGGAGCCGTTGGGGGCGCTCTTCCGTCGACTGATCGACGATCTCGGGCTGAACCAGGCCAGGCTTGCGGCCGTGCTCGGGCTCTCGGCGCCCATGCTGTCGCAGTTGATGAGCGGCCAGCGGGCCAAGATCGGCAATCCCGCCGTCGTCCAGCGCGTCCAGGCTCTTCAGGAGCTCGCCCGCCTGGTCGCCGACGGCAGCGTGAGCGCCGCCGAGGCCACCGACCGGATGGACGAGATCAAGAAGTCCCAGGGCGGCTCCGTCCTGACCTCGGGCAGCCAGACCACCACGAGCAGCGGCGCGCCCACCGTGCGCCGCGTGGTCCGCGAGATCCAGTCCCTGCTGCGCTCCGTGGCCGCGGCAGGCGACATCATCGAGGCCGCCGACTCCCTCGCGCCCGTCCACCCCGAACTGGCAGAGTTCCTCCGGGTGTACGGCGCCGGGCGCACCGCGGACGCGGTCGCCCACTACGAGGCGCACCAGAACTGACGCCGGCCCGCCCGGGGCGACCCGGTGCGGACACGGCGACATCCGAGACGGCACGGGGAGCGGGCGCAGCGCGATGGGTGAGGTCTTCGCTGGTCGGTACGAGCTGATCGATCCGATCGGCCGCGGCGGAATCGGCGCGGTCTGGCGTGCCTGGGACCACCGGCGACGCCGCTATGTGGCGGCCAAGGTGCTCCAGCAGAGCGACGCCCACGCCCTGCTGCGCTTCGTGCGCGAGCAGGCGCTCAGGATCGACCACCCGCACGTCCTCGCCCCGGCCAGCTGGGCCGCGGACGACGACAAGGTCCTCTTCACGATGGACCTCGTGGCGGGCGGTTCCCTGGCGCACGTCATCGGGGACTACGGCGCGCTGCCGCCCCGCTTCGTGTGCGTCCTGCTCGACCAGCTGCTGTCCGGACTGGCCGCGGTGCACGCGGAGGGGGTCGTGCACCGCGACATCAAGCCGGCCAACATCCTGCTCGAGGTCACCGGAACCGGACGGCCGCACCTGCGGCTGTCCGACTTCGGGATCTCGATGCGCAAGGGCGAGCCCCGCCTCACGGAGACCAACTACGTGGTGGGGACGCCGGGTTATTTCGCGCCCGAGCAACTGATGGGCGCGGAGCCCGACTTCACCGCCGACCTGTTCGCGGTCGGCCTGGTCGCGCTCTATCTGCTCCAGGGCCGCAAGCCGGACTCGCAGGCCCTGGTGGACCACTTCCGGAGGCACGGCACGCCGGGCGCCCCGCAGGGCATCCCGGAGCCCCTGTGGCAGGTCCTGGCCGGGCTGCTCCAGCCCGACCCGCAGGCCCGCTTCAAGACGGCCACGGGCGCCCGGAAGGCGCTGACGGCGGCGGCCGAGCTGCTGCCCGAGCCCGCGCCCGGCGAGGAGCCCGTCGAGGTCTTCGACCAGATCGGCCCGCTGCCGCCCGGCTTCGGCCCGAACGGCCCCGAGACCGCGGACCACGGCGACCGGGCCCAGGCGTCCGCTGCCGCGGCTGCCGCGCAGGCCGACGCCCCGGCCGCCGTGCAGGCCGGCGCCCCGGCCGCCGCGCCCGTACCGCAGCAGGACCAGCAGCAGCCACAGTCCGCGCAGCAGGTCCCGGGCCCGTCGGAGACGGGCAGCTTCCATCTGCCGCCACCGCCCCGGCAGGCGCCGGTCCCGACACCCACGCAGGCCGTCGCGGCCCCGCCGTCCCCGGCCTACGCGCCGGCTCCGGCCCCCGTACAGGCTCCCGCGCATTCCCCCGCCTCCTTCGCCCAGGCCCCCACGGCCGCGGTGCCGTACGAGCGGGTCCCTCCTACTCCTGAATACACCGGTCAGGGCGCATCGGTTCCCGCCCGCCGGCCGGGGCCGCCGGCGAAGGTGGCGGTCCCCGTCCTGATCACGGCGCTGCTCTGCTTCGCCGTGGGCATCTGGGCGCTCATCCAGGCGTAGGGCCCGCCCCGGCCGCCGACCGCCGGGCGAGCAGCCACCAGGCGCCGAGGCCGAGCAGCAGGACGCTCCCGGCGCCGATCCCGGCCACGCCGACGACCTTCAGGGTGCCGCTCCTCGCCGCCTGGGGGCCGCTGTGCCCGCTGGCGGCCGCGTCCCGGTCGTCGTCGGTCACCGCGAAGGACCCGGCGGGTCCGTCGTACGCGGGCCCGGGCTTGGGCTGCCCGGTGAGGTTCACCCGCAGCGTGAGCGGCAGTGGCTTGTCCCCGTACGCCTTGGCGACCGCCGGGTTGAGCGTGGCCGACACGTAGTACCAGCCGGCGAAGCGCATGGCGCTCGTCGTGTAGGTCCCGGAGAAGCGGTTCTCGTAGGCCACCGGCCGCTCGGGGTCGAGCGCCATCCTCGCCGGGTCGCCGTCGTAGGTCATGGTGTCGCGGCTGACGTGGCCGAGGACCTGGTTCTCCAGCGACAGCGCGAGCGCGCCGCTGATGTACTCGTCCGATGCGGGGCTGCTGCCGAGCTCGGCGCTGACGAACAGCTGCTGGCCCCAGTCGACCGGCACCCGGTAGATCAGCGTCTGCCCCGGCTTGATGTCGGTGCGCCACTCGCCCTGCTTCAGGGAGGTCGCGTTGCCGAACCCGGCGCCGCCGTCACGCCGCTGCGGCCCGCCCGTGGGCGGCGCGGGCGTGCCCGAGGGCCAGTTCGACGGCAGTGCCGTCGGCCCCGTCTTCGTGAGCCCCGGCTCGGTGCGGAAACGGATCTCCAGTTCCCAGTCGGCCGGGTCGGACTCCTGGCCCGACTCCCGCTCGACGAGCACGTAGTAGGCGCCCGCCTGGCGGCACGTGGTGGAGTCCGGGTCGATGGTGCGGTCGGCGTACGCGGTGATCGGGCGGGGGAACTCGGCCGAGCCGAAGCTCGATTCCTGGGAGCCGCACTGGGTGCTGGAGCCGTCCTGCATGCTCACCTTGATGCCGTCGCCGTACGCGGCCTTGCCGCCGGCCTTCGGGACGGCGACGACGGAGACGTACGCGTTCTGCTTCGAGTCGAGGTCGACGCGGTAGTAGAGCTTGCCGTCCTTCTTGATGGTGTCGCGGTAGGTCTGCCCGGCCTTCAGCTGCTCGGCGTCCAGGTTGGAGATGGCGCCCTTCACCCGCTGCGCGCCGTCCTCGAAGGCATACCCGCCGCCGTCCCCGGCCGCCCACGCCGTGCCCGGCAGCAGGGCGGCCGTGCACACCGCCGCGGCCAGCGCTCCCGCCGCCCGCACGCCTGCCGTACGCCCTCCCGCCGTACGGCCGGTAGCCCGTTGCCTCTTCACGCTCATCCCCTCGTCGTGTCCGTGCCGGCCCATCCTGCCCGCCCGTACGGCCGACACCCTACAAATTCGCGAGAGCAAGTAATTCGTTCACTGAGGCAAACAGAATGAGGCCCCGGCCGCTCGAAGCGGCCGGGGCCTCACACAGACGATCTTTCGTCTCACACACCCGAACCTGCGGGCACGGAGTCGGTCGCCTCCGTCCACAGATCCTGCTCGGCGCGATCCGCCTGGATCTGGCGGTACACGAGGAGCCCGCCGATGGCGGCCAGTGCGACCAGGAGAAGCTTCTTCACCGCGCGACCTCGTCTTTCGTTGACGTAGGAGACTTCTGACGCCCACTCTACACACCGGCCGATACCGATCAGTGACCTAGGCCGACAAGGCGTGCCCAAAACCAATCGGCCCGGACGGGTGAACCGTCCGGGCCGATCTTCGATGTGGGGCTAACAGGATTTGAACCTGTGGCCTCATCCTTATCAGGGATGCGCTCTAACCAACTGAGCTATAGCCCCGCCGCGCTTTGCGGTGTGTGTCCCGCGCGCTGACTCCTGAAGATTAGCGCACGTGGGGGCCAGTCCCAAAATCGGTTCCCGGACCGCCCCCCGGAGCACACCGGCGCAGGTCACTCGTCCTCGGCGAGAGTGAGCTCGACACCGCCCACGAAGCCGGCCGACAGGTTGTAGATGAACGCGCCCAGCGTCGCCAGGGCGGTCATCAGGACCACGTCGATCACCGCGATCACCGAGGTGAACATCAGGACGCGCGGCAGCGACAGGAAGGACTGCAGGTCGAAGCCGTTCGACTCGTTGGAGCCGGTCGCCTCCGAGATGGTGCCGCCGACGGTCGAGAAGACGCCCATGGCGTCCATGACCATCCACAGCACCGCCGCGGCCACCACCGTGCAGATGCCGAGCGCGATGGAGAGCAGGAAGCTCACCTTCATCACCGACCACGGGTCGGCCTTGGCCACCCGCAGCCGCGCCTTGCGGGTGCGCGGCGTGGTGCGCGCCCCCGTGCGGGCCTTGCGCATGGCGGCGGCGTTCTGGCCGCCCAGGGTGCCCCCCTGGCCGCCCTGCGTCCCGCCACCGGCCGCGTAGGCCTGCGGCGGGTGGTACGGGCCGCCCTGCGGCTGCGCCCCCGCCCGCTCGCCGGGCAGCGGCCCGTTGTACGTGTCGTACGAGGGGCCCTGCCCCCGAGTGTCCGTCACCGTAACCCCCTGGGAGTCCGTGGCGGAGCCACGGGCACCGCTCGATCCTGCGGACCGGCCGTCGGCCGGACCGGCGCCCGTGGCTCCACTCACGCTCTACTCCTCGTGCTCCCCGGCCGCGGGCTCCGTGCCCTCGGCCGCCTCGACGGCCTCGGCAGCCTCGGCCACTCCATCGACGTCCTCGTCGTCCTCGCCGCCCGCCTCGGCGTTGCGGGCGATGCCGACGACGGCATCACGCTTGCCCAGGTTGATCAGCTGGACGCCCATGGTGTCACGGCCGGTCTCCCTGACTTCGTTGACTCGCGTACGAATCACACCGCCGGACAGCGTGATGGCGAGGATCTCGTCCGTCTCCTCGACCACCAGCGCGCCCACGAGCGAGCCACGGTCCTCCACGATCTTGGCGGCCTTGATGCCGAGGCCGCCGCGGCCCTGGACGCGGTACTCGTCGACGGCGGTGCGCTTGGCGTAGCCACCGTCGGTCGCGGTGAAGACGAACGTACCCGGCCGGACGACATTCATCGAGAGGAGCTCGTCGTCCTCGCGGAAACTCATCCCCTTGACGCCGGAGGTGGCACGGCCCATCGGGCGCAGCGCGTCGTCCGTGGCGGTGAAGCGGATCGACTGCGCCTTCTTGGAGATCAGCAGCAGGTCGTCCTCGGCCGACACCAGCTCGGCGCCGATCAGCTCGTCGTCGCTGCCGTCCTCCCGCTCGCGCAGGTTGATCGCGATGACGCCGCCGGAGCGCGGGGAGTCGTAGTCCTTCAGCGCGGTCTTCTTCACCAGGCCGGCCTTGGTGGCGAGCACCAGGTACGGCGCGGCCTCGTAGTCGCGGATCGCCAGGATCTCGGCGATCTGCTCGTCCGGCTGGAAGGCCAGCAGGTTGGCCACGTGCTGGCCGCGGGCGTCCCGGCCGGCGTCCGGCAGCTCGTACGCCTTGGCCCGGTAGACCCGGCCCTTGTTGGTGAAGAACAGCAGCCAGTTGTGGGTGGTCGTCACGAAGAAGTGGTCGACGATGTCGTCCTGCTTCAGCTTCGTGCCGCGCACGCCCTTGCCGCCGCGCTTCTGCGAGCGGTAGTCCTCGGTCTTCGTCCGCTTCACGTAGCCGCCACGCGTGATGGTGACGACGATGTCCTCCTCGGCGATCAGGTCCTCGATGGACATGTCGCCGTCGAAGGGCACGAGCTGGCTGCGGCGGTCGTCGCCGTACTTCTCGACCAGCGCCGCGAGCTCCTCGCTGACGATCGTCCGCTGCTTCTCGGGCGAGGCCAGGATCGCGTTGTACTCGTTGATCTTCGCCTGGAGCTCGTCGTGCTCGGCGACGATCTTCTGGCGCTCCAGGGCGGCGAGCCGGCGCAGCTGCATCTCGAGGATGGCGTTCGCCTGGATCTCGTCGATCTGGAGGAGGTCCATCAGACCGCCGCGGGCGATCTCGACCGTCTCGCTGCGCCGGATGAGGGCGATGACCTCGTCGATCGCGTCGAGCGCCTTGAGCAGACCGCGCAGGATGTGGGCGCGCTCCTCGGCCTTGCGCAGCCGGAACCTGGTGCGCCGGACGATGACCTCGATCTGGTGCGTCACCCAGTGGCGGATGAACGCGTCGATCGAGAGGGTGCGCGGCACGCCGTCGACGAGCGCCAGCATGTTGGCGCCGAAGTTCGTCTGCAGGTCGGTGTGCTTGTACAGGTTGTTGAGGACGACCTTGGCGACGGCGTCCCGCTTGAGCACGATGACCAGGCGCTGGCCGGTGCGCGAGGAGGTCTCGTCGCGGACGTCGGCGATGCCGCCGATCTTGCCGTCCTTGACGAGGTCGGCGATCTTCTGCGCGAGGTTGTCCGGGTTGACCTGGTAGGGCAGCTCGGTGACCACCAGGCACTGGCGGTTCTGGATCTCCTCGACCTCGACGACCGCGCGCATGGTGATGGAGCCGCGGCCGGTGCGGTACGCCTCCTCGATGCCCTTGCGGCCGACGACGAGCGCGCCGGTCGGGAAGTCGGGTCCCTTGATGCGCTCGATGAGCGCGTCGAGGAGCTCCTCGTGGCCGGCCTCGGGGTGGTCCAGGTACCACTGGGCGCCGGCGGCGACCTCGCGCAGGTTGTGCGGCGGGATGTTGGTCGCCATGCCGACCGCGATGCCGGCGGAGCCGTTGATCAGCAGGTTGGGGAAGCGGGCCGGCAGGACGGTCGGCTCCTGGGAGCGGCCGTCGTAGTTGTCCGTGAAGTCGACGGTCTCCTCGTCGATGTCGCGGACCATCTCCATCGACAGCGGCGCCATCTTGCACTCGGTGTAGCGCATGGCGGCCGCCGGGTCGTTGCCCGGGGAGCCGAAGTTGCCGTTGGAGTCGACGAGCGGCATCCGCATGGCCCAGGGCTGGGCGAGGCGGACGAGGGCGTCGTAGATCGAGGTGTCGCCGTGCGGGTGGTAGTTACCCATCACGTCGCCGACGACGCGGGCGCACTTGTAGAAGCCCTTCTCGGGCCGGTAGCCGCCGTCGTACATCGCGTAGAGCACGCGGCGGTGCACCGGCTTGAGGCCGTCGCGGACGTCGGGCAGCGCGCGCGACACGATGACGGACATCGCGTAGTCGAGGTACGAGCGCTGCATCTCGGTCTCGAGCCCGACGGGCTCGATCCGCAGCTGCGGGCCTTCTTCTTCGGGAGTCTCGGGGGTCCCGGTGTTCACAGGAGTGGTTTCGTCGGCCATTGCTGGTCGTCAGTCCTTTCGTACGGTCAGCTGAGACCGACTCAGATGTCGAGGAAGCGAACGTCCTTGGCGTTGCGCTGGATGAACGAGCGCCGCGCCTCGACGTCCTCGCCCATCAGCACCGAGAACAGGTCGTCGGCCTGGGCGGCGTCGTCCAGGGTGACCTGGCCGAGCACGCGGTGCTCGACGTCCATGGTGGTGACGCGCAGCTCCTCGGCGTTCATCTCGCCGAGACCCTTGAAGCGCTGGATCGAGTCTTCCTTGATCCGCTTGCCGTTCTGCTTGCCCAGCTCGACGAGCGCGTCGCGCTCGCGGTCCGAGTACGCGTACTCGAAGTCGTCCCGGCCCCACTTGATCTTGTAGAGCGGCGGGCGGGAGAGGTAGACGTGACCGGCCTCGACCAGCGGGCGCATGAAGCGGAAGAGGAAGGTCAGCAGCAGGGTGTTGATGTGCTGGCCGTCGACGTCGGCGTCCGCCATCAGGATGATCTTGTGATAGCGGAGCTTCTCGATGTCGAAGTCCTCGTGGACGCCGGTGCCGAAGGCGGAGATCAGCGCCTGGACCTCGGTGTTCTGCAGGATCTTGTCGACGCGGGCCTTCTCGACGTTCAGGATCTTGCCGCGGATCGGCAGGATGGCCTGGTACATCGGGTTGCGGCCGGACTTGGCCGAGCCGCCGGCGGAGTCACCCTCGACGATGAAGATCTCGCACTTGGTGGGGTCGTTCGACTGGCAGTCGGAGAGCTTGCCCGGCAGGGAGGCCGACTCCAGGAGACCCTTGCGGCGGGTCAGGTCGCGCGCCTTGCGGGCGGCCACGCGCGCGGTGGCGGCGGTGATGCCCTTGCGGACGATGTCCGCGGCCTCGTTCGGGTTGCGGTCGAACCAGTCCGTGAGGTGCTCGAAGACGACCTTCTGCACGAAGGTCTTCGCCTCAGTGTTGCCGAGCTTGGTCTTGGTCTGGCCCTCGAACTGCGGCTCGCCGATCTTGACCGAGATGATCGCGGTCAGACCCTCGCGGATGTCGTCGCCCGTGAGGTTGTCGTCCTTCTCGCGGAGCAGCTTCTTCTCGCGCGCGTACTTGTTGACGAGGGTCGTCAGCGCGGCGCGGAAGCCCTCCTCGTGCGTACCGCCCTCGTGGGTGTGGATCGTGTTCGCGAACGAGTACACGCCCTCGCTGTACGAGGAGTTCCACTGCATCGCGATCTCGACCGAGAGCAGGCGCTCCTTGTCCTCGGCCTCGATGTCGATGACTGTCGGGTGGATCAGCTCGCCCTTGCGCGAGTTGAGGTACTTCACGAAGTCGACGATGCCGCCCTCGTAGTGGTACTTCACCGTGCGCGCGGTCGGCTCCGCGGCCGCCTCGGCGTCGGGGTCGTCGGCGCCGACGGTGGCCTTCGCGGACTCGCGCTCGTCGGTGAGCGTGATCGTCAGGCCCTTGTTGAGGAAGGCCATCTCCTGGAAGCGGCGCGAGAGCGTCTCGAAGGAGTACTCGGTCGTCTCGAAGATGTCCGGGTCGGACCAGAACGTGACCGAGGTGCCGGTCTCGTCGGTCTCCTCGTGCTTCGCGAGGGGCGCGGTGGGGGCGCCCATCTTGTAGTCCTGCGTCCAGCGGTGGCCGTCGGTCTTGATCTCCACCGAGACCTTGGTGGAGAGGGCGTTGACCACGGACACGCCGACACCGTGCAGACCGCCGGAGACGGCGTAGCCGCCGCCGCCGAACTTGCCGCCCGCGTGGAGGACGGTCAGCACGACCTCGACGGCCGGCTTGCCCTCGGACTCGACGATGCCGACGGGGATGCCACGGCCGTTGTCGACGACGCGCACGCCGCCGTCGGCCAGGATCGTCACGTCGATGGTGTCCGCATGGCCGGCCAGGGCCTCGTCGACCGAGTTGTCGACGACCTCCTGCACCATGTGGTGCAGGCCGCGCTCACCGGTCGAGCCGATGTACATGCCAGGGCGCTTGCGCACGGCATCCAGGCCCTCGAGGACCTGGATGTTGCTGGCGGTGTACTGGTTGTTCTCGTTGGGGTTGCCGGAATCGGCCACGAAGCGCCCTTTCTGGCACAGCACAGGCCGTTCTCCGGGCATACGGGAGCGGCTGCGTCGTTCGACTTGTTCCGCAGGGTGGCGGGATTGTCTTCCAGTCTACCGGTACCACTGACACTCATGGGGGTTTGCCGGTACCTGAATGCTCATGTGCCGCCCTCGGCGGGCGCGAGACGACTCCCCATATCTGGAGAGGGGCTCCAGAGGCCCCTGACGGCCACCTAGCGCTTCGGGCCGTGACGGCGAGTGGCACCTGGGCGGAGGCCGTCGTTCCGCTGGGGGTGGCCGGCCGAAAACGAGGGGAACGGGCGGGCGTGAGGAAGGGGTGGGCGCGAGAAAAGGGGACGGCACGAGAAGGGGGAGGGCGCGAGAAAGGGGGCGGCACGAGGAACGGGTGGGTACGGCCGCCACCCGGGCGGGGTCTACCTGCTACCCGTAGGTGTCGCCCGGTCCCGTGGACCCCGGCGCCCGCAGGGGCCCGTACCCGCGGCGCGGTCCGCCCGGCCCCAGCACCTTGATCATCCGTACGGTGCCGTGCCCCAGGTCCTCGTTCAGCCGCGCCACCAGCCGCGGTGCCAGCAGCCGCAGCTGCGTCGCCCAGGCCGTGGAGTCGCACTGCACGGTGAGCACCCGCTCCTCCGGGTCCTCGTCGTACCGCAGCGGTACGCAGTGCTTGGCCAGGTCCTCGCCGACGATCTGGGGCCAGCGGCCCATGACGCCGCCGACCGCCGCGGGCGTCTCCCAGCCCCGCTCGGTGATCAGCCGGTTGATCGCGGCGCCGAGCGCCATCGGGTCGCGTCCGTCGGCGTGCGCGCCGGAGCGCAGTCCGCCGCCGCGCCGGGCCTGCTTCTTCTGGGCGGCCGCCGCGCCCCGCGCCCGTGCCTGCTCCTTGGCGGCGCGCAGCGCGACCCGCGCGAGGTCCACGCCGGACGGCTCGGCGGCCGGTCCGGCCGGTCCGGCCGACGCGGCCTGAGCCGAAGACTTGTCCACAGGCTGTGGGGAAGTGTTCTCGGTCATGCGCGCTCCACCGTCCCGCCGGACACCGCGTACCGCGTCCCCGTGAGCACTCCCGGCACGTCGTCGTCGACCGCCGCCGTGACGAGCACCTGCTCGCCCGGCGCGACCAGCTCCGCGAGCCGCTCGCGGCGGCGCGCGTCGAGCTCGGCGAAGACGTCGTCGAGGACGAGCACCGGCTCGTTGCCCTCGGCCCGCAGCAGGTCGTACGAGGCGAGGCGCAGCGCCAGCGCGTACGACCAGGACTCGCCGTGGCTCGCGTATCCCTTGGCCGGCAGGTCGCCGAGCTTGAGCAGCAGGTCGTCGCGGTGCGGTCCGACCAGCGTGACGCCCCGCTCGATCTCCTGCTTGCGTACGTCGGCGAGCGCGGCGAGCAGCTGTCCGTACAGCTCCTCGCGGGTGTGCCCGGCGCCGGGTGCGGACGGCTTGTACTCCAGCTGGACCGGCCCGCCGCCGGGGGCCAGCTGCTCGTACGCCTTGTCGGCGAGCGGCTGGAGCGTCCCGACGAGGTCGAGCCGCTGGGCGAGCAGCTCGGCGCCGGCCCGCGCCAGGTGCTGGTCCCAGACGTCCAGGGTGGACATGTCCATGGACCGGCCGCCGTGCCGCCGGGCCATGGCGGCGGACTTCAGGAGTGTGTTGCGCTGCTTGAGCACCCGCTCGTAGTCGGAGCGCACGCCCGCCATGCGCGGCGCGCGCGCCGTGATCAGCTCGTCGAGGAAGCGCCGGCGCTCGCCGGGGTCGCCCTTGATCAGCGCCAGGTCCTCGGGCGCGAACAGCACCGTGCGGATGATGCCGAGCACGTCACGGGGCTTGACCTGCGAGGACCTGTTGATACGGGCGCGGTTGGCACGGCCCGGGTTGAGTTCGAGCTCGACCAGCTGGGAGCGCTCGCCCTGGGTGACGGCCGCGCGGATGATCGCCCGCTCCGCGCCCATGCGTACCAGCGGGGCGTCGGAGGCGACCCGGTGGCTGCCGAGGGTGGCGAGATAGCCGACGGCCTCGACGAGGTTGGTCTTGCCCTGGCCGTTCGCCCCCACGAAAGCGGTGACGCCCGGATCGAGAGGGACCTCGACCCGGGCGTACGAGCGGAAGTCGGCCAGCGACAGATGCGTGACGTGCATGGTGGGCGCCGACCTTCCCCCGGCTGCTGTGCACCGCGGGGTGCACAGCCTGTGGATTACTTCTTCGTCTCGACCGCGTGGCCACCGAACTGGTTGCGCAGCGCGGCGATCATCTTCATCTGCGGCGAGTCGTCCTGACGCGACGCGAACCGCGCGAACAGCGACGCGGTGATCGCCGGGAGCGGTACGGCGTTGTCGATGGCGGCCTCGACGGTCCACCGGCCCTCGCCGGAGTCCTCCGCGTAGCCGCGCAGCTTGTCCAGGTGCTCGTCCTCGTCGAGGGCGTTGACCGCGAGGTCGAGCAGCCACGAGCGGATGACGGTGCCTTCCTGCCAGGAGCGGAAGACCTCGCGGACGTCGGTGACCGAGTCGACCTTCTCCAGCAGCTCCCAGCCCTCGGCGTAGGCCTGCATCATCGCGTACTCGATGCCGTTGTGGACCATCTTCGCGAAGTGGCCGGCGCCGACCTTGCCCGCGTGCACGGAGCCGAACTCGCCCTCGGGCTTGAGCGCGTCGAAGATCGGCTGGACGCGGGCCACGTGCTCGGCGTCGCCGCCGTACATCAGCGCGTAGCCGTTCTCCAGGCCCCACACGCCGCCGGAGACGCCGCAGTCGACGAAACCGATGCCCTTGGCGGCGAGCTCCTCGGCGTGCTTCTCGTCGTCGGTCCAGCGGGAGTTCCCGCCGTCCACGACGATGTCGCCGGGGGAGAGCAGCTGTGCCAGCTCGTCGATGGTCGACTGGGTGGCGGCACCGGCGGGGACCATGACCCACACGACGCGCGGACCCTTGAGCTTGCCCACAAGCTCCTCGAGGCTGTGGACATCGGCGAGGTCCGGGTTGCGGTCGTATCCGATGACGGTGTGGCCGGCGCGGCGAATGCGCTCGCGCATGTTGCCGCCCATCTTGCCGAGACCGACGAGACCGAGCTCCATCAGAGATTCCTTAAGCGTCGTGTGCGGTTCGTACCCGGGTCCGAGCCTACGCCCGGACCCGCGTGCACACCTGTGGGGTCAGCCGCTCAGTCGACCACCCGGTCGACCCCGTTACCGCGTCTCCCCGGGGACGAACCCCGGGGCCCCGGCAGAGGGCGTCAGCCGCTCAGCCGCACCGGCATGATCAGGTACTTGTAGGCCTCGTCCGCCTCCGCGTCGAGCGCCGGCTTGCCGCTCAGGAGCGCGGGCTTGGTGGAGGTCGTGAAGGACAGCTGGGCGACCGGGGAGTCGATCGCGCTCAGACCGTCCAGCAGGAAGGTCGGGTTGAAGGCGATCGAGATGTCGTCGCCCTCCAGCTGCGCGTCCACACGCTCCACAGCCTGTGCGTCGTCGCTGGAGCCGGCCTCCAGGATGAGCACGCCCTGCTCGAAGCTGAGGCGCACCGGGGTGTTGCGCTCGGCCACCAGGGCCACACGCTTGACGGCCTCGACGAAGGGGGCGGTCTCGATCACGGCGACCGAGTTGAACTCGGTGGGGAACAGCGTCCGGTACTTCGGCAGGTCGCCCTCGAGCAGTCGGGTGGTGGTGCGGCGGCCCGCGCCCTCGAAGCCGATCAGGCCCTCGCCCTTGCCCGAGCCGGAGAGCGCCAGGGTGACCGAGTCGCCGCTGGTCAGGGACTTGGCCGTGTCCAGGAGGGTCTTCGCGGGCACCAGCGCGACGGCGGAGGTGTCCGGGGACTCCGGCTTCCACAGGAACTCGCGGACCGCGAAGCGGTAGCGGTCGGTGGAGGCCAGGGTGACGGTGTCGCCCTCGATCTCGATGCGCACACCGGTGAGGACGGGCAGCGTGTCGTCACGGCCGGCGGCGATGGCCACCTGCGCGGCGGCGGCGGCGAAGACCTCGCCGGGGACGGTGCCGGTCGCGGTCGGCATCTCCGGCAGCGCCGGGTACTCCTCCACAGGCAGGGTGTGGAGGGTGAAGCGGGAGGAGCCGCAGACCACGGTCGCCCGTACACCGTCTGTGGAGATCTCCACCGGGCGGTTCGGGAGGGCGCGGCAGATGTCGGCGAGCAGGCGGCCGGAGACGAGGACGGTGCCGTCCTCCTCGACCTCCGCCTCGACGGAGACCCGCGCCGAGACCTCGTAGTCGAAGCTGGAGAAGCTCAGCGCGCCGTCCTCGGCCTTCAGCAGAAGGCCCGCGAGAACGGGCGCCGGCGGACGGGCCGGAAGGCTGCGGGCCACCCACGCCACCGCCTCCGCGAGTACATCGCGCTCCACCCGGATCTTCACCGGAACCGCCTCCTGCTTGTTGCTGGCTCTTCGTCGACTGCGGGAACCAGTCTGACGTACGCCACCGACACTCGGTGCGGCTCGGGGTCAAGTCGCGACAAGAGGTCGCCGAGGCTCCGGGCTCGAGTTGTGCACAGGCCCCGCTTCAAAGCAGATTCCGAGCTAACTATGAGTGGGAGTAGTAGTAGGGCCTGTGGAAACCGTGGATAACGTCGTCCACGCAGGTCAGACCCACTTTTTTGTCCACTGCCCCTGTGGGTGGAACCCGTGGACAACCGGGGTGTTCTGTGGACACACGAAAGTTCTGCACACCCGATTCACAGGACAGGGGGAGTTCTCCCCAGTGCTGTCCCCAGCTTTCCCCAGGTTCCCCACAGCCCAAACGTCTCCCTTGGTGTGACGGCTTTCACTCGCCCCAGTGAGCCCGGGCGTTTCCTTGCCGAACAGTGGACAGCGGTGTGGAGAAGCTGTGGGCAACCCGCCGCTGCCTGTGGGCTGCCGGTGGACAACCGCGCGGCGCCCCTGTGGACGGATCTTTTGTCCACAGGCTGTGGAGATCGTTTGCCAACAATTCCACAGGGCCCTGACCTGGGATGATGCCTGGTCAACAGGGGCGCCTGTGGATGCAATCCGGATAACTCGGCAGTCCCCACCCTGTGGACGGGAGATCATCCCCCAATCTGTGGAGAAGCCGCCACCGGAACGCAGTAATCGAACAGCGGCAACGGCTCGGCGGCGGCTCGGCGACGGCCTGGCACCTGCCTCGGCGGCGGTTGCATGCCCCGGAGGGCGCCCCGGAAACGCCGAAGGGCGCCCCGGGAGTGCCCGGAGCGCCCTTCGTGAGGAGCCTTCGTGAGGAGGCCGAGGAAGCGGTCGTCAGCCGTTCTTGATGCGGTTGGTCAGCTCGGTGACCTGGTTGTAGATGGAGCGCCGCTCCGCCATCAGCGCCCGGATCTTGCGGTCCGCGTGCATGACGGTCGTGTGGTCCCGCCCGCCGAACTGCGCGCCGATCTTCGGCAGCGACAGATCCGTGAGCTCCCGGCACAGGTACATGGCGATCTGGCGGGCGGTGACGAGCACGCGGCTGCGCGAGGAGCCGCACAGGTCCTCCACCGTCAGCCCGAAGTAGTCGGCCGTGGCCGCCATGATCGCGCCGGCGGTGATCTCCGGCGCCGTGTCCTCGCCACCCGGGATCAGGTCCTTGAGGACGATCTCGGTGAGCCCGAGGTCCACCGGCTGCCGGTTGAGGCTCGCGAAGGCGGTGACGCGGATCAGCGCGCCCTCCAGCTCACGGATGTTCCGCGAGATCCGGGAGGCGATGAACTCCAGCACCTCCGGCGGGGCGTTCAGCTGCTCCTGGACGGCCTTCTTGCGCAGGATCGCGATGCGGGTCTCCAGCTCCGGCGGCTGCACGTCGGTGGTGAGGCCCCACTCGAAGCGGTTGCGGAGCCGGTCCTCCAGCGTCATCAGCTGCTTCGGCGGCCGGTCGGAGGAGAGCACGATCTGCTTGTTGGCGTTGTGGAGCGTGTTGAAGGTGTGGAAGAACTCCTCCTGCGTCGACTCCTTGCTCGCGAGGAACTGGATGTCGTCGACCAGCAGGATGTCCACATCCCGGTAGCGCTTGCGGAACGCGTCGCCCTTGCCGTCACGGATCGAGTTGATGAACTCGTTGGTGAACTCCTCCGAGCTCACGTACCGCACCCGCGTGCCCGGGTAGAGGCTGCGCGCGTAGTGGCCGATCGCGTGGAGCAGATGGGTCTTGCCGAGGCCCGACTCCCCGTAGATGAAGAGCGGGTTGTACGCCTTCGCCGGCGCCTCGGCCACGGCGACCGCGGCCGCGTGCGCGAAGCGGTTCGAGGAACCGATGACGAAGGTGTCGAAGAGGTACTTGGGGTTCAGGCGCGCGTGCTGCTCGCCCGGCGCGCCCGAGCCGGCGCCCTGACCGGACGAGGAGCCGCCCATGCCGGTCGTTCCGGCTCCCGGGCGGGGTCCGCGGCCGCCGGGGCCGGGGCCGCCGGGGCCGTCCGTGTCGGGCAGCTCGCCCCGTTCGGGGCGCTGCGGCGCCTGCTCGTACGGGGGGCGCTCGTCGTACCGCGGCTGCTGGGGCTGCTGCGGCCGGGGCGTCGCGTACGGATCGCGCTCCTGGAAGCCGGCGAGCCGCTGCTGCTGCCAGGTGACGTCCTCCTGGGCGCGCGGCCAGACGCCCGGGTCGGGGCGCTGCTGCTGGTACTCGGGGTAGGCGGGCCGGGCGGTCGGCAGGCCGTCGTCCGGCATCGGACGCCCGTAGTCGTCGTAGTTGTCGTAGCCGTCGTACGCGCCGTAGGGCTGCGGCGGGGCCGGCCGGGCGGGCGGCGCGGGCGGCGTCGGTTCGGCCGCGGAGTCGTCGACGGTGATCGCGATCCGGATCGGCCGGCCGCACGCGCGGCTGAGGGCCTCGCTGATCAGCGGGGCGAGCCGGCCTTCGAGGACCTGCTTGCCGTACTCGTTGGGCACGGCGAGGAGCGCGGTGTCGGCCACCAGTGCGAGCGGCTGGCAGCGCTCGATCCACTGCTTGTCCTTGGGCTCGATGCCCTGGCCTTCGCCGAGGAGCTGTTCCAGCACGCGCGGCCACACTGCGGCAAGATCGGCAGGTACGTCAGCCACGGGGCACGCTTCCTCATTGGTCCCACGAAGGTGTGGTTCTGCGGGACGGTGGGTCGAAGTCCGGAAGGACAGGTAAGGACAGAACGGAAAAGACTGCGGAGTCCAGCCACGGTAGTCGTGGCGGCTGACGTGGTTCAAGTTGTTGTCCACAGCCTGTGCACAGAGCACCCCGGTGACCGGTCGGTTTGACCGGATGGCGTAGCCGCGCGTACCGTAACCAGGTCGAGTTGTCGATGGCTGCTGCCGCCTGCCTACCGATGGGCGAAGATCACCATATGTGATCGCGAAGCGGTGCACTCGGGCGTATGCGAGCTACTCGTGGGCGCACGGTGACAGCCAGGCGATGTCCCGCCACCAACGAATCATTACTGGAGCCCCCGAGTGAGCAAGCGCACCTTCCAGCCGAACAACCGTCGTCGCGCGAAGACCCACGGTTTCCGCCTGCGCATGCGTACCCGTGCCGGCCGCGCCATCCTGGCCGCTCGCCGTGGCAAGGGTCGCGCCCGCCTGTCCGCCTGATCCGCGCACAGGTCATGACGTGCTGCCTACCGAGAATCGGCTGAGGCGGCGCGAGGACTTCGCGACCGCGGTACGCAGAGGACGCCGGGCCGGCCGCCCGCTCCTCGTCGTCCATCTACGCAGCGGTGCAACGGACCCGCACGCGCCTGGGGAGAGCGCTCCCCCGACGCGTGCGGGTTTCGTCGTGAGCAAGGCCGTAGGCGGCGCGGTCGTCCGCAACCAGGTGAAGCGTCGCCTCCGCCATCTCGTCCGTGAGCGGCTCACCGAGCTCCCCCCCGGTAGCCTGGTGGTCGTACGGGCGTTGCCCGGAGCCGGTGACGCCGACCACGTTCAGCTGGCCCGAGACCTGGACGCCGCTCTCCAGCGGTTGCTGGGAGGGGGCACGCGATGAAGTACCCGCTGCTGGCTCTCATCAAGCTGTACCAGTGGACGATCAGCCCGCTTCTGGGTCCCGTCTGCCGGTACTACCCGTCGTGTTCCCACTACGGATTCACGGCCATCGACCGGCATGGCGCGATCAAGGGCACTGCCCTGACCGCCTGGCGCATCCTGCGGTGCAATCCGTGGTCGCCCGGCGGCGTGGACCATGTTCCCCCGCGCAAGCGGCCGCGTTGGCACGAGATGCTGCGGGACGCGCTGCGCGGAGACAAGGGCGGGTCCACCGCCGAGACGAGCCCGGCTGCAGAGACCTCGCCCAATGCTCAAGGAGCCTGATTAGTGGACACGATTGCCAATTTTTTCAGCTTCATCACCACACCTGTCTCATGGGTGATCGTCCAGTTCCACAAGCTGTACGGGGCGATCTTCGGCCCTGACACGGGCTGGGCCTGGGGCCTGTCGATCGTGTCCCTCGTGGTGCTGATCCGCATCTGCCTGATCCCGCTCTTCGTGAAGCAGATCAAGTCGACGCGGAACATGCAGGCGCTCCAGCCGAAGATGAAGGCGATCCAGGAGCGCTACAAGAGCGACAAGCAGCGTCAGTCCGAAGAGATGATGAAGCTGTACAAGGAGACGGGCACCAACCCGCTCTCCTCGTGCCTTCCCATCCTGGCGCAGTCGCCGTTCTTCTTCGCCCTGTACTCGGTGCTCTCGCACATCGCCGAGGGCAAGACGATCGGCGTCATCAACCAGTCGCTGCTCGACAGCGCCCGTCAGGCGCACATCTTCGGCGCCCCGCTGGCCGCCAAGTTCACGGACAGCGCGGAGAAGGTAGCTTCCCTCAACGCCTCGATCACCGATGTGCGGATCGTCACCGCGGTCATGATCATCCTGATGTCTGCCTCGCAGTTCTTCACCCAGCGCCAGCTGATGATGAAGAACGTCGACCTCTCCGTGAAGACCCCGTACATGCAGCAGCAGAAGATGCTCATGTACATCTTCCCGGTGATCTTCGCCGTCATGGGCATCAACTTCCCCGTCGGTGTCCTCGTCTACTGGCTGACCACCAACGTGTGGACCATGGGCCAGCAGATGTACGTGATCAACCAGAACCCGACTCCGGGCAGCAAGGCCCAGGACGCCTACCTGCAGCGTCTGCTCAAGAGCGTCACCCACCACGGTGAGGTCCGCGGCCGCCGCCGGAAGAACATCGTCAAGGTGATCGTCGCCAAGGGCAGCGACCGCAACGAGAACGAGCGCCGCTTCTTCACGGGCCTGGCCAAGGCCGGCTTCGCGCCCCAGGCCGACGGCACCGTGATCAAGAGCGACACCGTGACCGCCGAGGCGGAGGGCGGTGCCGCCGCCACCCGGCGCCAGCAGCCCAAGCGCCAGACCAAGGCCCAGCGCCAGGCCGCCGCCCAGCAGCACGCGAAGGACGCCGAGGCGTCCGACGAGTCCGAGGACGCGGTCTCCGACAAGACGACGGCTCCCTCGCTGGAGAAGAAGCCGCAGTCTCCGGCGAAGGGTGCCAAGGCCGCTTCCCAGGGCCAGGCCGACCAGCCGGCGCGTCCGAGCCGCGCGAACTCCGGAGGCTCCCGCCAGGGCCAGGCCAAGTCCGGTCAGCGCAAGGGCCAGCAGCGGCCCAAGCACCCCTCCTCCAAGAAGTAAGCCTCCACGAAGCAAGAAGGAGTCCATCCGTGACGGAAGGCACCACCTCCGCCGCCGCCGAGGGTGGCGACACCCTGACCCGCCTGGAGCAGGAGGGTGAGATCGCGGCCGACTACCTCGAGGGCCTGCTCGACATCGCCGACCTCGACGGCGACATCGACATGGACGTCGAGGCGGACCGGGCCTCGGTCTCGATCATCAGTGACTCCGGCAGCCGTGACCTGCAGAAGCTGGTCGGCCGCGACGGAGAGGTGCTGGAGGCCCTTCAGGAGCTCACCCGGCTCGCCGTGCACCGGGAGACCGGTGACCGCAGCCGTCTGATGCTCGACATCGCGGGCTTCCGCGCCAAGAAGCGCACCGAGCTCGCTGAGCTGGGTGCCAAGGCCGCGGAGGACGTCAAGACCTCCGGCAAGCCGGTGAAGCTCGACCCGATGACGCCGTTCGAGCGCAAGGTCGTGCACGACGCGGTCGCCGCCGCCGGTCTGCGCAGCGAGTCCGAGGGCGAGGAGCCGCAGCGCTTCGTCGTCGTGCTTCCTGCCTGAACCCTCACGTAGAGTCGGCCCCGTCTGTTCGCAGGCGGGGCCGAATTTTGTCAGCCTGATAGTCAGCCACACAGTGCGTTCGCGCGGTACACATGCGGTACGGAAGGACGGTTCCCCGTGACGGAGGCAGCGGAGCTTCCCCAGGCGCCGGAGCAGGCGCGGACAGTCTTCGGCGAGTACTTCCCGGAGGCGGTCCGGTATGCGGAGCTCCTGGCGGACGCCGGGGTGAAGCGCGGTCTCATCGGCCCGCGTGAGGTTCCCCGGCTGTGGGAGCGCCATCTCCTGAACTGCGCCGTGCTCTCCGAGGTGGTGCCCGAGGGCGTCACGGTGTGCGACGTGGGCTCGGGGGCCGGTCTGCCGGGCATCCCGCTGGCCCTGGTCCGGCCGGATCTGAAGATCACGCTGCTCGAGCCGCTGCTTCGCCGCACCACCTTCCTCCAGGAGGTCGTCGAGCTCCTGGGCCTCGACCATGTGACCGTGGTCCGCGGTCGCGCCGAGGAGATGATGGGCAAGCTGCCGTCCGTGCACGTCGTGACCGCCCGCGCCGTGGCGCCGCTCGACCGGCTGGCCGGCTGGGGCGTGCCGCTGCTCCGTCCTTACGGCGAGATGCTCGCCCTCAAGGGCGACACGGCCGAGGAGGAGATCAACGGTGCTCGTGCCGCGCTCTCCAAGCTCGGTGTGGTCGAGGCCTCGGTCCTGCACGTGGGCGAGGGCATCGTCGATCCGATGACCACGGTCGTCCGGGTCGAGGTCGGCGAAAGCCCCGGTGGCGTGAGGTTCGCCGCCAAGCGTGCCAAGGCCGCCCGGTCGGCCAGGCAGCCCCGCCGGCGCCGCTGAGACCTTTCCGACAGTGATCCCCTGCGGGCGATCCCTGTCCGCTGATCCGTACAAGCTGCGATACGTACAGATTTCGGAGTGTCGAGCGGTCCCGGCCCTGCGGCGCGTGCATCGTGTTTCACGTGAAACGTCGCTCACTGCTGCAGGGGATCATCAGCCGCGGCCGCGCGGCCGCCACGCCCTGGGACCGCAAGCCGCCCGTGAAGCCCCCCGTGAGGGTGAGGGGGTTGTCCACAGAGGTGGATTCATCCACAGAACCACGGGCCTCGCTGGTTCACGACCCCGAAAGCATGGCAGGCTCTGTTCATCGCGAGCCTGAAGCCGAGGAGAGTGAATCCTTGCGGTCCGACGCCAACATCGCGGGACCGATGACCGATCCGGTCCCCGGTCCCCGAACCGAATCGGTAGGGATGGATGTTTCACGTGAAACACCGCCTCCGATGGACGACACCCCCATCGGTCGTGCTGCCCAGCTGGCCGTAGAGGCGCTGGGTCGTGCCGGTGAGGGACTTCCTCGGCCTGCCCAGACCCGCGTGATGGTGGTCGCCAACCAGAAGGGCGGCGTGGGCAAGACGACCACGACGGTCAACCTTGCCGCCTCCCTGGCCCTGCACGGTGCGCGTGTCCTGGTCGTCGACCTCGACCCGCAGGGCAATGCCTCCACGGCGCTCGGCATCGACCACCACGCCGAGGTGCCCTCGATCTACGACGTGCTGGTGGAGAGCCGCCCGCTCGCCGAGGTCGTCCAGCCGGTGCGGGATGTCGAGGGCCTTTTCTGCGCCCCGGCCACCATCGACCTCGCCGGTGCCGAGATCGAGCTGGTCTCGCTGGTGGCGCGCGAGAGCCGGCTGCAGCGAGCGATCCAGGCCTACGAGCAGCCGCTCGACTACATCCTGATCGACTGCCCGCCCTCGCTCGGTCTGCTGACGGTCAACGCCCTCGTGGCTGGCGCCGAGGTGCTCATCCCCATCCAGTGCGAGTACTACGCGCTGGAGGGACTGGGCCAGCTGCTGCGGAACGTCGATCTGGTCCGGGGCCATCTCAACCCCGCCCTGCACGTCTCGACGATCCTCCTCACCATGTACGACGGCCGCACCCGGCTCGCCTCGCAGGTGGCCGACGAGGTGCGCAGCCACTTCGGTGAGGAGGTCCTGCGGACCAGCATCCCGAGGTCCGTACGCATCTCGGAGGCACCGAGCTACGGGCAGACCGTGCTCACCTACGATCCGGGCTCCAGCGGTGCCCTGTCGTATCTCGAAGCGGCGCGCGAGATCGCCCTGCGTGGGGTCGATGTCGGCTATGACGCCACCCAGGCCCACGGAGGACAGCCTCCGCTGGGTCACCAGAACAGCCAGCGAATGTCGGAGGGGATCCAGTGAGTGAGCGACGTAGGGGGCTGGGGCGTGGGCTCGGTGCGCTGATCCCCGCTGCTCCCCAGGAGCGACCGGCGCCGGCTGTCGGGGTGGGCTCCGTCCCGGCCGCGGCTTCTCCCGGGGCCATTCCGGCTCTCGGTGCGGAGCGGGGTGTGGCCGCGGCGAAGCTGGCGACTCTTCCGGCGAGCCCGCAGTCCCCGGACTCCGTGGTTCCGGTGGTCGAGCCCGAGCCGACGCCGGAGACCGTCGCCGGGGCGCACTTCGCCGAGCTGCCGCTGGACTCCATCACTCCCAACCCGCGCCAGCCGCGTGAGGTGTTCGACGAGGACGCCCTGGCCGAGCTGATCACCTCCATCAAGGAGGTGGGTCTGCTCCAGCCCGTGGTCGTCCGTCAGCTGGGTCCCGAGCGCTACGAGCTCATCATGGGCGAGCGCCGGTGGCGGGCCTGCCGTGAGGCCGGCCTGGAGCGGATTCCCGCCATCGTCCGTGCCACCGAGGACGAGAAGCTGCTGCTGGACGCCCTCCTGGAGAACCTCCACCGGGCGCAGCTGAACCCACTGGAAGAGGCCGCCGCCTACGACCAGCTCCTGAAGGACTTCAACTGCACCCACGACCAGCTGGCCGACCGCATCGGTCGCTCGCGCCCGCAGGTCTCCAACACGCTGCGGCTGCTGCGCCTCTCGCCGCCCGTGCAGCGGCGGGTCGCTGCCGGCGTCCTGTCGGCCGGGCACGCCCGTGCCCTGCTCTCCGTGGAGGACGCGGAGGTTCAGGACAAGCTCGCCTACCGGATCGTGGCCGAGGGCCTCTCGGTGCGGGCCGTGGAGGAGATCGTCACGCTCATGGGCTCGGAGCCCTCGTCTCCGGTCAAGCCCAAGGGGCCGCGGGCGGGTGCCCGGGTCTCTCCGGCGCTGCGTGAGCTGGCGACCCGGCTCTCCGACCGCTTCGAGACCCGGGTGAAGGTCGACCTGGGCCAGAAGAAGGGCAAGATCACCGTCGAGTTCGCCTCGATGGAGGATCTGGAGCGGATCCTCGCGACGCTGGCTCCGGGTGAGGGCCGCGTCCTGGAGCAGGGATCGGCGGCTCAGGACGCCGAGGACGGTCAGGACGGGCAGGGCTCCGAGGGCTGAGGCTCCTCTTCTTCGTCCTCAGGGCGGAGGGGGGGGGGGGGGGGGGCGGAACACGACCCCCCCCCGCGGCCGGTGCCCTGGCCGGCGTAGGGCTCGCGGTGCGGGGCTGGCGGGTGGGCGTACGGTGCGAGGGCGACCGGCTCGTCGTGCGGGGCTTC
>NZ_JBHXFE010000029.1:0-91168 GCF_042722475.1 Streptomyces sp. NPDC127092
CTTGCCGGGCGATGCGGTCATGTCGCCCGGCAAGCGACCGCCGGCTTCATCAGGGCCAATGTCCCGGTCGGGTCGACCGTCGCGCAGTTCGGGGCGCTTCTTCCGGTCGGTGCGGCAGGCGAGGAGGGCTTGGCGGATCTCGGCGACAGTCTTGCGGGCATGCTCGGTGGCCGCGGGGCCGGCTGTGCCGGCAACGAACCGGTTCTCGGGCTGCTGGCAGTGCGGGCAGGGTGAATCGTTGTGGAGGAGGCGACCGTCTTCGCACGCGCGGTTCTCACAGCGCCTGGGCCTGACGAGGAACTCAGCGATCTCGTGGGGTGCCCAGCGGCGCCGGTCGTCTTAGTCGCGCTCGTGGATGGCGTGGGACCAGCAGGTGTACCAGCGGCGCTCGACCCGGTCGATGAGCTGGGCCGGAGTGTGATAAACGAGCTCGGCCCTGAACCCACCGGTCGACGACGGCGACCCCCACCCTTGAGTGAAGCCGAACCGGATAGTCTGCAACGAAACTATCTGCTACGGTCTCCCTTGCGGCAACCGGCAGGGGAGACCACACGTTTGCCGCATTCGACTCCGCACCATCGCGCGCCCCGCCAGCCGCCGATCAACTGGCTCGCCATCAACGCCGCAACTGTCCGACCTGCCCTCCCGCCCCGCCCCGCCCCAACCACCGAAAGGCTGACCGACATGAGCAAGCACACCGCCACGAAGACCACCACCGGCACCACCCAGAACGACGGCCCGGCCCCCCGAGCGCTCACCGACCAGGAGCTCTCCCAGCTGTTGAGCCAACAGCAGTTCGGCGTACTCGCCAGCGTCAGGAGCACCGGCCACCCGCACCTGTCGACCGTCCTCTACGACTGGAACGCCAAGGAACGCGTCCTGAGGGTCTCCTCCACCGCCGACCGCCTCAAGGTCCGCCAGTTGCGCCGCGACCCGCACGCCTCACTGCATGTCAGCGGCCCGGACATCTGGTCGTTCGCTGTGGCGGAGGGAGAGACGGAGATCGCAGATCCGGCCGACAAGGCGGCCCCTGACGAGCAGCCGCTGCCTGACCGACGCGTGACCATCCTGCTCCGGGTCTCGCGCCTATACGGGACCGCCCTAGACATCCCCACCCAGGACTGAGGAACCGCACCTCACCGGAACAGGAAAATACGACCAAAACCCCACGACTGGGGCGAGCAACGTCACCCGCCGCGCAGCGCAGCAAGAATCCCACACCCTTCAGCGCGACAGACAGCCTCACAACAGCGGCATAAGACATCGGTATGCCATCGCAGCTGAGACTGGGCCGCGAAAATTGCGACCCTACAGGTCTGTAGGGTCTCGCGGCTCGTGTCGGACGCCGAGGCTGTGACCTGCGGCTCCATCCGCCGTCTCACGCTGTGTCGGACGCTCAGCATCTCAGCTCCGTGTCAGAAGTCGATGGCGGCGTCGGCCGCTTGCGGCGGCCCGACCCGCTTGACCCGTCTCAGCGAAGTTTGACGCGTCTCAACGAAGTTTGACCGCTCGCCGTTGGACTCCACATCAGGTGAAACGCACGGTCAGCCTCTTGTCCGGCGCGTCCGACTCGTCTTCCGCGGCAGCTCGGACCAGGACGGACGCGATCGCCTCGAACGCTTCATCGCCCATGCGGCCACGACTGACTGCAGCGTTCTCCCAGACGATCTCGACCGGGCGCTCGACATCCCTGCTCAGACGGTCCCACAGGGCGCTCAGGTTGTGCCCGTAGTACGGACCGAAGTCCAGAGGCCCGGCAAGAACCCGGTGCAGGTCCGCCTGGCTTCCGATGTGTGCCCCGTCGATGGCGACCCGCATGCTCCTCCACCCCCTCGGCCAGCCAAGCGACTCTACGAAACCCCCGGCACCCCTGCAGGCACCGCGCCCCGTTGAACTGCGGTGTCTCACCGTCGATGTCGGATCCGACTTCCGTCCGACATCGACCGTGAGATTCCGACACGAGATCTGAGACCCTACAGGTCTCCTGTAGGATCTCGCGGCTCGTGTCAGAGACCACCGTTGTGACCTGCGGCTCCCGGATCCGTCTCACGACGTGTCGGGGTTGACCAGTCTCACCACGGGTGTCGGATCCCCAGGGCCGAACTCGTCACTCGTCATCGTCGTCGAAGTCGTAGGGCGGGATGGTCCATCGCATCACCATCTCACCCGCCTCGTCGGCTTCAAGCGTGACCGGATATACCTGGCCGGCGTCCCGCTCACCGCGGTGCCTCATCGAGTGGTCGCCCTGGTCCCATTCGATGCCAAGCACCTGGCAGCCGCCAACCCCGATCGCTCCGGCGCGTAGCGGATGGTGCCACCCGGCTCGCCGGAAACGATGGTAGTCGGTGTGCTTGTCGATCGAGACCACGAGGCCCTTGCCGTGGAGGCGGTCGCACCAGGCGGTGAGTTCGGCCGCACGGGCGGCCGCCTCGGCCAACGGGAGGTCGAGCCACCCATACGGTCCTGCGACGCCGTACTGTGCGATCCGCTCGCCGCCGAACTCGGCGTGCGCTACGTCCGCGTAGCGGCCCCAGTAGAAGACGTCAGCAAGCCCATCGGCTGGCTCACTGTCCATTCCCGTCCACGTGTCCAGCCCTGCGGCGTCGCCGATGACCATGCCGCACCGGTCAACGGGCAGGTCCCCAAGCCGGACCGGCACCGATCGTTCCGTGGTCTCGGGCCACGGAATGCCGAGGCTGATCTCCAAGGTTGCGATCGTCGGCTCTTCGTCAAACGGGGATGCCGAGGTACTCGCCCTCACTTTCAACGGTCGATCCGCGACGGCCGGCACCGCGACCGCCTCGCACAACCACTCGCGAAGATGACCTCCTCCCGACGACGCTGCCGCTCTGGCGCGCTTAGACAAGGGCTGCCCGAGCTCCCGCCAGTAGTCGATCCACCCGGCCATGCCGAGCACCAGCACGCCGGACGGCGCATCGACGGATCCCAGGTCAACGAAGGTCTCAGACATGCGCTGATTGTGCCTTCCCGGTACGACAGGATTCTGTGCGAGGTGCCGGCCCCGCCGCCAGAGGCGCGGGCGCCGCCGCTGTGACTACGACGCTCCCCATGCCTGTCCGGTGCACTGCCGAAGGTTTCTCTGCTGCCTGACAGTGGCTCGCGAACGAGGGAGATCGCGTTGGAAGACGAACCTGGCGCCGGTGCATCACCGATCGGTGGAACAATCTCGGGCCCGACCGCCAGGAGCTCGTGCTCCGCAGCGTGGCTGCCTTCACGGCGACAGTCCTGGCCTCTGCCGTGAGCAAGAGACGCGCATCTGCTGCTCCTCTCCGAGAGGAGCAGGGCAGTGTCCGGTGACCACGCTGAAGAGCTGCGCGTGGAGGCGGTCGTACGCGGCACGACCGCAACAGCGCCTTCGCGGAGGCGGAGAACGTCGCCTCTCTTCTGCCGTCCGAGCGCACGGTGCAACAGACGAGGGCACAGGTCGAGGCAGCGGAGACACAGCTCGACATCGAGCTACGCGGCCGCCTCCAGCCGAGCATGAGTCCGTCCAAGTGGCCGACCATCAAAGAGCCTGGTGCATCAGTCACATGGAATCTGGTGACGCTTCCCGACGAACCTGACTACGAGCGTTTGGACTGCCTGGTCGCCGTCGTCGAGCAAGGACTGTCCTCCTGCGCTGGCCCGTCGGGCACTCTGTTCGCCCTCGACTGGCAGCACCCGTCGTACCGCTTCGCACCGCAAGAGGTGGGCGGTCCTGCGCAACCGGCCTGGCCGCTGAGCCCGTATCCCGACGGGGACTAATTCAACTTCCTGGCAGAGGACTTCCGCTTCGGCAGCTTCGGACACCCCTGGGAAGAGTCTCTTTGCCTGTTCGGCGGGGAACTTCTCGACTTCGTGGCCACGGAGGTCGACAACGTTCTTGGCCCGCCGATCCGGAGGTCAGGCAAGGCAGTAGGCCCGGCCTGAGCCCGGTCCGGGCTTAAAGTCTCGCAAGAATGCGTGCCCGCAGCAGAGCGAATGTTGCGCATCCATACATGCTCCTGAGGGGACTGCTCGGTCTCGTGCAGCATCGTCTCGCTCACCGGCTGTCCTGACTCCCGGGCCAGAGCAGCTGCCGTACGGGCGAGCGCGGTGACGAGCTGGTGCTGCTGCCGACTCGCCAGCCGCAGCTGCCCAGCGTTAAGCGACCGGTGGACCTCCCGCAGTGTTTTCCCAGTGCCAGGAACTGCTGGTCTCCTCCGACAGCTGACGAGCGAGAAGGCTTGCGGCCCACGCCGCGAGCGTCGGCTCGCGGCGATCGCTGGGCGGCCGCAAGCACCGGCTCGGCCGAATGCCTGGACAGGTCACCCGCCCGGCGCGAACAGCACCGTTGCCGCAGTCCTCTCTGGCCCAGCGCGACATACGGTCGGAGCACGGCATCCGACAGAATGGACGGTGACCCCGTCGTGAAGCTTGCTCACGCCGTGGCCTCTACCCACACACGTGATCGCTCCACAGAAGTTGTGCCAGAACCCGGGCAGCGACAGCGGTTGTTCATGGGTTTGGGTTCTGGCTCACATTCCGTGGAGTGATTACGAAGCCTTAGATCTTCGGAGCCAGGCGATGGCGGTTTGGATGAGTGCGAAGCCTCGGCGAGGTGAGTTCCAGGGCCCGGTTGTCGCGTCCGGCGCTCATGTGGTTGAGCCAGCGTTCGTACCAGTCGAGGAAGTCGATGGCGGAGGAGACGTTGGGGCCCCAGTATCCGTCGCTGTTTCCGATGAGGACACGGCCGGTGAGGGGACCAGTCACTGCGATGACACATACATCGGTGCAGCCCATCTCGATGATGTGGAGGAAGAGATCGCCTCCGTGGCCCCTGGGGTTTCTACCGTCGAAGCCACGAGGTGTCCCTGGTTCTCCGCGCGGATTCATGACCAGCAAGGAGCATCGCTCCAGCGGCATGAGGCCGTAGAACGGCGCCGCGCCTGAGCCGCCGATGTGCGTCAGGAACTGCCGATAGGCGTCGGGCAGGGCGATGTGGGGCTTGGCCTCGAACGCAGCGACGCGCGCTTCCGGCAGCTTCGGACCAAGGCGAAACTCGTGTTTCTCTTCCCCGAAGGAATGACTGCGCAGGGGTTGGAAAGGGATCGCGGCCAGCTTGCGACGCAGGCGCGGTATGCGGGGATCCATCGTGCTCTTCTCTCGTCCCCGCCACCCTACGGGCGGCGGTCGTCAGCTGGCCAGAAGAACTCTCTTCCGCAGGAGAGCGAAGCCGGCCCGACCGAACATCTGGCGCTTGAGCATCTTGATCCGGTTGACGTGTCCCTCGACCACGCCTGAGTTCCAGGGCAGGGTGAGCCCGGCGATGACGGCATCGCGGTCACGTTCGATGCCCGCGGCAAGAGTGTGGCTGGGGAAGTCGTCGCGCCGGAGGGCATCAAGCCACTGCGGCAGCTCTTCGCCCTGGCGCTCGGTGAACATCTGGGCGAAGAACCGGACATGAGTGGTGAGGGCGTCGAGTTCGGGACAGTGAGCGTTTTCAGCAAGGTCCCTGATCGGGTGATGCCGTGAGGTTGAGGTGCGGGCTGCAAGGCACGAAGCCCCCGGGGCGGACGGCCGGCGAACCCTCCCGAGCCCTCTCCGTAAGGTGAGCTCATGTCCCTGTCTCCCTGGTCCCCGCCCAGTGCAGTCACCTCCCTCACCGCGCCGCTTCCGCCCGTCGACTGGATCGACCACGTCGACACGGACCCCATCCGTGCGTTGGAAATGCTTGTTCTAGGGTGGTACCCCGCCGAGGAGGCCGCTCCGGATCCCAAGGCGCCCACGGACGGTGATCTGGCAGGCCTGCCGTCCTCGCTCGCCGCCTTCCACCGCCTCGCTCGCCTGCGTCCCGCGCTTCGCCGCTTGAGCAACCCGGTGCTCCTGCAGCCCCAACGAGCTGATAGACCGCATGGCAGTCAGTTGGTCTTCGCGACAGAAAACCAGGGGTGCAGGGACTGGTCCATCCCTTGGCCACCTCAGGGCGGACCGACGGACTCCGATCCCCCTGTCTGGCTCACGGAGGACCCTTACTTCGACGACGATCCGGAGACGATCCTCGAAGCGGAACCCCTCAGCCGGTTCCTCCTCCAGTTCACCCTCAACGAAGCCTGCGACATGGCGCCCTTCAACGCCTGGACCCTGGTCATGCCCATCGAGCACCTCGAACCGCTGTGGGACTTCCTACGCCCCGTCCCCCTCAGCCCCTTCCTCCCCGCCTACACAAACGACCTGTTCTACGCCGCCCCCGGACTGCTGGCGAGCGTCAGCGCCGATGAGACCGAGGCAACCATCGCGTTCGGCGCACGCCACCGCGAAGCCCTCGCCCCTTTGCGGGCATACGACTTCCCCTGGCGACACTTCGACGAGTAGCCCTGGTATTCGCGGTCCTGGGCAGCGGCAGCATGTCGCTCACACGGGGCGTTTTCAGTGTTGTCTCTCCAAAGTGAGGACGGCTTTGGACATGACTTTACGGTGAACCCGCGGCTGTCGTCGCTGCGTCGGACGATGTCCAGGCGCAGGCCGAGCCGGTGGGCGGCTTCGGTGAGGACGTCGCCGGTGTAGGCACCGTCCGCCCAGATCAGCCGGAGCCGGCGGAAGCATTCCCGCAGCGCGGGCAGCATCCCGCAGGCGGCGTTGCGGTCCGTCACCGACGCGGGGGTGACCAGCACCGCCAGGACGAGGCCGAGGCAGTCCACGACCAGGTGCCGCTTGCGTCCGTTGACCAACTTGCCGCCGTCGAAGCCGCGGGAGGCCCGCGCCGACCACGGCGTCCCCTTTCACCGACTGCGAGTCCACGATCCCCGCGGTCGGCTCCGCGTCCCGGCCTTCCGCCTCGCGGACACGTTCCCTCAGCGGGTCGTGGAACTCCCTGATCAGAGCGTTGTCGCGCCAGCGTCGGAAGAACGCGTAGATCGCCCGCCGCTTGATCCCGTTCTCGACCAGATACCGCACCGCGTCGACCATCTGCCGGTGGCAGTAGCTCTCCGGCCTGCCTCCCCGGCCGTCCATCCATGCCGGGACTGGCAGCATCGTCCGCACCACGGCCCACTCCGCGTCCGTCATGTCCGACGTGTAGCGAGGCCGGCGGCCCGGTTTGTCGGCCGCGTTCCCGAACCTGTGAGCAAGACAGTCACACCCCGGGGTGAATAGGCTGGACTCCACCGGAACGGCCACGTACAACTGCGACAACAGGGCCTCCTGGCGCTCGGGCTTCGACAACCACGAGCTGTTCAGGAGGCCCTTCCTTCATGTCTGCCAACCGCGAACTCACCCGTTCCGGCCCCCCGTTCGAACCTGCGGGCCGTGCGCCTATCAGTCAGAAGGGAGGTTCGAGATCGCCGCGGCCATCGCTGTGTGGCCCGCAGTCCCAGGGCTCCTCCTGGAAAGGTTCAATGTCGGTGATGTCGTGGCCCCATGCTTCGAGGGCCTTCCAGGCGCCGCGCCGGTTAGGCTCGTCGCTGCTGGTGTCTAGGATGCGGCGCGCGTGCACGGCGAGGTGATCGCGGTGCTGGGCGAGCGCGGGGTGTTCGGCGAGGATGAGCGCGGCGAGGCCGGCGGCTTCGCGCACGTCCTCGTGAGTGTCCTGCAGGAAGGGCGCGACGGCTCGATAAAGCATCGGGCGCAGGTCCCGGAAGGCCGCCAGCGTGGTGTCGTGGGTGAGGAAGCCAGGGAAGTACTGCTCGGTACGGTCGACAATCTCGTCGGAGGCGTCGTAGGCCGTGGAAACCAACCAGTTCAACAATGTCGCGCGGATGGGGACGTTGCGATACGGCCGGAGGGTCATGGCCGCCGGGTGGGTGAGGACGCCGGCGACATACATGGCGACGGGGGCTGTGGCTTCGTAGATGCTGTTCTGGTGGCCGACCAGCTCACTCAGTTCCGACAAAGCGGTGACCTGCACCTTGGGATCAGGCTCCAGCAACCGTGCCAGGACTTTGGGAAGGCACTCACCGTTCCCGAAAGCCGTCTGGAGCGAACCCCAATCAGTCTCCGCTAGGACCACTTGATACGGCGGCAAGTCAGGCTCGCGGGGCGCCCCGACCTTGGAGCTGCTGTGGTTTACAGGCCAAACCTAGACCAGACTTCTGACACGATTCCCGTGCGGACCGGTCAGAAGCCGCTGTCCTTCCGAGAGTGACGGGCGCGTTTGCGCTGGTCAGGCATAGGGTCGGTGTTTCGGCGGCAGAGACGAGGTGTTGTGCCGTCTCTGCGGTGGAGGTGCCGGGATGCCGTCGGTAGGGCCTGCTGGTGTGCTCAAGGTCTCGACAACCCCGAGCTGCACCAGAGGCCCTGTCTTCATGCACGGACAGACCGAAGATCGCCCGACCGCGCCGCCGCATTCGAACCCCTGCTCACCAAGATCGGTACGACACCGGCTTCTTACCGAAGGTGTCGTAGTCGGGGACCCCTGGACGGAGGTGCCGTCGGGCCTGAGGCTGGCGACCAGGTCGATGTGCTGGTCGGTCACGGCCAGCTGGGCCTGAGTGGTGTCCGCCTTGGGGGCGGTGGCGAGGAGTGTGCCGCCAGGGGGTGCGGGTGTAGGTGGTGGTGTTGTCGGTGGTGAGGTTGTTGGAGCCTCCGTCGTAGGTGAACGGGGTCCCGCCTGCGGTGAGGACGCGGTCGAGGGAGTCGTAGGTGTAGGTGCTGGTGCCGTTGGTGCCGTTGGTGCTGGTGCGTTCGAAGGCGTCGGAGGTGACGGTTCGGGTGGTGCCGTTCTTGGTGACGGACTGGGTGGTGCCGCGGGGAGTGTAGGTGTAGCCGTCGGTGTCCCAGGTCTGGAGACGGTTGCGGGCGTCGTAGGCCGCGTTGGTGGTGCCCTGCTCGGTGAGGTTGCCGGCCTTGTCCCAGGTCTAGGGGACGGTGGTGGTGCCGTTGGTCCAGGAGGCCATGCGGCCGGCGAGGTCGTAGGTGTTGGTGGAGGCTCCGACGCTGCCGGTGGTGGTCTTCTTCGTCAGGCGGTCGGCGTTGTCGTAGCCGTAGCTGCGCTGGGCATCGATGCTGAACGTTTCTCCGGCGCCGGGGCGGGCCTACCGCTCCAGAGTCGCGCGGCCAGCGGCGTCGAAGTCGTAGCGGATCTGCGTGCCTGTGAGGGGGTCGTTGGCGACGTCGAGGCGCCCGGCCGTGTCCTAGGTCGCGGCGCCGGCCCCGGTTCCGGACTCGGCTATAAGGTTGCCCAGCCAGTCGTAGGTGCGCTGGCGCGTGACGTTGCCAGGCAGCAGCTCATTGATGACCTGACCAGCGGCGTCGTAGGTGGTGGTCCGGGAGCGGTCGCCGAGGGCGGGGCGCTGAGGAGTCGTGGGTTCGATAGTGGATTCGGACAGGTTCCAGGAGTTGAAGGTGTAGGTGGTGGTGTGGCCGCGGCCGTCGGTGAGGCGGGTGCGGTTGCCGTTCGCGTCGTAGCCGAAGGACGTGGTGATCTGGTCGGTCGCGGAGATTTTCTCGGTCTGGCTGGTCAGCTGTCCGAGCGCGTTGTACGTGTAGTCGGTGTGGCCACCGGCCGGGTCGTCGGCGGTGATCTGGTTGCCATCGGGGTCGAAGCCTGCCTTGGCCGAGCGCAGGACGGTGGTGCCAGTGCCGTAGTCCTTGGTCTCGGTGATGTTGCCCAGACCGTTGTAGACGGTCTGGGTCTTGCGGTTGGTGGGGTCGATCGTCTCGACCTTGCGGCCGAGACGATCGTAGGAGAAGCGGGTGGTGCCCTGAGCCGGGGTGGTGACCGCGGTGGGTTCACCGGCCGCGTTGTAGACGGAGGTCGTGGTACGGCCCGCCGGGGTGGTGGAGGCGATCTGGTTGCCCGCGTCGTCCCAGGTGTAGTCGGCGGCCAATACTGCGTCGCAATACGCCTCAGCCCCTGGTCAGCCGCCCGGTGCTCAGCTCGACTGCTCCGCCCTCAAGGGCGGCCAGTCCAGTCGATCGGACCGCCGGCACAGGTCAGTGGTCAGGCTCTCGCGATCCAGTGGCCTGCCTGCCGCCTTCAGACAGCCCTTTGTCCCCGCCTGTCATCGCGCGAAATCGCTGATGGTCGGTTCGAATGGAGTCATGGCAACGCCTACTCCCGGCGAACGCCCGAGAGGGTGGGGGCGGGTGGCCGCGTGGTCGTCGGCCTCCTGGTCGACGTCGTCGTAGCCGCCGTGGACGTCGCAGACGATGTCGTCACGGTGGTCCAGGTCGCTGGTGAGCGCGCGGTGCAGGCAGGTGACGCTGTAGGCCGACGTCCAGGCAGTGGCCCTGCACTCGGGGTCGAACGGGCACTGCACGCGCGCGTCGAACCCGATATCGCCCTCGCCGTCCATACGAAGGGCCAGGGTGAGGTGCTGGCCGAGGCGGATCAGCACTAATTGCTTCCTTGCAGCTGCCGTCAGCCGAGCGAGCCGTCTTCACGAACCGTGAAGGAGGCGCAGCCATCGTGCTCGAAGCGCACCTGTCCGTCGAACGTCGAGTCGGCATGGGCGCAGGCTCCCCAGTCCCGCCCCACCTCGCCGCTCAGCGCGATCCAGAACCGGCACCCGCCGCACTGCTCGTCATACCAATCGTCCCGATAATCGGGCGCTCCGGTCGACCTGTTCCGCAGCCGCAGCCAACGCTCGTGAGCCTCGTCGTTGTGTCCACGGTCATCACCTGTCCACGGCCCCCCAGACACCAGCTGATCCCCCACTCTCTCGAACAGATCGACAGGCTACAGATGGACTCAGCTCAGCGAACTTGACTTATGAGGCGCCTGAGGTGTCTGGGAGGCCGGCCAAGGTGTAGGTCAGGATGCTCTTCCCGGCACCGCTGCGGCCGATCAGCACGACGAGCGCGTTCTCCGGAAGTCGCGGGGGCATCTGGCTCACGTGTCGTCTCCTTGCGGGTGAAGGGCGCGGGCGGCCCAGTTCATGGCTGCCCGGCGTTGTCGGTGATCAGGGCGGCGGCCTCGGGCAGGTTGCAGGAGGCGTCACCCTCGCGGTGGGGCTCGAGCTGCTCCGCCCGGCGGGCGGCGGTGCTGACGAGCTGGGCGAGCGTGGGGAAGAGGCCGCCAGGGACGTCGATGTCCTCCTGGAGCTCGCACAGGATCGCGGCGAGCTCGAGGGCGTCGAGGTCGTCGGCGGTCAGGTCGTCCTCGACCTGCTGGGGGGCGAGCTGGGCGATGCCGAGCGAGGTGCGCACCCGGTCGAGGCGAGTGCGGGGCGTACGGTCACCGGGTAGTCGCCCCGATGGTGGCGACCAGCGCGGCGGCCGTCTCCCGGTTGTGGTGCCAGGCGCTGTCCAGACAGTACGGGCCTTCTCTGAACTAGGCGGTGAGACGAGTGCCGCTGCTTGTCAAGCCGACCTGTCGACTGGCTGAACTACGCCCGAGGGCTTCTCTGTAGGCTCTTCACCTCAGGAGGTGCTGTGGAGATGCTGGGCCTTGGTGGAGAAGGGTTTAAGTACGCCCTGACCAGCGACGAGGATGTGAGCGACTTCTGGGGCTTCGCGCAGGAAGCCAGAGGGTTGTTCAATGGAAGCGACGATGGACATCGCCAGGTCGAACTTCTGGGGTGCTCGCCTCGAGGCGCGCTGCTGACCTGCCTCGACCATCTCGGCGGGCGCCGCGCGACCGCGGGAAGTGCCTATCTAGCTCTCCTCGACGCCAAGGGCATTGAGATGGGTTCCTACTTCGTCAGCAACCTCTCCGCAATCGCCGCCAAGCCTTCCCATCGCGAGGAAGGGCTTCTCGACATCACTATGCGTCTGTGGTGCGACCAGCTCCTCCCCGGCTCGGAATGGGTGTGGGAATTGGTTCGAACTGGGCAGCTGAACCGGAAGGGCATGTGGCACTCCCTCCCTCCGGAAGACCGGAGAGCCTGGCTGTCCGTAGCGCTGTGGTCGCGGCAGTACCAGCGCCGAGACCACCCCGAGGACACAGCGCCAGGGCAGGTGTTCACCTTGGACGGTCTGCAGGTCGTCGATCCCGACAGCTTCTACTGCGCACTGGGTGAAGCCATCAACGGTCCCGGGGGCTACTTCGGCTGGAACCTGGCTGCCGTGGACGACTGTCTCGGCGGAGGGTTCGGTGCCGCGCCTCCGTTCACTCTGGAATGGCAGCACTCAAACACCGCACGGGCGCATCTCGTCAGTGACCACGGTGGCAATGGTGCCTTGTTCGAGGTGCTTCTAGAGATCTTCATGGACCGTGGTATCGACGTCCGACTGCGGTGACGAGGGAGCCATTGCCCTCGTGAGTGAGGGTCGGCACCAGGCGTCGGTCGTCGGCTCGCGAGTTAGGGCGCCTTCGCCTCGCTCATGCGAACAGCGAGTCTCCAGGAGCCCCGCCCGGCACCCGGCGGTCCGCGGCGTAGTGCGTGACGAATGACAGGGCGAGTGCGGCCGCGGCGGCACCAGGGGTGCAGCCGGATGCCCAGGACTCGGGCGCCGGCCCCGACCGCGAGGGCCTGGGTGGCGGTGTAGGTCAGGCAGTGCCAGGCGCACGCCTTGACGCCGTCCGTGGTGCCGTGGACGGTCGGCTCGTCGTCCGGGGTGTTGGCGAAGTGGACGGGCTTGTCGTCGGTGGCGCCCTTGCCCCGGGCGCAGTAGTCGGACTGCACGAAATTCGTCACTGCTTTCTTGCCGTGTCTCATTCCTCAACTCCCGTTGATCGCGCGCGGGGTAGCAGTTGATGAGTGTCGTGTCGCGGACGTACCGTCCCGCCGCGTGTTGGTGCACTTCTCCTCTGCCGAGGGCTGGCAGCCCTGGGGACTCAATGGCGAGCCGTTTGATCCCTGAGCGGATGCCGATGCTGGTCGACGACTACTTCCTGTTTGAGGACGAGAGCGGCCCCAGGGCGACGCGGGCGGTGAACGCGTGGCTTCGTACGCTGCCGTCCAGCGGAGCGCAGTCGCCGAATTCGTGGCGGGCGTAGGTGCTGGCGGCCCGGGACTGGCTTACGCATCTGCGGCGGCATCGTGTCGCGGTGTTCGGTACGCGGCAGGAGCTGGTGGCCGCGCTCGGTACGTACGCGGACCTTCGGCTGTCGGGGCCGTTGGACGAGCGGCTGGAGTTCTCGTCATGGGAGTTGCAGGTCACGGTGTTAAGCCGGTTCTACGACTGGGCCGAGAGCGAGGGCCTGGCCGCAGCGGTGCCGTTCACGGTGGCCACCGGCAAGCGGATGGTCCAGGGCCGTCTGGTGGAGACCCGGCCCAACCAGGGCCAGGCTGCGGCGGCCGAAGTCGTACGTCAAGGTGCAGTACCTGGGGTCCGACTTTGCCGATCTGTTCCGCTACGGCCTGCCGGGCTGGGCTCGGATGGGCTGGAGGACGCGACGTTCCGCGGCCGGTTCCCAGGCCGGAACGCGGCGATGGGCGGCCTGGTGCTGGGCAGCGGATGCTGAGCCGGGAGTTCACCCACCTCCTGGTTCATGAAGTCCCGCCGCTGCCCGCTGAGCCGACCGAGGTGCCGATCCCGTGGGTGGTCCCGGAGCTGGCGGCCAAAGGGCGGAAGTTCCGCACGACGTGGATCGACTACGCCTCGCTGGCGGCCGTGCACTCCTACATCGACCTGGACAGGGAGATGTCGCAAGGGACGCGGCAGCCGAGGAGGCCTCTGGTGGTGGAGGAGGCGGACTTCTACGGCGGCCGGGTCAACGGTCGGCGCACACGCTGGGCGGCGCTTCGGCCGGAGGAACGGCTGCGGCTGGTCGGACCGCAGGGCGGCTCGCTGCTGCTGGCGCTGAGCTACGACGGCCAGCCGTTCGTGGACTGGGGCACGCTGTTTCGCCGCACGGCCCGCCGGATCCGTGAGCGCTTCGAGCCGCGGTTCCCCGACGTCGCGCCGCACCGGTGCCGGCACACCTTCGCCATGGCCACCCTGGAGAACCTGGTGGAGGGCCACTACCGGCAGGCCGCCCAGCTCGCTGCGGTAACCGGAGATGCGTCCGGCTCGCGCTCTACCTGCTGAAAGCCGATCCACTGCTGATCCTGCGGGACCTCCTAGGGCACTCCAGCGTGGTCACCACGGAGGTCTACCTCAAGCGCCTGAATATCCACCGGATCTAGCGGCCTGGGAAAGCAGCCGTGCCGTCATCGATGCGGCCGCGCTCGCCGAGGCCGACGCCGAGTTCGCCGAGGAGTTCTGATGCCTGCCGAAGTCCTGCGCGATCCGCTCGCGCTGAAGCTGTCCCTGCCCGGCGAGACGTCGACGGTCATCGTCATCGGTGACCTGCCCAACCCGAAGCTGGCGGCCGATCTGACCGAGAGCCTTGCCGCCTCGATCCCTCCCCACTGACCGCTCGCCAAGCTGACCACGGTGAAGAGCTTCAGCTTCACCCTGCTCCGGATGGTCCGCGAACTGACCGAGGACGGCTTCACTGGTTCGGCGGCCGAGCCGACCCGACCCGTGCTCGGGGCGTTCTGGCTGCGCTCGCACTACTTGATCGAATACCGCACCCGCACGATCCTGCGCGCCTTGGACACCCGGCATCACGTGCTACCGGGCCGAGCACGAGCGGTCCATGCCTGGAAGAGATCGACACGGCAGCTGGAAAGACCGGATGACATGGCTCTCGGCCACCAGCAGCGCGACCAGATCGAGAGGCGCATCCGCGCGGCCATCGACCGGCTACTGGCCGGGCAGATCCCGCCCGGCGGCGCCTGCGACGTCAAGACGCTCGCCCGTGAGGCGGGCATCTCCCGCGCGTCCCTTTACCGGACCTGGGGCCACCTCAAGGACGAATTCGAGAAGCGGCGGGCAGCCGCCTGGGCGGCCGGCCGGCAACCCGACCCGCGCGAGGGTCGCATCGCCCGGCGGCGAGACCTCAACCAGCGACTCACCGGCAAGTTCGTCCGCACCCACACCGAGCTCACACAGCTCAAGGAGCGTCACCGGCTCCTCCTGTCCGTCCTGGCCGCCAAGGACGACGAACTTCACCGACTCCGACGCGAGCTGAGCACGTTCAGCGTGTCCCCGGCACCCGTTCTGAACGAGGGGAACAACGCCAGAAGCGTAGTCCCGCTGTCCCTCCCCTGATGGTGGAACCCAAGCCGTGTTGCAGGGGTCAGCCATCGAAGCTCCGCCAAGGGATGTCGAGCTGCACGAGCCGGTGCAGTGCGCTCCGGTGACTAGCACCAACGCGGACCTCGACCTTGCCCTCGTCCCAACCAGGCGTAACGGTGGCGACAAGCCCAGAAGCAACCAGGAGGTCTGTCGGCGCTACCGGTGCCAGGAACGGCTGCAGGGGAACGCGCTGCAGACAGCTCTCAAGCTGCGGCAGGAATCGCCTCGGAAGGTCGAAGGAATAGGCCCCGTAAGGTGCGGTGACCGCTGCTTCCTTCAAGGCGAACTGCAGGAGGAATCTACTCAGCGGTTCTTGTTCTGCCGCGGAACGGCGGTCCTCGAAGCGGGCGTCCTCAAGCCTTACGGAGGGATCAACATCGGTGTCACCCGCTGTCCGGGGTATCGACCAAGTCCAGCCTCCCTGGCACTCGACACCGAAGACAAGGAGTTCCGCGCCCTCCTCCGCGCGCAACTCAGGCATCGGCACGATCCGGTTGTGGCCGCCCATCATGGCCGGCCTCCGCGCGGCCAGCCGATAGAAGCCAGCCAGTGCCCTGGGGATGAAGTCGGGCATGGCGACGTCCGGGGCCTGTGTGCTGCTCTCCGGGTACCAACCGGTGACAAAGCCTTCCAGAGCCCTGCCGGGGTTCGCTCCTACGTCGCTGAGCCAGTCCAGGTCCGGAAGAGGCGTCAGCGTGACCGGAGGCCGCACCACGTCGAGGATCTCGCGTTTCAACGGAGGGCTGATGCACAGGTCGCAGCGGCTGAGTACGTCCTCGCTGGCTTCACACATCGAGACCTGCACCACGCCGAGGTACAGGCAGACGTCATCGAGCCGTACAAAGAGGTGGAGGGTGGCCTCCGCCGGAGCCCCTGCTGTGCTGAAGCTCATGGGCCCCATGAGCTTCGACGCGATCGGAGCAGGAGCAGGTCCGATCAGGCGGAACTCTTCGGCATTCCACACCCCGCTGGCCGCAGGGTCGTCGCCAGCCTCCGCAACGATGACCGTTGATGTGGCACCGAGGGCAACGGTTGCGCCGGACACCAGGAAAACGTCCGGGTCGGGGCCGGCCAGGGCAATGGCCTCAGTCTCATCGACGCGGTCCAAGAGGGTCAGCTGCACCTGGCAAGGATATTGGGGAAACGATCAACTGCTACCGCAATAGACGCTGCCAGCGGAGCGCCGACGTCGTGCGAGCTCCACCGTCAGGGGTGCATCCAAGCTCGGCACAGCGGCCACCTGCAGAGATTCAAAGCCAGACTCTGAACCCCCGCTCCGAGCACGCGTACGACCCGCCTCCGTCGAGGCGGGCCGTACGTCGTGTGAGAGCGAGACCGAGGCCGAGTGTCGATCGCGTCTCCGCCCGTACGATGATCAGCGTGACCAGCCGCCGCACCCTTGGCGCGGGCCCGCAGAACCTCACGAGCGTCCGCGCCGCCCAGGCAGACCTCCTCGATGAGCTTCCCGGCGTCCGCCTCCCCGACCTCGTAGAGCTGCGGGCCCGGGGTGTCCTGGTCACCCACCGCACCGAGGGTCGCAACGCTCGCCGTCTCCTCGGCGACGGAGTCCAGCCGGATCCTCCAGCACGGGAACCCACCGGCTAACCACCACAGCCGCGACAGGCTCCATCGCGGCGCCGGCCAGGACCACGAGCAGCGCAGGCCGGGGAAGAGCGCGGCGGCCAGGGCGGCGGCGATCGTGCGCAGGATCAGCGCGGGCCGGTACACCGTCGCCAGCAGGCGGGCCCGGGCTGGGCCGTAGCGCTGCGGCAAGGCGACGGCGAACGTCGCCGCCCGCGCGGACACCGACGTGCACCCGCACGACTGGAGACTGATCACCGCCGCCGACGCGCACCCGGTCACACGCCAGTCGGCGTTATCCGCCGCAGCATAGCCACGCCCTGCTGCCCCGGCTGATCAAGGGCCGTACCCGGGGGCCGGTGTTGGTCACCCACCGCAGGCCGGGTCCCGGCAAGGTTCTCAGCTCCCGTGATCTCTGCCCAGACACCTGGCTGGTGCGGCTGTCGTACGGGCTGGCCCGTCAGCCCAGGAGCGCGAGCAGCCGCCCCAGCGCCTCCATGACGGGCCGGCCCACCTCGCCCACGGTCGCCGCGATCTGCGAGACGGACGCCAGGATCATGCCGCGCTCGCGCAGGGCGGCCCGGTCGGGGGTGAGCGCGGGCAGCGCGTTCTCCACGGTCTGGGCCTGGTCCGGGGTGAGCAGGGGGCGCAGGTCGTTGAGGAGGCGGGTGAGGTCCGTCAGGCGGCTTGGAGCTCGGTGTCCTGAGCGGTGCCGTCGTTGTGGACGACGGTGCCGTGGTTGATGCCGATGACCTTTTCGCCGCCGTTCATGTTGACGACGGACCCGAAGTTGTTCGTGGTGTTGTGCTGCTCGAGGACGGCGGAGAACTCGTATTCGGGGTGGTCGATCGCGTAAACGATCTGCCCGGCGATCGCCCGCAGTTCATCCATGTTCGGCAGCGTCAGGACCACCCTGGAACCGCTGTTCCGCTCGACGACCAGCACCGGCTTCCTCGACCAAAGCAGGCCGACGCCGACAACGACCAGGGTGAAAAGGGTCGGGACGCCCAGGGCAGTCGCCCCGCCGTCGCCGTCCGTGGAGTCAAACCGGGCGGAGACCAAGAGAGCGAAGATCTCCAACAGCAGGAAGTAGACGCCGGCCTTGCCCCAGGCGGGCTTCCGCCTGAACACTTCGACCCAGGTGACATTGCGCAACGGAACTGCCGCCGACCCCACCCACAGGATCTGCCGCTGGACTCGGAGTTCCAGCGGCTTTCCCCTGCGGGGAGGCAGCGGCATCGGCGGTATCTGAGGAGGCGGCTGAGACGGGGGCCGGGGCGGAAGCTGGGGCGGAGGTCCGGAAGGTGTCCCGGGAGGTGGTATGCCGACGCCGCCTGTGTGATCCATGGTCCCCCCGTGCTGTCGTCACACCCACCCGCGCAGTGCGTGGCGCGGGAGCATCATTAAGCCTGTGTGGGATCGTGGGACGGCAGACGAGATACGGCCAATTTGCCTTGCTTCTGCACAGGTGAGCTGACGGCGACGGCGAACACCTCCGCCCGCACGGACACCGACCTCTGTCCGCACGACTGGCAGCCACGACCCGCTGTCCTTGCCGCACACCATTGGGACAGGCCAGGGGGAGCTGGGCGGCCCCGAGACGTGGTCGTTCCCGTGCAGCCTCGCTAAAGGTCCTCGCGGCTCGCGTCCAACGAGAGCTGTCGAAGTACCTCAGCCGTCGTCATTTGCACGCCTTCATCATGGATACGGCCGAGTTCAGAGAACACGAAGGCGAACGCCGACAACAGCTTGATTGTGTGCTTGGTCATTTCAGCTGAGAGGCGGTCGCTCAGCTGCTCAGCTGTCATCGGCCCAGGGATCTCGATGGTTGGCATCAGGTTCACCGCAAAGGAGCCGAAAGCTTCCATGTACTCGGGTTCGGGCTCCTCGACACCTTGGTTGATAACACTGGTGAGCAGCCCGATCAGATCAAGCGTGATGGGGCGAATGTCATCCGGGTCTTGGTCTGTCATGCATGCAGGGTAGGTAAACAGCGCCAGCAAGATGCATCCGCTTGGCCAAGCAGCAACCACCCCGCCCTCGCGCCACAGCGCCCCGTACTACCGGCACTGCGCCACCGGCTGCGCCCAGGCACCGCCGTGCATGATGATCGTCCCGCTGGCTTTGTCCATGAGTACGGGATCTGGCCCTTTTTTTTGTGGTGCCGATACGGTGAGTCATCACAGCTGGTCGAATGCGCGAAGGATAAGCTGAACTTCTTGGCGCCACTCCGCAGCGGTGCTGCTATCCACCCATCCTTGGGCGAGTTTGGATCCATCACCCAGGACGCGGCGGAGAGCTTGGCGGGCCATGGCACGCACCGGTTCTGGCATCTGGAGGAGTACCCCCTCCGGCGCGTCCTCAGGGTTCGTGGGTATATCGCTTCCCTCGGCGTAGCCGATGGCGTAGGCAGCGGCGGCCACTGCCTCTGCTCCGTCTTCGCCATCGACAACCGAGCCGGAGTCGACCACTCGCTGGAACGCTTCCTGGATGGCGGCCACGGCTTCCTGCGGCGGCAGACCGTGGAGCCAGTCCCTGAAGTCGTCGGCGAGGTCGCTTTGAAACGGTCCTGTTCCCCACGTGCCCATATGTGTCTCCTGATATCCGCTGACCGAGCCAAGGTCAGCATCTCAGCAGCCACTGACACCGTTCACGGCGCAAGGAGCACACGCTTGCGGAGCAAGGCAAAGCCGGCACGGCCGAACATCTGGCGCTTGAGCATCTTGATCCGGTTGACGTGGCCTTCGACGACTCCGGCGTTCCAGGGCAGGGTGAGGCCGGCGATGACGGCGTCGCGGTCGCGGGCGATGCCGGCCGCGAGGGTGTGGAGGCTGGGCAGGTTGTCCTGCCGGACGGCGTCGAGCCAGTCTGGCAGGCGTTCGCCCTGGAGCTCGGTGAGCATGGTCGCAAAGGAGCGGACGTGGCGGGTGAGGGCGTCAAGCTCGGGGCAGTGGGTCCGGACGGTCTTGAGCTGGAGGTGTTCGGGTTCGGTGAGGGTTTCCGGGCGGCTGAGGACCCATCGGGTGACTGTTCGGGGCGAGGGCGGCCGGGCGGTCACCGGCTGCGGTGAGGTGCGCTTGTCGTGCAGGTAGGCGCGAACGCGCTGGTAGCTGCCCATGTAGCCGAGTGGCACGATCTCCTCCCACAGCTTCCAGGCGTTGGTGCAGCCCTCGCTCCAGCGGTCGTCCAGGTAGGGCTTGTAGTCGTCGAGGACCGAGGGCCGGTTCTGCCACTGCCCGGTGAACAACTCCTCCGGGGCCGCAGCGTCGGCGGGCCGTTTGACCGTGCGCCAGGTCATGCCGAGCTGACGTTGGATCGAACGGTGGCTGTGCCCGACCGCCAGCAACGCGTGGACGGCCCCGTGCCGGGCCCGGACGCGGTCGGCGAACCGGTGGCCGGTCGGCCAAAGCGAGCCGGACGGCCTTTCGCCTTCTGGATCGGGCGCAGGCTCTGACTCGGAGGCCGTAGAGACGAGGACTTGCAGGCAGCGGCGGCGCTGGGCCACGGCCCGCTCGGCGGCTTCGCCCACGTTGTGCCACAAGTGTCACCGGTCCACTACCTGGACGGCCTGCGGGGCGCCGACGGCCGCACCCTCGGCGAAGAACGGAGCCCGGTCTCGGCAGACGACCTCGGTGCCCGGCCGCTCGGCGAGCCACGCGGCAAGGGTGGACGCCTCCCGATCGGGCAGCAGGTCGACTGGTCGTCGGGTCTCGACATCGACCAGGACGCTCCCGTAGTGCCGTCCCTTGCGGGTCGCGTACTCGTCGACACCGACCACCCGCGGGACGGGCAGATCAGGCTCGGGCAGCGCGCCGACCAGGCGCAGGACCGTGCTCCGGCTGACGCCGGCGCCGAGCCCCTGGGACATGCGGGCGCCAGCCCGGCCCGCCAGGGCCAGCCCGATGTCGGAGAGCGTCGAGCGGAGCCGTTCCGTTCGCTGGCCGTGGCGGCGCGTCAGCCCTGGCACCTGCTCGACGAATGTCCGCCGCCCACAGGAGGCGTTCGAGCAGGTGAACCGCCGCACTCTCAGCCGGAGGACCACGCTCCTTCCGCCACTCGGTACGTCGGCAGGAAACCGCAGGTAGGAGCCGTGAACGCGATCCGAGCACCTCCCGCACAACGGACATGACGCGCCAGCGGCCGTGCACCGGGCATCGACACGCACTATCGCGATGTTCACGTCCACCGACAGCACCGCCACATCCGCTCCGGACGGGACAACAGATCCTTCAGCCAAACCCCGAGGTCATCCACGGCCCCGAACCGTCATCCCAGCCACCCGAACGGAGAGGCATTTTCGGGCAACCTCGCAGACCTGCCCCACGACCTCTGCCGTCACTCAACGTGGCCAGACCACAGAACCTGAGCCAGACCTGAGTACGGACAGCGAATGTTCACCACTTTAGGAGGCACCCGAGATTCGAACAGCCCGTGACCTGCAGCGGGTCAGTACGGAGCGTTCAGTCCCACCAGTCGTTGCCAGTGTGCCAGTGCCGCACCCACTCCTCGAAGCCCCATGCCCGATCGCCAGGTGCCGGGACGGCGCCGACATCGGCGATCATCCACACCTCGCCGCGGCGGGGGCCGGTGGTCAGCAGGAGCCAGAACGACTGCCCGTCCTCGGATCCGAGAACGATGGATCCCTTGTTGAACGCGGCGTCGATCCGGGCATCTTCAGGGTCAACGCTCGCGTCGTCCTCCCAGGGCCAGGCTGCTTCCAGGGGGAACGGTTCTCCTGGCTGCCGCGGGCCAAGGTCGGGCCATCCGTCGGGCAGCCAGCCGAGCGGCTGCAGACCGCCGTCGCCGGCGGGGCCGAGGCTGGACCCGTTGCTGATCTCCGCGATGAACGTCCTGTACGGCTCGGGGAGGACCACACCGTTCTCCTGCTCCCAGTCCGCGACGGCTTCATGTCCGAGCGCCGACTCGCGCCATTCCGGTGGAAACGCAGAGCGCAGGAAGTCGAGAGTGGCTTCGGCGGGACGCTGATCACGGGTGTCTGTCACAGCAGCATGCTGGCAGAAGGGGCTGACACCCCATCGTGGCTACCTCGCTCCGGAGCTGTACTGCCACGGCCAGGAACATCGAACAGAGCCGGAAGCAGGTGCCTCCCGAAGTGATGAACATCTGCTGTCCGTTCTCATCGACAAAGCCATCGCCGCACGCGCACGTGTGCGTGCTCGCCAACGGGCCGCTGGTGGTCGGCCAGGTCGAGCGCGGCCTCAACCTGGCCGCGAGCGCCCCCAGCGACGCGCGCAACGTGCTGCTGCTCGACCTCGGACAGCGTCCGGAACGGTCCAGGCAATCCGGTGGACCATCCGGACAGCCGCAGGGCAGCCCGGATCGCGGTCCGCTTCGGCCCAGTCGGCCGCCAGCGCCGCGAGTCAGCCGCGTCCTGCCGCGCCTCTCGATTCGCCGTGCCCGGTCCTCCCAAGCGAGCCTCTCGCCCGCGTCTAGGCGTTGCGGGGCGGGACGTTGATGACGGGGAGGCGGGTCACACCTGCCGCGGGCTGGGATCAACGTGGACCTGATTGAACCCCTGGTCCAGCAGGGCGAGGCGGTCCGCATTCCCGTCTGATCGGGCCCATTGGCTTGATACCGCGTCGAGTACAGCCGTGGCGGCGTTGGTGAGCAGGTCCGCGGCGTACGGGTCGAGGTCGGTCCCCGGCCGATCTTGGAGCGCATCGCTGACCCGCCTGCGCCATTCGGTTCTGCGTTGGTGGAGTCGCCCGGCCAGTGCGGGCGTTGCCTCGATCAGGCGGATGGTTGCGAGCGCCTGCTCACTGGCGTGGATCTCTTCCTGCCAAGCCTGCAGGACCTGATGCAGGCACTCCCACGGCCCCTCGCCTGCTGGTCGCGCCGCGATGTCGGCGACGACGCTCTCTCCGGTGAGGTCGATGCCGTCGAAGACGACGTCTTCCTTGGTCGGGAAGTAACGGAAGAAGCTGCGCTTGGTCATGCCGGCTGCTCGGGCGATGTCCTCGACGGTCGTCTCGTCGAAGCCCTGGCGGGCGAACAGATCGATGGCCACCTTGGCGAGCTCCGCCCGCACTGCTCGGCGGGTGCGTTCGCGCAGTCCCTCTCTCATGCACCCAGTCTACTTTGCGTCATTCGATGACTATCATGTCACCAAGTGACAGGTCGCGAGTGGGGTGGTGTCAGTGGAAGGCAAGATCGTCCTGGTGACCGGCAGCACGGGTGGCATCGGCAAAGAGACCGCGCGACAGTTGGCCGCGCTCGGCGCGAGCGTGATCCTCGTCGGACGGGATAAGTGCCGCGCCGACGCGGCCGTGGCGGATCTTCGTCACACCAGCGGGAATGACGACATCACGGCGATCACGGCCGACATGTCCCGGCTGCGCGACGTCCGTCGCCTCGCCCAGGAGGCCGGCGGCCGGGCCGGCGGCGTGGTGGACGTGCTGATCAACAACGCCGGAGCGACCCGTTCCCACCGCGAGGTGACCGAGGACGGCATCGAGACCGCGTTCGCGGTCAACGTGGTCGCGCCGTTCTGCCTCACCCACTGGCTGATGCCGGCCCTGACCGCGTCCGGGCAGGCCCGGGTCATCAACATCACCGGCGGCATCCCCCGGGGGCAGATCGACATCAACAACCTGCAGGGCGAGAAGTCCTATGTCGGGCTGTCGTTCTACAACCAGACCAAGCTGGCGCAGATGGCGATGAGCTACCGCTTCGCCCAGGAACTTGCGGGCACACCGGTGACGCTGAACGTCGCCTACCCCGGACACGCCTATACCTCGATGAACAAGAACCTCACCGTCGGCACCTATCCGCCACTGGCCCGCCCGATCGTCCCGTTGCTGCGGCTGGCGATGCCCATCGTCTACGGCCACCGGGCGCTGCTGAGGGCCACGCGATCCAGCGTGTACCTCGCCTCCAGCCCCGAGGAGCGCAAAACGAATGGCGTCTACTTCAACAGCAGGGCCAAGCCGACCCCGTGGCCCGATGCCGTCCTGGACGACACCACCCGCAGCACCATCTGGCAGCTATGCGAGATGCAACGCGACCGTCCGACCACGGCATGACCCTGTCACCGACGAGAGTGGACGTGCTCAGGGTGCATCGCAACGCCCCGCTCAGCCCCGAGGGGCGGCGCCACCTGATTGCTCGGTGTCGGACCCGACCGATCGCTCACGTAGCAGCCGAGATGGGTATCTCGCGTACGTGCGCGTCCAAGTGGGTCAACCGATGGCGGCGATATGGCGCGGCCGGTCTTCAGGACCGCCCCTCGACACCGCACAGCAGCCCGACCGCGACGCCGCCCGAGGTGATCCAACAGGTCGAGGCATAGCGGCGTGAGCACAAGTGGTCCGCCCGACGGATCACCGACGAGCAGCCTGTCGTGGCTGCGAACACGTTTGCCGCCAGCACGAGCCGGTCTCCATACCTTCGCCGGCCACCGCTCTGGGGTCGTACTGGAGCAGCCGAACCACCCGCTGGAACAACTCCCCCAACCCATCCGGCACCAGACGCTCCACCATCGCTATCACGGCCGTCAGCCTAGTGATCAAGCCAGCTGAAACGACCTCTAAGACTGCCCGGCTCGGAGATCGTCATCGCGAAGTCCGCCACGACATCGACGGACTCTGCCCCAAGGTGCAGCAGCGGGCCCAACGAGTCGTGGGAACACCACCGATGCCCCCACCGGGCCCTCCCGCGGCGCGACGGCGAGCCCCGACCACCCGGCACGCGGCCAGCCGCCGTGCGCACCCTGCGCGACCGCACACCGCACGCTCGCGATGCAACTCCTCGGCCCACCGCTGCCACCGGGCAAGCTACGGCCGCCCAACGCGTAGCCCGCACCGACTCGTCATGAGCACACCTCGGCGAGCACTCATGACGGGGCTACCGCCCGCCCAGGAAGCCTGCAGATCTGAGGCCCGTAAATGTTCACGAGACGACGAGCGAATAGCTTCTCGGGTCGGCTGAGGATCCATTTCGTCACCACACCACCTACGACAACCTTAGGGCCGCCGTCGCCCAGGCGGCTGGGCCTCTCACGCCGCCGGGTGGAGGCCGCACGCTGGACCGCATTCCGGTCGCACTACGGGCTGGGTGCCTTCCACTGCCAGCCCGGCATCCGCGGCGCCGATGAGAAGGGCGGAGTCGAGGACCAGATCGGCTGGTTCCGACGCAACCACCTCGTCCCCGTTCCCGAAGTCGACACGCTTGCCGAGCTCAACGCCATGGTCGACCGGTGGGACCAGGAGGACGACAACCGCCCGCATCCGTTCCCGGGCCCACACGATCGCTGAGTACTTTTGCGACGGAACAGCCGCTGCTGGAGGATCCCTTCGAGACCGGCCGGCTCTCCACACCGCGGGTTGACCGCTACAGCCAGATCTGCGTCCGGATGAACCGCCACTCGGTCCCGGTCCGGCTGATCGGACGGACCGTCCGCGTCCTGCTCCACGCCTCCGAACTGGTGGTCTACGACGGACGCGCGAAGAAGTCGCCCGGTGGCGGCGGTGCAGCGAGCCGATGGCCTTGCTGGTGGCGTACTCGAGGGCGGCGAACAGGGTGGTCGTGCCGGCCCGGACGCAGTCGTGGCTGCGGCGTTCGGGTACGCCGGGCACCCTCGGCAGGGCCGGCTGGGACCGGTCCAGGGCCTGAATCTGTGACTTCTCGTCCACACAGAACACCAGGGCCTTCTCCGGCGGGTCGAGACAGAGGCCGACGACATCGCGGATCTTGTCGATGAACAACGGGTCCGTCGACGGTTTGAACGTCTGCGACCGGTGCGGGGCCAGCGCGAACGTCCACCAGATACGCGAGACGGTCGACTGCGACATGCCCGTTGCCGCGGCCATCGACCTCGTCGACCAGTGGGTCGCGTTCTTCGGGGTCTCCTCGAGGCTCTTGGCGATGACCCGCTCGACGTCGGCGTCGGTGATCTTCATCGGGACGCCGGGGCCTGGGGTCGTCGCACAAGCCGTCCAGGCCGCGTTCGGGGAACCGGCGCCGCCAGGTGCGGACCGTGTCCGGGGTGGTCCGCAGCCGGCGGGACACCTCCATGATCGAGTGACCCTCGGCGCACTCCAGTACGATCCGCGACCGCTGGGCCAGGGCCTGGGCCGTTGTCCGGCGACGTAGCCAGCTCTCCAGCACAGCCGCTGGCATCAGTGACCGACAACGGCGTAATCTTCGGGCCCGGACGACTCATGCCCACCCAACGACGAATCTCCGACTCAGGTCAGTAGGTTCCGGCTGCTGGTCCAGGTCTCGGGTTCGGTCTACGTCTGCTCGGTGGACTGCTGGGCGCCCTCGCCTGCGCCGATACTGACCAGACCTGTCTCGTAGGCGACGATGACGGCCTGGACACGGTCACGGAGTCCGAGCTTGGCGAGGATGCGGGCGACATGCGTCTTGACAGTCGCCTCGGCCAAGTGGAGTCGGGTGGCGAGTTCGGCGTTGCTCAGTCCTCGGGCCAGCAGACCGAGGACCTCCAGTTCGCGCCGGGTGAGCGAGGTGAGGTCGCGGTGGAGGGCGGCGGTGTCGCCGCCGCGCTGGGTGAACCGTTGCACGAGGCGGCGGGTGATGGCGGGCGCGAGGAGAGCGTCGCCGGTACGGACCGTGCGGACGGCCGCGGTCAGCTGCTCGGGGGTGACGTCCTTGAGGAGGAAGCCGCTGGCCCCGGCGGACAGTGCCGCGTAGACGTATCGGTCGAGGTCGAAGGTGGTCAGGATGATGACGCGAGGTTGGTCGGGTGCCCCGGTGAGGATGCGGTGGGTGGCCTCCAGGCCGTCCATCTCGGGCATCCGGACGTCCATCAGGACAACGTCGGGCCGGGTGCGGCGGACCGCTTCGACCGCTTCGGTTCCGTTGGTCGCCTCGGCGACGACGTCGATGCCGTCGGCCCTGAGGATCAATCGGAATCCGGTACGGACCAGGGTCTGGTCGTCGGCGAGGAGTACCCGCAGCGGCTCGGTCACGGTGTCTCCAAGGGGATCAGGGCCTCCACACGGTAGCCGCCTGTCAGGCGGCGGCCGGTGTTCAGGGTTCCGTCGTAGACGGCGAGGCGCTCGCGCAGGCCGATCAGGCCCCGGCCGTTTCCGGTGGTTGCGTCCGCGTTCGGGTGTCCACCGGTGTCGGTGATCTCGACCCGGAGCCGGTCCGGGCCGTATTCCACGGTCACGGCTGCGGTGGCGCCGGAGGCGTGCTTGACGGTGTTGGTCAGGGCTTCCTGGACCACGCGGTAGGCGGCGAGTTCAAGGCCGGGCGGGAGGGGCCGGGGCGGGCCGGTCACGGTCAGGTCGACGGGCAGTCCGGTGTCCCGGACCCGTCCGACCAGCTTTTCCAGCTGGCCCAGGCCGGGTTGCGGGGCCAACTCCGCCACCGTATTGGCCAGGTGCGCATCCCCGCCGGTTCGCTCGCCCTCGTCGGCCATGGTGAGCAGTCCCATGACGTGGCGAAGCTCGGTCATGGCCGCCCGCCCGCCCGCCTCGACCGCGAGCAGCGCCTCGTCGGCCTCATCGGGGGAGGATTTCATGATCTTGCGGGCCGCGCCCGCCTGGATGATCATCACGCTGACGCTGTGCGTGACGACGTCGTGCAGTTCGCGGGCGATCCTGGCCCGCTCATGCTCGACGGCCCGGCGCAGCGCCTCGGCCTGTTCCCGTTCCAGGGTGGAGAGCCGGGTGCGGCCCTCGTCGGTCCGGAGTTTCCAGGTACGCAGCCCGAGGGCGGCCACGGCCATCGGGACCAGGATCAGCAGGACGACGTACTGGTTCGGGATGATCGGTGTCACCGGGTTCCCCGAGGTGCCGACCAGGACGACCGACACCGGGAGCGCCGCCAGGGTCGCCACCCGGTACGGGCTGTACACGGCGGCGCTGTAGACGGCGATGACGAACGCGTAGAAAGTCAGCCGCAGGACGCTCTGCGGCGTGGCCAGTGTCGCGGCCGTCACGACGCACAGCACGGCGAGCGGGTAGCGGCGGCGCAACGCCAGGGCTCCCGAGGCGATGACCGCGAGGGCCACCATGAAGGCCAGGCCGCCGGGGCCGGACGGGCGCGGCATGACGTGCTCCACGCCGGGTGCGATCTCACGCACCACGACGACGCCGACGTTGTCGATGCCGTAGTGGACGGTGGCGATGCCGAGTGCCAGTGCCACCAGCGCGTCGAGCTGCCAGGCGCGCCGGGTGGGCCGCAGCGGTGGACCGCTCGGAAGCCCTGCGTCGCGGACCGTCTGGCGGGTGGCTTCCCGCAGCCTCTCCAGCGTCGTACGTACGTCCGTCACCGGTTCATTCTCGCCGCCGATCGGACCCGCGGAGTCCTTCCCCGTGGTCATTTCCGCCACACCGGATACATCACCCGCCTACATCGCAGGGATGACGTTTCTGGGGCTCAGTTCAGCGCGGTACCGCAATGGGTTCGAGCGGGCGACGCGTCGGGGCCGGGCCTGCTCCTAGCGTTCACTCAGCCAACTGTCCGTACACGAGGAGCCCTTCATGACCGTGCCGTTGATCGAACTGCGCGAGGTGAGCCGCCGATACGACAACGGCCCGCCCGCTCTGCACGAGGCGTCGCTGACCGTGCAGCCCGGCGAGGCCGTCGCGATCCTCGGCCCTTCCGGCAGTGGCAAGTCCACGCTGCTCAATCTGATCGCGGGCCTGGACCGGCCCGACACGGGGATCGTCACCGTGGACGGGGTGCGGGTTGATCAGCTGGGCGAGGCCGGATCGGCGCTGTACCGGCGGTCGAAGATCGGCATGGTCTTCCAGTTCTTCAACCTGCTCGACGATCTGACCGTCACCGACAATGTCGTCCTGCCCGCGCGCCTCGCGGGTATGGCACGTGGCGAGGCCGACCGCCGGACGGCGGAACTCCTGGAACTGCTGGGCATCGACCGGCATGCCCGCGCATACCCGGGGAGGCTGTCCGGCGGCGAGCGGCAGCGCGTCGCGGTGGCCCGGGCGTTGATGAACCGGCCGGCGCTGCTTCTGGCCGACGAGCCGACCGGAGCCCTGGACACGGCCGCCGGACAGGACGTCAGCAGGCTGCTCGCCAGCCTCAATGCCGAGGGTCAGACCATCGTCGTGGTCACCCACGACCTGGCGCTGGCACGGTCCTGCACGAACCGTACGGTCCGGATCTCCGACGGCCGGATCATCGAAGACGTCCGGTCGAGGGCCGGCGCGTCGGAGGCCGTCCGATGAGCGCGCTCGGCAAGGTGGTGCGCTCGGGGGTGGGACGACGCCGGGTGCAGACGCTGGTGATCGGGCTCGCCACGATGATGGCGGTGGCCGCCTCCGTCCTCGGCGGATCGCTGCTCGTGGTTTCCGGCGCGCCCTTCGACGACGCCTTCGCCAGGCAGCACGGCGCGCATCTGTCCGTGCAGTTCGACGCCGGCAAGGTGAGCGCCGGGCAGCTGTCGAAGTCCAAGGACGCCGAAGGGGTGAGCGGTGCGGCAGGGCCGTTCCGTACGGCGACGGTCACCCCGCGCCCGGAGGGGGTGGGCGGCCCCGCGTGGCCGATGACCGTGGTCGGACGGGGCGATCCCGGCCGGGACGTGGACGAGGTGGCACTGCTCGACGGGCGGTGGCCCACGCACTCCGGCGAGATCGTGCTGTCCGCCGACTCCTCGCTCTTCCCGACCATGGGCATGAAGATCGCCTTCTCCGATCTGCCCGCCGGTCCGACACTGACGGTGGTCGGTGTGGCCCGCTCGGTCACACAGACCGCTGACGCCTGGGTGGTTCCGTCCCAGATGCCGGCGCTCACCGCGCCTGGCAGCGGCGGCTACCAGATGCTCTACCGTTTCACCGACGCAGGCAACGCAGCGCAGATCACCGCCGGTGGCAAGGCCGTGACGCAATCCCTGCCGCCGGGAGCGGCCGTCGGTGAACAGTCCTGGCTCACTGTCAAGAAGACCGCAGAGCGCGACACCGCTGTCTACGTCCCGTTCCTTATCGCGTTCGGCGCCCTGGGCCTGGTCATGTCGGTGCTCATTGTCGGCAACGTCGTCGCGTCGGCCGTCGGCTCGGGAACGCGCCGCATCGGCATCCTCAAGGCCGTCGGTTTCACCCCGGCCCAGGTCGTGCGCGCCTACGTGGGCCAAGCGTTGATCCCGGCCACCGTCGGCACGGCTCTCGGTGTCCTCGCCGGCCACCTGCTCGCCGTCCCCGTACTGGCCGAGACCGAGGAGGTCTACGGCACCTCCTCCTTGGCCATCGCCCCCTGGGTCGACCTGGCGGTGATCGCCGGGGTGCTCGGCCTGGTGGCGGCGACCGCGTGGGCGAGTGCCTGGCGGGCCGGGCGGTTGCGTACGGTCGACGCGCTCGCCGTCGGGCGCTCCGCTTCGGCGGGGCACGGCCGCTGGGCGGCCCGCCTGGCCGGAGAGCTGCCGTTGCCGCAGCCGGTCGCCCTGGGCCTGGCCCGGCCCTTCGCGCGGCCCGCCCGCGCGCTGGCCATGGGCACGGCGGTCCTGTTCGGTGCCGTCGCCGTCACGTTCACCGTGGGGATGGGCGCCTCGCTCGACCAGGTGATGAAAGCCAGGGCACACGACGCCGCCGATGTCACCGTGCCCGCGCCCTTGCCGGACTTCGGCACCCAGGGCGCCGGCCACGAGAAGCAGCCCAGGACCGATCCCGCCGCGGTCGCCGCAGCCATCAAGGCCGCGGCCGGAACAGGGAAGTACTACAGCACCGCGACCGTACGGGCGACCGTAGCCGGCCTGACCGGCACCATCGACGTGAACGCCTTCACCGGCGACGCCTCCTGGGGCGGCTACACGATGGTCTCGGGCCGCTGGATCCAGAGGCCCGGCGAGGCCGTGGTCCCCACTCCCTTCCTGGCCGCCACCGGTGCCCGCATCGGCGACGCCATCACCCTGAACGGCCTGGCCGAGCCGGTCACGGTCCGGATCGTCGGTGAGGTCCTCGACCCCCGCAACGACGGCATGCAGGTCTTCGCCGACGCCTCGACCCTCACGGCCGCACATCCCGACCTGACGGAGACGAGCCATCACATCGCGGTCGTGCCAGGCACCGACGTGACTGGCTACGTCGACGCGCTGAACAAGGACCTGGCACCGCTGGAGGTCACCGCCCGGGCCGGCGGGCTCGACGCCGGCAGCGACATGGTCGTCACGCTCAACGCGCTGTCCGCGATCCTCACGTTGATGCTCGTCGCCGTCGCCGCGCTCGGCGTGCTCAACGGCGTGCTGCTCGACACCCGCGAGCGCGTGCGGGAGCTCGGTGTCCACAAGCCGCTGGGTATGACCCCCCGGCAGACCATCGCGATGGTCCTCACCTCGGTCGTCGTGACCGGCCTGGTCGCGGGCGGTCTGGGCGTGCCGCTCGGCGTAGCCCTGCACGGCTGGGTCATTCCCGCGATGGGCGAGAGCGTGGGGCTCCGCCTCCCAGGTTCCGTCATCACCGTCTACCACGCGGCCGAACTGCTTCCGCTCGCACTCGGCGGCCTGCTCATCGCCACCCTGGGGGCGCTCCTGCCCGCCGGCTGGGCAGCCAGGGCCCGAACCGCCACGGCCCTGCGCACCGAATAGAAGGTCAGGTCCAGAGCTCATGCCCTCGACCCCCACCTCAGGGAGCGGTGAGGGTCGAGGCTATCCGCCTTCATCAAGGCGGTGAGCGTGTACGACCAGCAGAGACGGGTGGAGAGGGCAAGCCGTAGGCGCATCCTCTCCGCCCACCCATCGGTGTCAACTGCACGAGCCGAAGGGGGTGGTGCTGATCGGGGGCGGGCAGTGGGCGGACGTTGTGATGGACCGCCGCTTGCTTGCGCAGACGTTCGATCTCGTCGTGTTGGGCGGCCAGCCGGGAGATCGCCAGGCTCTTGAGAGGCGGACCCAGCAGGAGCTGGAGGCGTCGAGCACGATGTCCCCGCCGTGCCCGGTCAGGTGGAGCGGTAGTCCTCGTACGGGGTTCAGGTGGACGGTGTCCATGGCGTACTTCGCCGCCTCCAGCATCGGCTCCGTCCCGGTCGGCTGTCCCGCGAGGAAGCCGAAGGGCAGCTGCTCGTCGCTGCCGGTGGCGACCGTGTGCCGGGCGACGGTGTGTGTGGCGACGCGGGCGGCGAAGGCCATGTCCTCGCCGCTGGTGTAGCCGTCGGTGTACGTGACCGCGTGGACGGTCCCGGCCTCGGCGGCAAGCACGACGGCTGCCGAGGAGTCCAGCCCGCCGGACAGGTACGCCCCTACCCTCCCGCCGGCGGCGCGGACGCGGTGCTGGACGGCGTCAGTGAGGACGCGGCCGAACCGCTCGGCGCCGACGCTTAGCTCGTCCACGGGTTCGATGCCCGTGATGTCGAGGAGCTGCGGCGGCGCCCCGGGCGCGAGCAGCAACCCGAGCCCGCCGGGTACCTGGCGGATCTGCTCGTACGGGCTGCGGTGCGGCTAGTGATGTTCCCCCGCCTACACGCTGCGCGACGAGGCGACAGCGTGGGCCAGCGAGCCGGGCCCCTCTATCCGGTCACCCTGCTGCGCGCCTCAGGCGGCAAGGAAACCGAACTCACCCCCCCCAGCCCACCCTCGCCGACCTCCGGCAGCTCATCGCCAACAGCGGCATCGAGACCGCCCTGACCGGAGAGCTTCCTCCCGGCATCAGCACCACCGCCCAGCGCACCGTCTACCGCACGGTCCAGGAAGCCCTCACCAACGTGCGCAAGCACGCACCCGGAGCCCGCGCCGACGTACGCCGCTGGCACGACGCACACCACTTCGGCGTCACCGTCACCAACACCGCCCCCACCCGCCCGACCGTCGCCCTGCCCAGCGCCCGCCACGGCCTCATCGGCCTGAAGGAACGCGCCGAACTACTCGACGGCACCCTCACCACCCGACCCACTCCCGACGGCGGATACAAGATCGAACTACGGGCCCCCGCCCGGCCTGACTGACCACAAACCAGCCGATGCTGCCGGATGCCTGGGCCATGAACCAGTCCGCCCCCCGCGCGCGGTGAGCAGTCCGCTCCCGGGATCCGCCCACGGCTCCCGTGCCCGCTGCTGGGCGTGGTCATCGAGTTCCCAGCCGTCGAGGCGGATGCGTCCCGCGTCGTCGAGGACCAGCGGGTTGCGGCCCTCCAGTTGGTCCCACAGGTCGACGGCCAGCTGGGCGAGGCTGCGGAACGCGTCGCCGGCGAAGCCGAAGGGGCGAGGCTCCCCTCTGAGCGAGGCCCACGCGGCCTCGCACGCCTGAGGATCTCCTCTGCGCCGCTCGATCACCGCGGGTCCGAGGCACGAGGGCCTCCGGCTCGGGATGCCCGCGCTGACGAGGGTGAGCGCGATGGCGGACTGCGACGGTCGGGTGTCATGCCCAGGTGGTGAGCAGTCTGCCGTGGTGGGCGGCGAGCCAGGTGGCGAAGTCCTGGAGGGCGGGGTTGAGGTCGCGTACCGCGGTGAGGTCGCGGGCGGCGGTGAAGCGGTGCTCGCAGTCCGCGTAGTACTGGAACATGTTGCCCGTTTCGTCAGCGCCGGGTGTGCCCTGCGCGCGCCATTCGTCGGGTGTGAGGGGCCGGTAGCGTACGGGTACGCCGAGGGACGTGGTGAGCGCCGCGGCCATGTCGGCGACCTTGAGGTGTTCTCCGGCGATGCTGATGGTGGCGGCGATGAGGTCGGCTCCGCGCCGGAGGATGGCGAGGGCGGTCTTGCCGATGTCGTCGACCGCGATCCCGGAGAGCCGGCTCTCGCCCATGGGGTAGGCGAGCTGGAGGGTACCGTCGGGGCCGCGCTGTGGGGCGAAGGTGCCGAGGAGGTTCTCCCAGTTGAACGTGGTGCGCAGGAACGTGGTGGGCACTGCCTCGTCCAGGAAATAGTGGTCGGCTTCGGCCTTGGCGTCGAAGTGCGGCACCTTGTAGTGGTCCTGGAGCGTGGGCATGCGGTCGTCGTCGAGCGGGACGCAGTCCCGGGTGTCCTCCAGGGTGGACCAGATTGCGTGCAGGACCCCCGCGTGCGAGGCGGCCCGGGCGACCGCCTGGGCCTGGGTCTTCTCCCGTTCGGCGGAAAGGTGCTCCCAGAAGTTCGTGACGACGAAGGCTCCGTACGCGTGCTCGAAGGCGGGCGCGAGACTGGGCGGATCATCCATGTCGGCCCGGACGATGTCGTCGACGCCGAGGCGCTTCAGTTCCCGGGCGGGTTCCCCGTCGCGGTGGCGGGTGACGGCGCGTACCGTGAATTCCTCCTCGCGGTCGGCGAGGACGGCCCGGACGAGTCCGCCGCCCTGCCTGCCGGTCGCTCCGATCACCGTGATGATCTTCTTCTGGGTCATGGCTCGATCGCCTCGCACTCGGACACGCGCTTCGGCTCGGCTGTCGTCCCGCTAGCCGTTCGCCTCGCTTCCTCTCACCGTTTGCCCTGCTTGCCCTCGTCCTCCCGTTTGTCCTCGTCGACGATCTCCGCGTCGACGATGTCCTCGCTGCCCGCTCCGCCTTCCGCTCCGGTGTCGGCTGTGGGGCTCGCGCCCCCTTGAGTCTCCTGCTGCGCGTACATCGCGGTGCCGATCCGCTGGGCGACCGTGGCCAGCCGGTCGACGGCGGCGCGGATCTCCGCGGTGTCCTCGCTCTTGAGTTTCTCCTTCAGCTCGGCGACCGCGGTCTCGACCTCGGTCCTGATGTCACCGGGGACCTTGTCCTTGTTGTCCTTGAGCAGCTTCTCGGTCTGGTAGACGAGCTGCTCGCCCTGGTTGCGGGTCTCGGCGGCCTCGCGGCGGCGCCGGTCCTCCTCCGCGTGAGCGTCGGCGTCGCGCATCATCCGCTCGATGTCGTCCTTCGGCAGCGAGGAGCCGCCGGTGACGGTCATCTTCTGCTCCTTGCCCGTGCCCAGGTCCTTCGCGGTCACGTGCATGATGCCGTTGGCGTCGATGTCGAAGGCGACCTCGATCTGCGGGACGCCGCGCGGGGCCGGCGGGAGGCCGGTCAGCTCGAACATGCCGAGCTTCTTGTTGTACGCCGCGATCTCGCGCTCGCCCTGGTAGACCTGCACGGTGACCGAGGGCTGGTTGTCCTCGGCGGTGGTGAAGACCTCCGAGCGCCGGGTGGGGATCGTGGTGTTGCGCTCGATCAGCCTGGTCATGATGCCGCCCTTGGTCTCGATGCCGAGGGACAGCGGGGTCACGTCGAGCAGGAGGACGTCCTTGACCTCGCCCTTGAGGACACCGGCCTGCAGGGCCGCGCCGACGGCGACGACCTCGTCGGGGTTCACGCCCTTGTGCGGGTCCTTGCCCGTCAGCTCCCGGACCAGCTCGGTCACCGCCGGCATCCGCGTCGATCCGCCCACCAGGATCACGTGGTCGACGTCGGACACCTTGATCCTGGCGTCCCGCACCGCCTGATGGAACGGTTCCTTGCAGCGTTCCAGGAGATCGGCGGTCAGCTGCTGGAACTGGGCGCGGGTGAGCTTCTCCTCCAGGTGCAGCGGGCCCTCGGCGGACGCGGTGATGTACGGCAGGTTGATCGTGGTCTCGGTCGCGGACGACAGCTCGATCTTCGCCTTCTCCGCGGCCTCGCGCAGCCGTTGCACCGCCATCTTGTCCTTGGACAGGTCCACGCCGTAGCCGTTCTTGAACTGCGTCACCAGGTGGTCCACGACCCGCTGGTCCCAGTCGTCACCACCGAGGTGCGTGTCGCCGTTGGTGGCCTTGACCTCGACCACGCCCTCACCGATCTCCAGGAGGGACACGTCGAAGGTGCCGCCACCGAGGTCGAAGACGAGGACCGTCTGGTCGTTCTCCTTGTCCAGGCCGTACGCGAGGGCGGCGGCGGTCGGCTCGTTCACGATGCGCAGGACGTTGAGGCCCGCGATCTCACCGGCCTCCTTCGTGGCCGTGCGCTGTGCGTCGTTGAAGTACGCGGGAACGGTGACCACCGCGTCCGTGACGTCCTCGCCCAGGTACGACGCGGAGTCGCGCTTCAGCTTCTGCAGCACCCGCGCCGAGATCTCCTGCGCCGTGTAACGCTTGCCGTCGACGTCGCCGCTCGCGGGGAATCGCCAGTCCGCCTCTCCCATGTGCCGCTTGACCGACCGCACGGTGCGGTCCACGTTCGTGACCGCCTGCCGCTTGGCCAGCTCACCGACCAGGACATCCCCGCCTTTGGCGAAGGCGACCACGGACGGTGTCGTCCGGGCACCCTCTGCGTTCGCGACAACCGTCGGCTCGCCGCCCTCCAGGACGGACACAACCGAATTCGTCGTTCCCAGATCGATACCGACCGACCGAGCCATGCCAGCCTCCCGAAACCCACTGAGGCGCGCCTTATACCCGTAATGCCCTGCGCCTTCCCCGCACGGCCAGGGGCATACCCCCTGGTGCTTCGTTTGCGAACCTCACAGCAGCTATTCGCCTGCGTGAGGGATTCATCCGTGGAAATGGGTGGGAGGTCTCATATATCTCTGCCGGTTCACCGTAGCGGTGCTCTGCAACGGCGCGGCCACTAACGCGCGATGAGCCGCGCGACGTCAACCGGCTCTTACCTGACGCCGCCCGCCCCGCCGAACAGCGAGCTGTCAGCGCGCATGGCTCAAGATCACCGCATACGCTGCCCAGGGGGGCTCGTCGCCCACGGGAGCATTCCTGGCCACCGTTGATCCACGTGCGCAGGGCCGCGAGGCGTACGAGCGGCTGGCCTGGCGGGACGCGTACGAGAGCCTGTCGACCGCCGATCGACAGGACCCCCTGGAGGCCGATGATCTCGACCGGATGGCGCGGGCGGCTTGTCTCATCGGCGCCGCCGATGCGGCGACCGGGACCTGGGAACGGGCCCATCACGCGTTCCTGGACCGAGGCGACCCGGCGGCGGCCGTACGGTGCGCTTTCTGGATCGGACTCACGCTTCTCATGCGTGGCGAACACGCCCGCGGTGGCGGGTGGCTCGCACGAGCGGAGCGCATCCTCGAGGACGCTGCGCCGGACTGCGCCGAGCAGGGGTACCTGCGTGTTCCCCTGGCATTGCGGACGCTGAGCGGCGGCGATGCCGAAGGGGCCTGCCGCTCGTTCGTCGAGATCACCGAGATCGCCGACCGGTTCGACGACGCCGATCTGCGGGCGTTCGGGAGGCTCGGCCAAGGTCAGGCCTTGATTGCCCAGGGCCGGACGGCACAGGGCGTGGCGATGCTGGACGAGACGATGGTGGCCGTGACCACGGGCGAGGTGTCGCCCGTCGTCGCCGGAATCGTCTACTGCGCCGTGATCCTCGCCTGCCGCGGGATCTTCGACCTCGGTCGCGTACGGGAGTGGACGGCCGCGCTGAGCCGCTGGTGCGCCACGCAGCAGGACCTCAAGCCGTACCGGGGCCAGTGTCTGGTGCACCGTTCGGAGATCATGCAGCTGAACGGCGAGTGGGCCGACGCACTGGAGGAGGCGCGGCAGGCGTGCGAGCACTTGTCCGAGCCGCCGGGTGACCCGGTGACGGGCATGGCGCTGTATCAGCGCGCGGAGCTGTTCCGGCTGCGCGGCGAGTTCTCCCGGGCCGAGAGCTGTTACCGCGAGGCCGTCGCCTGGGGGCACCCGGCGCAGCCGGGCCTGGCCCTGCTCCGGCTGGCACAGGGCCGCCTGGACGACGCCGCCACGGCGATCCGCAGGTCGTTCGGGGAGACCGGGGTGACGGAGGAGCGGCCCAGGCTGCTGGCCGGCTGTGTGGAGATCGAGCTCGCCACCGGGGCCGTCGAGGACGCTCAGCTGGCGGTGGACGAGCTCGGCAAGATCGCTGCCGGATTCGACTCGCCGTACTTGCGGGCGGTGGTCGCGTACGCACGCGGGTCGGTGCTCCTGGCCGCCGGTGAACCGGAGGCCGCGTGCGCGGCCCTGCGCCGTGCGTGGGTCGCCTGGCACGAGGTCGGTGCCCCTTACGAGACAGGGCGCGCACGGCTGCAGCTTGCGCGGGCGTGCCGTCGGCTGGGCGATCACGACACGGCCGAGATGGAGCTGGAAGCCGCCTGCAAGGTCTTCGAGCGGCTCGGGGCGATGCCGGCGCTGGAGGAGGCGCGGCAGCTCATGGACCGGGCGGGCGCGGCCTCGTTCGCGAATCCCGGAGGCCTGACCCCTCGCGAGGTCGAGGTGCTCCGCCTGGTCGCGACCGGCGCGTCGAACCGGGAAATCGCGGACAGCCTCGTCATCAGCGACAAGACGGTCGCCCGGCACATGAGCAACATGTTCACCAAGCTGGGCGTCTCCTCACGGGCCGCCGCGACCGCGTACGCCTACGAGCACGACCTCGTACCGAGGTGAGGCCGCTGCACAGAAATACCCACGCGGCGCGTGTCGGCCGAGTTGGTTGATGCGGCGGACGCGGACACCGCCACCGGAGGCGGACTCTTTCCTTGCAGGCCTCGCGGGTCCCGCGGGTCTGGCAGGCACAGTGGAAGGAGGCCGTGATGAGCACTCGGACCCATACGCCGCAAGGGGAGACGTCCGCCGGTCGGCAGGCGCGCGACCGGCTCCTCGCCGCGATGCCGCTGACCGAGCGGCGGCTTGAGCTGGGGACGGTGTCCACCTCCGTCCTGGAAGGCGGTGACGGCCCACCGCTGGTGCTGCTGCACGGGCAGGGCGAGTTCGCCGCCGTCTGGATCAACGTGGTCCCCGACCTGGTCCGGACCCACCGGGTGATCGCTCCCGACCTGCCCGGCCACGGCGCCTCGGAGGTGCGCGACGGTCGGCTCGACGCCGACACGGTCCTCGCCTGGCTCGCCGAGCTGATCGAGGAGACCTGCCAGGGGAGGCCGCCCGTACTGGTCGGCCACCTGCTGGGAGGCGCGGTCGCCGCCCGCTACGCGGTGCGGCACGGCGACCGCCTCGCCCACCTGGTCCTGGTCGACACGATGGGTCTGGGCTGGTTCCGGCCGGCACCCAGCTTCGCGGTGCCCATGATGGGCTTCGTCGCCCGCCCGACTCCGAAGAGCCAGGACCGTCTTTTCGACCGGTGCTTCCTCGACATGGACCGGGTGGGCGAGCAGGCCGGAGAGCAGTGGGAGCCACTGCTCGACTACGCCCTGGACCGGGCCCGCACACCGAGCGTGCAAGCGGCGATGCGCGGCATCATCCCGCGTGTCGGCGTGCCACCGATCCCGTCCGGCGATCTCACCGGCATCACGGTCCCCACAGATCTGATCCACGGTCGGTACGACCTCCAGGTACGGCTGCGGACGGCGGAGGCGGCGAGCGCCCGGTACGGCTGGCCGCTGCACGTCATCGAGGACTGCCGGGACGACCCCGCCGCGGAGCAGACGGAGGCCTTCCTCGACGCGCTGCGCGCGGCGATGGGGATGTCCGGAGAGGAGGAGAGATGAGGACAAGAACGTTCGACATCACCGCACTCGACGGCGGGTACGTCGGCCTGACCTCCGCTCGGCTCGAACAACTCGGCTCCCGGCTATCGACGGGCCGGTGCTCATGGCCGGGGACGAGGGCTGGGGCGAAGCCGTCCAGCTCTGGAACGCCACGGTCCCGTCGAGGCCCTCGCTGGTCGTCCAGCCGGTCTCCGCCCGGGACGTGGCCACGGCAGTGGCGTTCGCCGCGGACCACGGCCTGCTGCTGAGCGTCAAGGGCGGAGGCCACAACATCGCCGGCACGGCACTCGCCGACGGCGGGCTGACCCTCGACATGTCCCGGATGAAGGAGGTCACCGTGGATCCGGCGGCCCGCCTTGCGCGGGCCGGTCCCGGGTGCCTGCTGAAGGACGTCGACGGCGCGACGCAGCAGTACGGTCTGGCGACGGTGCTCGGGTTCGTGTCCGAGACGGGAGTCGCCAGCCTGACCCTCGGCGGCGGATTCGGCTATCTGACACGCCGGTTCGGCTGGGCGGCCGACAACCTCGAGGAGGTCGAGATCGTCACGGCGGACGGAAGGATACGTACCGCTGACCGGGCACGGAACCCTGATCTGTTCGGGGCGGTCCGCGGCGGCGGAGGCAACTTCGGCGTGGTCACCCGCTTCACCTTCCGGCTGCACGAGGTCGGACCCGTCATCACCGGAGGCCTGGCAGCCTGGAGCATGGACCAGGCGGACGAGGTTCTCGCGGCCTACCGGGAACTCACCGCGTCCGCTCCCCGCGAGCTGACGGCGGTGGCCATCGTCCGGCTCGCTCCGCCGGCGCCGTTCGTTCCGGAGGCATGGCACCTCAAGCCTGTCGTCGGGCTGCTCGTGTGCCACAGCGGCGCGAACGCCGAAGCCGACCTCGCCCCGCTGCGCCCCCTCGGAGAGCCGATCTTCGACCTGATCGGCCGGAAGCCGTACGCGGCCCAGCAGTCGATGCTCGACGCGATGGAACCCAAGGGCCTGAACCAGTACTGGAAGGCGGAGTTCCTCCCCGGTCTGCCGGGCGAGTACCTCCCCGTGTTCCGGGACGCGGCTCTGGAGGTCTCCTCTCCACTGTCCTTCTCCGCCATCTTCCACCTCGCCGGTGCGCTGAACGAGGCTGACGGCGACGGCGGAGCGGTCGGCAACCGGGAAGCCCGGTTCATCAGCGGCTTCTCCGGAGTATGGCCTCCGCACGCCGACGGCGAGGGGATCGTGGCCGCAGTCCGCCAGGGGTGGGAGAGGATCCGTCCGTTCTCGACCGGCGGAAACTACGTCAACTTCCAGCTGGCCGAGGACGACGACACCAGAACCGCCGACGCGTACCGCGGCACCCACGAGCGTCTTCGCCGGATCAAGGCGGAATACGACCCGGACAACGTCTTCCGCGTTAACCGGAACATCCGGCCGGGCAGATGACACAGGCACCGAAACGCCTGCCCAAGCAGCACATGTGGTCTGCGGCAGCGACTACGTCGCCGATGCGCGGAGCGTCCGCAGCGTCGTCCTCACCTCCCCCGAGACGAGTCCATGCTGTTCTGTGAGAACTCACCGCCGGTGCACAGGGGCTCATAGGTGTGCCCGATCACCTTGACCATGACCTCCTCGAGGGCATGCCCAGAGATCATCGGAGTACGGGCGATCTGCTCATGTCCACGATGAACGCCTCCAGCTTGCTGCGATACGTGCCCCCGTCCTCGATCAGCTCTTTCAGGTCGCTGAGCGCCCCGAAGTAGAGATCCCAGTCCTCGTGAGGTGTGCGCAGATCAACCACGCCTTCCTCGACTTCGACCAACCAGTTCGCTTCGGTGGCCAGGTACCGGCAGAGATCGGCTGCCTCTTCGTCCAGGCCTCCACCTCGCCGACCTGCTCCGCAGCCGCGAGCGCCTCATGTCTGCCTTCGAGGCCGACGGCTGGGCCCGAAACCAGGCGACAACGCCGGCGCCCGGGCCTCCCGGCTGTCCAGCCGGGTACAGCAACGGGAGAACCATCTGAACCAGCATCTCGGGCGGCAGGCATGGCGCGAAGCCGGCCTGGGCGCAAGCGCGGACATCGCCGAGCTGCAAGCCACCATCAGCCGCCTCGAGCAGCGCGAAATCGAACTGACCCGCCATATCGACGACCAGCAGGCTGAACTCGATGCGCCCGCGCGGCGAACCGGGAGCTCACGCGGGCACTCAACCACCGAGGCTGAACCCGACGCCGGTGGCCAAGCCCGCACCGGGCGACGGTCCCAGCCGCCCGGCGCGGGTGGTGCATTCGTCGACCCTTGACGGCCTCGATCTGCTGTCCCAGACCCGGGTGCAAAGCAGGCGTCTCCGCTCTCGGCAGGGGCGGCGGGCTTGTCTGCTTGCCGGGAATCGGATCGCCGTCAACGGGGTTGGTGGCGGATGAGCCATTAATCGCCATCAACGGGGTTGGTGGCGGATGAGCCGTTATTGGAGGGCCATGCGAGCGATACAGGTGTACGAAGTGGGCGGTCCCGAGGTGCTGCAGGAGGCCGAGGTGGACCAGCCGCGGCCGGGTCCGGGCGAGGCGGTCGTGGAGGTCGCCGCCTCCGGGGTCAACTTCCTCGACGTCTACCACCGTGAAGGCCGGTACAGCCTCCCGCTGCCCTTCACCCCGGGCGCTGAGGGCGCCGGCACGGTCGTCGAAGTCGGCCCCGGCGTCGCTGACGTCGCAGTCGGGGACCGGGTCGGTTGGGTGGAGATTCCCGGCACGTATGCCGAGCGGGCCGTCGTGGACTCCTCCCGGCTGGTGCCGCTGCCCGACGACATCGGCTTCGAGACCGCCGCCGCCGTGCTCCTCCAAGGCATGACCGCGCACTATCTCGTCAAGGACGCCTACCCGGTTCAGAGGGGCGACACGGTGCTCGTGCATGCGGCTGCTGGCGGCATGGGGCTGCTTCTGACCCAGCTCATCACCCATCTCGGCGGCAGGGTGATCGGCACGACGTCGACCACGGCGAAGGCCGAGCTGGCGAAGCGCGCCGGGGCCGCTGAGGTGATCCTTTCCTCCGCAGTCGACAATCTCTCAGCCGAGGTGAGGCGGCTCAACGGCGGTCAGGGACTGCCGGTTGTCTTCGACGGCGTCGGCGCGCACACCTTCGATGCGAGCCTCGCCAGCCTGCGAACCCGCGGCCATCTCGTGCTCTTCGGCGCGGCAAGTGGTGCCGTGCCGCCGTTTGATCCGATTCGGCTCGCCCACGGCGGTTCGCTGACCCTGATCCGGCCCAGCCTCGGGGACTTCATCGCCGATCGGTCCGAACTGCTCCGACGGGCCGCCGATGTGTTCGAGTGGGTGCGCTCCAAGGCGCTCGAGGTCACCGTAACGGGCCGCTACGCATTGTCCGAGGCCGCCCAGGCCCACAGCGATCTGGAGGCTCGGCGTACCACCGGCAAGCTGCTCGTCATACCCGATGCGGCCGCCATTGGACGCCGCGAGGAGACGCAGAGCTGATCGCGGGTGACGAGGTGGGCGGCCGTGATCGTTCTCACCGATAACCGCTGTACCGATGTTCTTCGAGGCCGGTAAGGCAATTTACGGGCAACCTCACAGAACCGCCCGCCATCCCCCGGAACCCGCTCTGCGTGGTGTGCCGTCAGGAGGTTCAGTGGGTCCAGAAGAAGCCCGCGGCAGCCGGTGTCTGACCTCAGGACCCGCGCACGCCGTGGCACAGTGACTCCATGTGCGGCCGCTATACCTCCACCCGCAGCCCTGAAGACCTGACCCGGCTCTTCGAGGTCACCGACTGGCGTCCCGACGAGGCACTGGCGCCGAGCTGGAACGTCGCGCCGACCGATCAGGTGTACGCCGTCCTCGAACGCGCCCCGCGCGACGACGACGGCGGCGAAGTGCGCCGTGAGCTGCGGACGCTGCGGTGGGGTCTGGTGCCGTCGTGGGCGAAGGACCCGAAGGTCGGCTCCCGGATGATCAATGCCCGGGTGGAGACGGTGCACGAGAAGCCCGCCTTCCGCCGCGCGTTCGCCAAGCGGCGCTGCCTGCTGCCGGCCGACGGCTTCTACGAGTGGGATCCGGTGAAGGACGAGACGACGGGCAAGACCCGCAAGCAGCCGTACTTCATCCACCCCGTCGACGGCCAGGTGATGGCCATGGCCGGCCTGTACGAATACTGGCGCAACCCCGACATCGCAGAAGGCGACCCCGACGCCTGGCTGACGACCTGCACGATCCTCACCACCGAGGCCACCGACGCGGCCGGCCGCATCCACCCCCGCATGCCGCTCGCCCTCACCCCCGACCACTACGACGCCTGGCTCGACCCCCACCACCACAACACCGACGACCTCCGCGCCCTGCTCACCCAACCCGCAGACGGCCGACTCGACGCCCGCCCCGTCTCCACCGTCGTCAACAACGTCCGCAACAACGGCCCACACCTCCTCGACGAAGTCACCTGACGCAGACGGCGACGCAGCCCGGTCCACCCACGCCCGAAGGGCGCTCCGGGTCGTCTCTCCGAACGGGGCGATGCCGTGCGGGTACGTGTCGAGGAAGCCCAGGCCGAGAGCAGTGTCGCCGGCTGTGGCCCGGCGGAGAGCGTCGAAACGGACCTCGTCGAGCCCGGCCACCTCTCCGAGGCGCGCCAGCAGTATCGGTGCCCAGTCCAGGTCCGGCACGTCGCACGCCGGCGGATCCCATTGGGGATCACGGCCCCGCGACGTACCGGCGGACTGGCGGCAGTCGGCGGATACTCCGCCGGGATGCGGGCGAGCTGCTGGGTGACGGCCATGACGGCCATGACGGCCATGACGGCAGTATCCCGGCCACGTCCACTGAGCTTCTTCGAGTTGGTCACCGTCGGGTGATTGCGACTGAGCGCTTCAGTGTCGAGTGGGCGGCTGCAGTGCCCAGTGCCAGCAGCTCGATGAGCCGGGGCAAGAGGCCACTCGAAGCTTGTCGGCCTGAACGCCGACCCAGCGGCAAGGCCGGTGAGCGACGATCAAGCTGTTGTCAGCCGCTGGCTCTAAAGTCGGCCCTATGACATCAGACCTGGTCCAGGACTCATGGACGCGCATCGACGCGTGGCTGTGCGAGCACGCGCCCCGCACTTTTGCCACGCTGCGGCCGCCCGCAGGAGACGCGGAGATCACAGCAGCGCAACAGGAACTGGGAGTCACCTTTCCTCCGGACCTGGTCGCTTCACTCCTCCGGCACAACGGAGCGCTGGAGGGACCTGAGGCCTTCCGCTTCAGCACGGGCGACCGCCTGCTCGGAGTGAGCGGGATCCTCAGGGACACCGGGTTCATGCGCGGCATCGGCCAAGGTTTCGACGGGGAGGCCGAGGACTACTGGCTTCACGACTACGTGAAGTTCGGTTCTTACGACGTGACGTCGGACGGTCTTCTGATGGATTGCCGTACCGGGCGGGACTCCTTCGGCGCGATCGGACGGTTCTTCGACGAGACCGGCACCAGTTTCGGCCAGGCCGACTCGCTGGGTGCGTGTCTGGCCGAATTGGCCGACAAGCTGGAGCGCGGCCAGGACGCTGGTGTCGTCACGTTCAACGGCCGGCTTTTCTGGGAGGGACTTCCGCCCGCCAGGCCGCAGTACAGTGCCGACGAACCCCTTCCCGGACCGGATGAGCAGCTGCCGGAGCTGGACCTGTCGTACAGTCCCACCGACCTGCTCCACGTAAGCCACCTGGACGGGCTTGAGGAACTCGGTGCGCTGATCGCAGTCCTGCCGTATGAGCGGGTGGTCGACGCCGCGCGGAAGCAGCTGCGTAGACTGGCGGTCGAAACGGGCCTGAACAACTACCCAGAGGTCAAGGCAGCCCTGGACGGTTGGGAGCGCGGTGCGGCCCCGCCACAGCCGAACCAGACCGGCCCGCTCGCCCTGCGCCTCCGCGCGGTGCTCGCGCAGGCCGACACCGGACGAGACCACCCGCGCAGGTGGGCCGCGGAGAAGATAGCGCTCGGGATCTGGGGGTCCCCGTACAGGTCCGTGTGCGAGAGCGCGGAGACCCGTAGCCACTTCACTCTCGACTGGCGTGCGGAGCTGCATGCGGACCTGGGCCATCCGCCACTGCCACCGATACCTGACGACCGATTCTGGGGAACCCTGAGCAACCCCGCCATCGACTCCAGTTGGTACGCGGCCCAGTACACCCAAGATCAGGACTGAACCCAGGGGTATGTTCAGCGCTGCCGCTCCGGCGTAAGGATGGCCTTGACCTCGAGCAACGCGATTGAGATGCCAGACATCTCAACAAACAGCTCGGGGGCCTCATTCGTTGCGCTGCACCGCCCATCACACGATCGGTGAGCAACTTGAAGAAGTCCAGGATGGGCTGGGTGGGCGAGGTGCAGCGCCCCAGCCGCAAGATGAAGACACCCACGCCGAAGAGAGCACAGGCTGAGACAGAGCGTGCAACCCTACGCACCCTTTGTGCCGGTTAGCGGCTACTCGAGCAAGATCTTGATCCCTCACTCCATGTCGCCGTACTCGTTGAGTTGCTCAGCCACATACGGATGAACCTGCTCAGCTCGATGTCCGGCAACCTATCGACCTTGCGGCAAGAGACCTCGGAGAAGGGGCTCCTTGTGAGCCAGGAAGAAGAGATGATCGATTCATGCCCATGAGCCGAGCTGCCTTCGCCGACATCCCTTGGACCACACTCTTCCCTCTGCTCTCGGCTGCCGACTTGGAGTCCCTGAAGCATGCGGCGAGGGCCGTCGATGCGGCTCGCGTCGACAGGGGCGGGGCGGACTGGGAATGGGCACTGCAGCACGCAGCATTCCCTGGCATGCAGCCGTGGACGCCGATCATCCGCGGGATGAATGTCATCGAGCGTGCGGCCAGGGGTGATCAGCTGGAGTTCCAGCTTCAGGTTGTGTGGACAGAGCTGGGCCGGCTCGCCGTCGACGCGGCGGTGAACGTGAGCTGCTGGTGCGACATCGATCACGCCACCCATGACGTCGACGGTCTCAGTCTTGTTGTCGGCGAGGAGAACTCACTGCCCGGCGCCTTCCAAGCATGCGCTGAACGTCTGATCGGATGGCTTGCCGACCCTCGCGACGCCGACTACTGGCGTACCCGAGCAGGCCTGATCGCCCGCCAGCCGCAGCCTTTTTCGTAGCGCTTGGAGATCACCTGGAAGACCAGGTCGCTTCGGCTCGCTCCAGCCACTGGTAGCCGACTTCGTTGACGACGAGGTCTCCGGGCCGGAGGTGGGTGCGAAGTTTGCCATCAGCGCCCTGTGCGGCTCGGGCTTGCGATGTACAGGGCGTGCCCTGGGGGCTGCCGCCGGGGAGGCGTGAGGGTGAGACCGCACAGGAGTCGGCGGCTTTGCGTCGATGAAACCGGGCGTGATCGAATCCCTGTGGGTGCAACGGTGAGGTGGTGTGGTGTGGAGGACTGGCGAACCGACCCGGCCTTCGCGGCATGCCGGGCTTTGGTGGACGGGGCCGATCTCTCCTCATTCGCGGGAGGCCCGTTCGACATTCGCGCTGTGGTGGCCGCCATCCGGCGCGATACCGCCCACGGAGCTTTCCTTGACGACCTTCCCTGGGGGAACTTCCCTTACGGGGAAGAGGCGCGGGAGGCCGTTCGCCTGCTGAGCGCCGGCGATGGGTCCGCTCGCCATGCGACGCGCGTGCTGAGCAGCAGGTGCGTGAACGACAGCCGGGCCGCCGCAGCTCTCGCAGTACCGTTCTTGATCCGGGTCGCCACCGACCACCACCACCCATACCATGCCGAGGCCCTTGGCGTTCTTGCCGCCCCGGCCCGCGCCCGTCACTTCGGCGTCGCCTCCCGCGACGAGTTCCTCCTCCACCGCTCCGGCCTCCATAACGACGCCCGCGACGACTACGACGACTACGGGGTCGAGGTGACCGGCTACCCGGCGGGCTGGTCCGTGGCCGCCGCCCGAGCCGCGATCACCGCCGAAGCCCCCGCACTCCTGCCGCTCCTCCACCACCCCGACCCCGCCATCCGCATCGACGCCTCCTACGCCCTCGCCACCGTCACCGACCTCGACCACACGGTCCGAACTGCCTTCGCCACCCGGCTCACCACGGAGCAGGACCCGATGGCCCGCGCCGCGCTGATTCTCGCCACTGCGGAGACGTCCCGCGCCCGCTCGAACCCGCCGACCACTGCGTGGATCCGCGAGCGGTGGCAGGATCCGGCAGAGGCCCCCGAAGTCCGCCTGGCCGCCGGAATCGGATGGCTCTGCCTCACCGACGAACCTGCCCCCGACGTCCTGCACGCCACCGTCGACGGCCTGGCCACGGACGAACGCGCCCGTGCCATGGACGTCCTGCCCTGGATGACCGCCGCCGGTGGATGCGGCGAACCGGGACTTCTGCGCTGCGTCCGCCGAATGCTCCGCCCGGAAGAGCCCGAACCTTACGACGACCCCTGGGCCCCACTGCCCTGACGACGTGCGGCAGGCCCGCGGCCATGGCGCCTGCGCAAACTGCCCGCGTTTGCGCATCGCAGTTGTCCGCCCGGGCCACCTCCGGTGCCGCGTCACAGGACCGTGCTCGCCGCGCCCGGCCTGAGGGGCAGCGCGCAAGCAGGAGTCGGAGGTCGCCCACCGGCGCCGCCTCCGTCTAGCCGCCGGCGACGAGGGCGGGCCCGCGGTGCTCGGCCTTGCCTCGGGCACCTCGTACAGAGCCGGGGTGAAGCGGTGTGAGCATGTCGCCGGCGTCATCCAGGTACTCGACGCTCATCACCTCCATCAGGCCGAGCGCACTCTCGATCTCCGCCTCGGTCAACTCGTCCCATGCCGGGCGACGGCGTCGCCGAGGGCCGGGTCCTCCGGGCGGGGCGGGGCGACCCCGTGGTGGGCTTCGAGAGTGCGGCGGTAGTCGGCCAAGGCGGTCTCCCATGTGCTCACCGGCCCGGCCGGACGAACGGCTGCGGCGCTCTCGGCAGTCTTCAGCGCCGCGCCGGCACCGTGTCGATCCGAGGCGCCTGCCGAGCGTCGTGGGTGCGTTGCCGAGGCAGCGCTGTTGCAGCGCAACGCGCGCAACGTTCACCAGCGCTGGTCTCCTGACCTGGCGCTGCGCCCCGACAGGCGGCTCACGGGGCGTTGCAGTCGAACGCTCCGTCGCTCCTGTTCACCGATCACGGTCTGCAAGACCTTGGGGGTCCATCATTCTGGATTCCCCGTTCCCGCAATCCGCTGAATGAGTGGCAAGTTCACTTGATCGCCGAGACCACCCCCGCGAGGTCCACATCAGCGGCGGGCGCCCGAGGCGCTGTCACTTCCCAGACGGCTGGGCCCAGGTCGGCGAGCGTAAGACCGCGGTGGCGGACGGTTCGCAAGCCGATTCACTCGGTGTGGCCGGAAACGACCCGCCGGCCGCGTCATCCGAGTGGAACGCGTGCCGGAGTCAAGGGCCCAGCATTCAGATGAGCGGCGATACGCATGATCGTCTCAATGTTGTTCTCGAACAGATGTGCCTGCATGCCCGCTGCCTGGGCGGCCTCAACGTTGACTGCGACGTCGTCCACGAAGAGACAGCTCTCCGGCCTCACCTCCAAGCTGGCGCAAACAGCTTCGAAGGCACGCACGTCAGGCTTCTCAATCCCGATCTCGTGCGAGTAGACGATCTGCTCGACCAGTTCGTCGAAGTGGTACAGCGCTGTCTCCCGCTCCCGGGCCCCGACGAAGCTGTTGCTCAGGATGCCCAGCCTGCATCGTCCCTGCAGCCCCCGCACATAGGCGATGAGTTCCTCGTTCGGCGTTCCCAGATACTCTGCCCAAAGGTCAGCCATGAAGGCTTCGACCTGGTGAGCGTCGAGACCCAGGCGTGATGCCACTTCCCCTTGCACGTCTCGTTCGCTGATGCTCCCGACGCTTCCAGCACGCCACACATCGCGCATCCGCTCGTGCACGGTGCCCAGCGGCAGCTCAAGCCGCTTTTCCCACCGTTGCACCCATCCGGTTTCCGGCGTGATCTCCAGTACGCCACCGATGTCGAGAATGACGCAGGTCGTTGTCACGCGTAGTCCCCCTCTTCGTCCCGCCTGGCCAGCGAACACACTCCTCTGATCTACGGAGACTGTTGTCCTTCCCCTGGGGTCAAGGTCAAGCGATCTTGGAACCTGTGACAGCCCTGTCGCGAGCCGCCGACACGACTCAGCCGCATCGACAGGTGCGGCAAAACGCGTGACGGCGAGCGCTAAGTGACGGGTGCCGGCCGGGCGCCTCCACATTGCTGTTGGCCACACCGCGGCGATGTACCTGCATCGCGGCTTCCGCTGTCAGGGCCCGAGATGCGCTTGGTCGAACCGGTTGAGCGCGGCGACGACGAGCGCCTGCACGCCGACGGTCAGGGTGGGTTGCTTGACCGGTCCGAAAAACGGGGAGTGGTTCGACGGAACTGGTTCGCCCTTGTCCTGGTACTGCTTGAGGACTGCCGGGTCGTCGCCGCCGATCCACCAGTAGTACAGGGGCGCCCCGGCGGCCGCGGCCAGTACACCGGCGTCCTCGCTGCCGCTGGCGGCCGGGGCCTCGGCGAGCCGGTCGGAGCCGAAGAAGGCGGCGAAGGCCTGATTCACCTCAGTGGCGACCTGGTCATCGTTGACCAGGACGGGGAAGGTGTTGAGGACCTCGATGTCCGGCTCCTGGTCTGCGCCGGAGGCCGTGGCCTCGGCTCTGGCGATGCGTGCGACCGCATCGATGAGCTTCGTGCGGATGTCCTGGTCGTAGCTGCGCAGGTCCAGCTTGACGACGACGCGGTCGGGGACGGCGTTGGGGACGTCGCCCCCGTGGATCGACCCGACCGTCACCACGGCCTCGGTGCCGGGGGCGATCTCGCGGGCGACGATGCCCTGCCAGCGCTGTACGGCCGCCGCGGCCATCAGCACCGGGTCGATGCCGGTGTGCGGGCTGGAACCGTGGGCGCCGTGGCCGTGGAAGGTGACGGCGTACCGGTCGGCGGCGGCCATGGCGGCGCCCGGGTGGAAGTAGACCGTCCCCGCCAGGCCCGGGATGACGTGCTGGGCCAGCACCACGTCCGGCGTGGGCACCTGGTCGTAGAGTCCGTCGGCGATCATGCCGTCCGCGCCCCCGCCCTCCTCCTCGTTGGGCTGGAACAGCGCGATCAGTGTGCCCGCCCAGGCGTCGCTGGCCGCGGCCAGCAGCCGGGCCGCACCGAGCAGGCAGGTCACGTGCACGTCGTGGCCGCAGGCGTGCGCCACGGGCACGGTCTTGCCGTCCAGGCCGGTCTGGGTGTCGGTGGACGCGTAGGGCAGCCCGGTCTGTTCCTTCACCGGCAGCGCGTCCATGTCCGCCCGCAGCAGCACCACTGGCCCGTCGCCGTTCCGCAGTACCCCGACCACGCCGGTCCTGCCGACACCGGTGAGCACCTCGAAGCCGTCGGTGCCCAGCTGCTTGGCCACGTTGGCGGCAGTACGGGTTTCCAGGAATCCCAGCTCTGGATGCCGGTGCAGGTCCTCGTAGAAGGCTTCAAGAGCCGACATCTGCGTGGCCAGCGGGCCCAGGACCCGGTTGGCGACATCCACACTGGTGCTCACGGGCGTGCCTTCCATCGTGTCAGCGCCCGGCGGGACGTTCACCGGGCCTCCTGACTCTATGGACGCGCCGGCCTGCCCGTGCTGCTGAGTGCCCCCGGCCGGGTGACCACCGGAACCCGAGCGAGCCTCAACGCTGCCGGAGGCCGGGTCCGGAGGCCGGCCACACCGATCACCCCAGGCCCGACACCGCCCCTCGGGCGTTCGGCCCCGGAAATCTCCCGCAGCGATGCCGCTGCGGGACGTAGACCAGTCGCCTGCAGTGAAGTGCAGCGCCTCACGTTCAGGGTTCTTGGAGTCCCGCACCGCCACCGCACCCCGCACCACCAGGCAACTGCGCCGCCGCCACGCAGTCCCCCGTTCGCCGCGCTGTAGGACAACATCTCCCACGTCAGGTCCGTGAGGTCTACGCGTACAGATCGCCATCTGCATGAGCCCTCCTCGTCACGGCCGGTTGTTGAAATCTGCCCGTGACCGTCGGTCCGGCTCCGGAGCTCGGGGGCGGCCCGGCCCACGAACGGGCGGCTTCGGCCTCGGTGTCCTCGTCGGCGTCACGGTGGTACCGCTCAGCGACGGCGGCGCACGCGTCCTCGGTGCGCGGCACGCGGGCCAGGGCGTCGGCGGAGCCGGTCGGGGTTCTTGGTGACCTCGACTCGGTCCCACCGGCCTCGTTGCGGAGCCGGGTGAATGGGTTGGGCCGCTCGGGTGAGACAGGACCGGTACGGCTCTGGTGAGTGTGTTGGGCAGGTTCGTGCTCGTCCTGCAGTTACGGGCCTTTCCTGTAGCGGGCGGCTATCAGGCGGTTGCCGTACTACCCCAGTCCGGGCCCGCAGCGTCCCGGTACTCGCGCTCGGAGGTACCCGCCTCCGTCTGGGCCTGGGAGCCTCCCTGGACGACGCCGTCCACTGAGGCTCGCGCCTCACTCCACCGGCGCACAGAGGAGTGCGGGATATGCCGCCGTCGCGTGCGATGGATGGGTGAGGATCCCAAGTCGAGGGGCGAGGCGGCATACCGTCCGGGCCCGCCAGATCAGGAACGGTCGGGGAAGGGGGGACGGCCGCTCGACCGGTGCGTGGGGACTGACCATCCTGGCGAGCCTGCCCGGGCTTACGGCGCTCATCGCGCTGCTCTTCACCTGGATGTCCGTCGGACAGACGCGCGAAGAGCTGCGGATCACAGAGCAGGGCCAGATCACGGACCGGTTCACCGCGGCGATCACCAACCTGGGCTCGGCGTCACAAGACGTGCGGTTCGGTGGGATCTACGCGCTGGAGCGCATCATGCAGGACTCCGCCCGCGATCAGCCGCGCGTCGTCTCGGTGCTGTCCGCGTATCTGCGCACGCACGCCGACGTCGCCAGGTCTGGTGGAAAGGCGGCCCCGCCCGAGGATGTTCAAGCCGTTGCGCGCGTCCTCGCCAGTCGCCCGGCAGGCCAGGACGGCACGGCGAAGGTCGACTGGACGGGTGCCAACCTGACCGGTCTGGAGTTGGCCCGCGAGGACGCCACCGACCACCGTCTGCTCCTGGACCACGCCAGGCTCACCCGGACAGACCTGCGGAAGGCGGTCCTCATGGGCGTGGACCTCATCGCCGCCTCCGGCGTCGGAGCGAACTTTGCAGACGCCTACCTCTCCGACGTCGACCTGGACCGAGCAAGCCTCCCGAAAGCCGATTTCACCCGCGCACGCCTAGAGCGGACCACGACCCTGGTCGGCGCCTACCTCGGCGACGCAACCCTCGCCGAGGCGGACCTCAGCAGTGTGGACCTGCACGGTGCGGACCTCCGCAACGCCGACCTGACCAAAGCCGATCTGACCGACGTGAACCTCTCCGGTGCCGTTCTGGCCGGCGCCCTCCTGCGTAACACCGAGCTGTACGGCGCCGACCTGTCCAAGGCGAACCTCACGGAGGCCCGCCTGCCCTTCGCTCAACTCTGGACAGCCAACCTGCGAGGCGTGGCCGCATCCCGGGCTGATCTGAGCGGCACGAATCTTTCGGACGCTGACCTGTCCGGAGCGAACCTGTCGGGAACGAACCTCAGTGGCGCGAACCTCTTTGAGGCCAAACTGACCGGCGCAAACCTGACCAACGCGAACCTTTCGAAGGCAACCCTCCTCTCCGCCGACCTGACAAGGGCGAACCTGACCGGCGCGAAACTCGATGGAGCGATCGCCTCCTCAGGGGGAAGCCTGACGGCGACTTCTCTCCCAGTTGCAGGCAATCGGCGAGATTGAAGACGACGCCTCCATCGAGGAGCACCAGCATGAAGCCGGCGCGCGGCCAAGCGGAGGTCACTCGTGATGGGCTGCCCGAGAGAGCGGTTTCGGCCTGGTCGAGATCGAGGGGCGCTCGCGCTCATGAAGACGACGACCCCTTGCTGTAAAGCGACGAGCGCCCAAGAACGTCACTTGGGCGCTCAAAGGACCACCAAAGTGGATTGTCACAGTAAGCGTTGTCCCGTAATCGATCACGGTTGTGCTCGCTTACCTGCCTGCTATCGGTTCAGCCGGTGAGGGCGAGGTTGTGAAGGCGGGCGATGCCGAGCATGGCGTGGTGGCCGCCGTCGCCTTCCAAACGGCAGCCGCGGCGAATTTTCCAGCTCTTTATCCGGGGCGAAGGCGTGCTCTACGCGGGCGCGGACCTTGCGGTGCGAGGCGTTGTGTTCCTCTTTCCAGGTCGGAAGTGTGGCCTGACCGGCGTCACGGCGGTGAGGGATGCTGAGGCCGTTGCCCCGGTAGCCGCCGACAGCGATCACGGTGGTCCGTCCGACGGCGTCCTTCGCGCCGGACAGTTCCCATGCCTCGCAGTCGTTGCGGTTTCCCGGGACCGGTCGGCTGACGGCAACGACCAGGCGGGAGTCGGCGTCGATGACGACTTGGTGGTGGTGAAGTACCTGTGGTTCTTCGACTGCTCGGCGATCGTGGGGTCACGGGTGGGGACCAGGGTGCCGTCGACGATCAATGAGGGGTGTCCAAGAAAAGGCATGTTCCACTTCGATGCCCATCGCGGTCGAGTGGTTGCGCTGCTTCGGGAGCGCGCGCCAGAGCCCTATGGGAGGGCCGACCGCGTCGGTCCTGAGTCGTCCGAGGGGGCCGGCGGCGGGTCCAGGGCTTCCAACGCGCCAGTGGAAGCGCCGCCCGCGACGACGCCGCCCACGGCGTAGACGCAGGTGCCCGTCTGGCCGGGCGGACACGTGGTGGTCGCCGCGCCCAGGGCGAACCGGGGCGTCGGCATCGACGGGAGTGTGGTCCAGACGTTGGAGGCGGGGTTGTACGACTCGACCGCGCCTGTCGCCCCTGGCGCCGAGCCGCCCACCGCGTACACGCAGGTGCCGCTCTGCCCCACCGGGCACGGCGCGGCGGCCGCGGCCAGGTCCGCGCGGGGCCCGGGCAGCGAGGCCACCGGGCTCCAGGCGTTGGTCGCCGGGTTGTACGACTCCACCGTGGCGACCCGGCCAGAGCCGTTGTCGCCGCCCGTGGCGTAGACGCAGGTGCCGCTCTGCCCCGCCGGGCAGGGTGCGGCCGCGGCCGCCAGGAAGATCCGGGGGGCGCTCAGCGGAGCCAACGTGCTCCAGGCGTTGGTGGCTGGGTTGTACGACTGGACGGTGGCCACGTTCGTGGTGCCGTTGTTGCCGCCGATCGCGTAGACGCAGGTCCCCGTCTGCCCGAGCGGGCAGGGGCCGGCCGTCGACGCCAGGATCGACCGCGGCGTCGGCATCGCCGGCAGCGTGCTCCAGGCGTTGGAGGCCGGGTTGTACGACTCCGCCGTGCCCACGGTCGCGTCGGCGGTGTTCAGACCGCCCAAGGAGTAGACACAGGTGCCGCTCTGCCCCACCGGGCAGGGTGCGGCGGCCGCGGCCAGGCGGCGCCGGGGTACGGACAGGGGGCTCAGTGTCGACCAGGCGTTGGTGAGCCGGTTGTACGACTCGGTCGTGCCCGTACTCGTACCGCCGCTGTTGCCGCCCACGCCGTAGACGCACGTGCCGGTCTGCCCCACGGGGCAGGGCGCCGCTGCCGCCGCCAGGCCCCAGCGGACGGTGGGTGTCGACGGCAGCGTCGTCCACACCGTCCCGTTGGTGGCCGCCGCCGGCAGGACACCGAGCAGGACGGCGCCCACGGCGAGCGCGGCGGTGACGGCCTGCAGCGGCCGGAACCGGGGAGAAGCGGACCGGACGCGACTGCGCCGGCTCCTCGTGTGCAGGAGAGAAGCGATTCTTCGTGGCAACGTCAACCTCCTCGACGTCGACCGGCGCCCGCGGCCGGTCCGTGACCTCAGCGGAACCGCACCGCAGGCGGCGTGCAGGCCGGGTCGGCCGGATGAGCCGCGGCCTCGACCGATGCGGGTGAATTCGTTCACCCCGATGCCCGTGTCCATCTGGCAAGCCGTCGCCCTGAGCTGGTCGGAGGCAGATACCGGACGACGTCGCCGACGAGGCACTCGGTGCAGTCTTCGGGAAAGCGTGACCACACATCCGTTGTCGCGCCCGGATTCACATCGGGCCATGCCGGCCGCGCCGCGGCACTGGAGAGCAGCACGGAGTTGATGGCCTGGCCGCCGCCCTCCAGCTGGGGCCGGCTGAGGGGCGGCTAGCGCCATGCCTGTCTCGAACGGCACGGCTCGAATCCGGCTGGACCACGACGAGCGGACGGGTGCGCGATCGACTCGGTGAGCATTCGTGCTCTCAAAGACATCTCAGGGGCCTAGGAAGTCAAGCTGGTCTCCTCGGTAGTCGGCTTGCAGGCCAGGAAATTGGCGAACTTCCAGTTCCGTTCCTCGTCGGGCTCCTGCAGCAGTTGAGCGGTAACGGTGAATTCGGCCTGGTTCAGCAGCTCGGCGAGTTGGTGTGCGGGCAACCGATACGACGTGTAGGACACGGGGTGGCCGCCATGGCCGTGTGTGGGACGGCGGTGTTCACCGGTGCCTACGTGGCCAGCGAGGAGGAGATGTCCGCCGGGTGCCAGGGCGCGGTGGAACTCGGCGAACACGACCGGTAGCAGCTCCGGAGGTGTGTGGTGGGTGGAGTAGTACGCCAGGATGCCGCCGAGCGTGTCGTCTTCGATCTCCAACGCGGTCATGGAGCCAACGGAGAAACGCAGGTCCGGGTAGGCGATTCGGGCCAGTTCGATCATCTTTGGGGACACATCGATGCCGAATGCAGAAACGCCGAGTCCGGCCATGTGCGCCGTCACTCTTCCGGGTCCGCAGCCCAGGTCCGCGACCGGCCCTCGGTCGGATGCCCGCACCAGCTCGGCGAAGGCGGTCAGCATCGAGCGAGACAGGGGGTCCAGCTCAGAGGGGGTTTTGACGAGGGCGACGTAGTCGTCGGCCATGGTGTCGTATGAATCCCGGACCGCGGCAAGGTAGGAAGGCTCAGTCACGCGGTGAATCTAGACGGGTGCACTGACATGGCCAACGGCCCGGGCTGCTGGGTCATGCTGGCGCCTGGAGGAACGGTGCGAAGGCGCGTTGTTCGTCGAACGGCTGTCGGGTCTTGAGGCAGTGGTGGAGCTGGCCGAGGAAGCGGTTCAGCAAGTGCCGTTGCGCGGCGGCGTGCCAGTCGCCGTGCTCGCGTCGGCGTCGGTAGTGCGCGTTCCCTCCCGGTGAGGCGGTGAGGGCGGCGAAGGCCCAGAGGAAGCCGGCGTTGATGAGGCGGTTGTTTTTGACGAAGCGGCGGCCGACGAAACGCTTCTTGCCGGAGGCGCGGGTGATGGGGGCGGATCCGGCGTACGACTTCAGCGCCCTGGCGTCGGCGAACCGTGCCCGGTCGTCGCCCAGCTCGGCGAGGACGCGGGCGCCGAGCAGGGGTCCCAGGCCGGGGAAGCTGAGCAGGATCTCGCTGTCGGCGTGCTGGTGAAAGGCGGTTGTGGTCGCCTCCGCGAGATCGTCTGCGGCCTCGCAGGTGGCTTCCAGCTGCTTGAGCAGGGCCAGGAGCTGGTGGCCGAAGGCATCCTCGACGCCGGGGAGCTGGTGGGCGTACTCGGCGCGGAATACGTCCCTCAGCCGCTCGGCCTCCGCGTCGCAGCCGCGGAGGCAGCCACTGCGTTTGAGGGCAGCCCGCAGCTGGGCGAGGGTGAGCTTCGCGGCCTTGGTCGGGGTCGGGGCCAGAGTGAGGATGACACGGGCGTCAGCCCTGGTCAGACCACCTTGCTTGCCCTGGAAGGCCAGCAGAGCAGCAGGGTAGTACTCGCGCAGGAGCGAGCGGACCTGGTTGGCGACCTGTTGCCGGGTCCAGACGGCGTCCTGCTGGCCTCGGGCCAGGACCGTGATGGCCTGGGCGAGGCTGAGTCGGCTGGCAGGGGCCGGTGGGCGTGCATGTCGGTGCGCAGGATGTTCGCCAAGACCAGGGCGTCGCCCGGGTCGGACTTCTTTCGACTGACGCCGTGGCGGTCCCGGCAGCGGGCAGCGGCGAGCGGATTGATCGCGAAGACCTGACGACTGCCAGTTCACAGGCTCGCGACCAGGAGGCCGTGGCTGGTCTCGATAGCCACCGGTATTGGATCGTCTGGGCTGTCACCGTGCTCGGCAAGGAGGTCCAGAAGCTGGTGGTAGCCAGCCGCGTCGTCGGTGATACGGGCCTTGGCGAGCAGAGTGCCGGCTTTGTCGACGAGGGCGACGTCGTAGTGGCGCTCTGCCCAGTCGATGCCGCAGAACACGATCAAGCTGTCCTCCCAGTTCCATCCGTTTATGCAGGTCACGAGCACATGCGGGTCACGCGGCGCCCTAATCCAAGGACTCGTTGGTCCGCCATCTCACTAGCCGTTCGTAACACCAGCGCACTCCAGGGGCTCGATCCTTCTGCAGAGCTCGCGGGCTCGCGAAGGAACAAGAGGTCGACCCTGGAGCGGGCTCGCGCCGTGACGATCAACGTCCGTGTAGCCCCCGCGAGTTTCGCGGTGATCGCGGAGGCGCCGGGCTGCGCCGCTCTTGACAGAGGCCTCACGGGCCTGGGGAAACGGAGGTATCAGCCCGGCACCCGCGTCATCACCGCGAGCCCCGCAACGGACAGCAATGCCGCTCTTTGAGGAGGCCTTGACGGCCAGGGGGGATCCAGGCATTCGCTGTCCTGTGCGAGCAGCTGCCCGGGCCGTTGCGTGGTCCCGGGCCGTCTGCTTACGCACTGGATTAGGGGGAATCCAACGGGACCGAATGCGACCGACCGCGGTAAGAAGGGGTCGAAGATCCATCTGATCTGCGACCGCACCGGCCTGCCGATCTCGCTCGCGATCTCGGGCGCCAACCTGCACGACAGCCAGGCTCTGGAGCTTCTGGTCCGCGGCATCCCGACGATCCGGTCGCGCCGTGGACCGCGTCGGCGTCGCCCGGCCAAACTGCACGGCGATACGACTACGACCATTTGCGGCAATGGCTGCGCGAACGCGGCATCGTGCCGCGGATCGCCCGACGTGGCGTCGAATCCTCGCAACGCCTCGGCAGCCATCGCTGGGGCGTGGAACGCACAGTGTCCTGGCTTGCCGGCTGCCGCCGCCTGCATCGGCGTTACGAACGCAAGGCCGAGCAATTCCTCGCCTTCGCGGTTATGTCCGCAGCCCTCATCCGCCTCCGCCGCCTCGTTCGTGCGAATGCGCAGAAGCAGGCAGCGTCGTCATCGTTGGCTCGGCTGCCAATCAGGGAGGTTCGGCGGCGCCAGTTGGCGGTCAGCGGCCGTGGAGACCCCACTCGTCAAGGCCACCGTATACATGGGCTTCAAGGCATCCTGGGGCGTCCATGGCGACGGCCTCGCCACGGTAAAGGGCGATGAGTGAGTCCTTGCCCCGCCACCAGGTGTCGGTCAGGCCCCGTACTTCGGGTACTGGCTCGTACCCTTCGAGGTCCAGGGAGTCGACGGCCTCGCCGGTGATTCTCGTGATGGTCTTGGCCCAGCGTCTCGCGTGGCTGGCCAGCGCCAACGACTCCACCCAGCCTTCGGTATTGGCATGCAGCGGTGCCCAGTGGTAGCCGTGAATCCCGAACTCTCCACCGGGGCCGATCATGAATCCGTAGGCCATGGACACCCGACAGTCTCCGGCCGGGATCCACCAGCCCTCAGCGTCCGAGCCCTCGGGAACGTCCGCGCCCAGGACCCGCGGACCGCTCTCGTAGAACGGCGCCGGGGGCAGCGCGAGACCGCCCCAACGGTCGTCGAAGGCCACCGCGCGATCGATCTCCGCAGTCGGGACGCCGTGCTCGATCCATGCCTCGCGGTGACGCCCGATGTCCTGCTGAGGAACAAAGAGGCCCTCCACCACGACGAACGCCTTGGCCCTGCGGGTCAAACCGGGCGGCGCGGTCGGGACGGGCGATACGGGAGCGGCAGCCATCATGGCGCCGGAGTCTACTGGCGAGGTTCGGTATAGCGCCTCGGGCGGAAACCCGCCCGCTCCGTTGCGGCCCAGAACTTGCGGCCGCCGGTAACAAGCATCCTCGGGAATCGACTTTCTCGTTAAGAGCCACGCACCGGCAAGTCGCACCTGCTTCGTGCTCGGCACCAAGGCCGCAATGGCCGGTCACCAGGTCACATGCGTCCTGGCGACAAAGCTGGTCAACCAGTGCGCCGAAGCCGCCGCCGAGAAGCCCGTCATCCAGCTGACCGCAGGCCACCGCACATCGGAGGTCCGCTGTCGTCATGCCGCCCTGGCCGTCGTGTCTGCGGCCTGGCGTAGTTGGTTCATCCGTCTTGTGACGAGATGCTGTAGAGGACATTCGGGTGGAATGCGCAGCGCGCCGCAACCTCCGTCAGGCTCCTTCCAGTCGTCTTCCGCAGTGGTACGACGACCAAGGAGGCACTTGTGACCGGGTTTCAGGCATTCATCACAGGCACCGCGGCGCTGCAAGACCTAGACCCGTATCGGTTTCCGGCCGCGCTCATCGACGGTCAGCCGGAGCACGCGTCGACGGCCGGCGCTGTCATCGAAGCCGGTGACTACCTCCTGCCGGCACCGGACCCGGCCACCCGCCTGTGCGCTCCGCTCGCCCCGGCCGACCGTCGGCGTCTGGAGCTGCATGCCGCTCTGACCACCGCGGGCGTCACACCCCTGCCCGGCGACCTCGACGCCATCGAAGCTCTGTGCACGCTGGACGATGCCACCCATGCGGTGCTCCGGCGTTGGATCAACCACTCCATGTGACCGACAGCGCCGGATGCATGCCGACGCCCGCTCGACGGTGTTGCGCTCGGCGGGGTTCCCCAGCCGGTCGATATTCGTTAAGCGTCGGATGCCGAGGTCTGAGCGGTTGCACAGTCGCGGCGGGATGCCGGCTGGCGAAACCGATGTGTCTCGGAACCCGTCTTGGGCAGCGAGGTCAGACAGAAGGGACGCCGTAGTGGGCGAGAAGGCGACCGTGGCCCGGTGGACGCGGCGACGATCCGGGCCGTGGGCTGCGGACGCGAGCACGAAGCGGGCGCCACGGTGGCCGCCGGACTGGCGACGGGGGCGAGTGCCCGCTGCGCTCGCGGTGCTGACAGCCGGACTCATGGTCTGCCATCGAGCGGTGCCCAACTCCGTCGGTCGTCTGGGAAGTTTGCTGGAAGCGTTCCTCCCATGGCTCGGTGTGGTGGTCGTGGCGCTGCTCGTGCCGGCCCTGCTGCGCCGTTCCGCCACCGCGCTGGTGTCGCTGCTGCTGCCTGTGGTGGCCTGGACGCACCTCTTCGGCAGGCTGCTCCTGCCCGGGGCGGGGCCCGGCCCGCGGGAGCTGGTCGTGGTGCAGCACAACGTCAGCGACGAGAACGCCGACCCGGCGGGCACGGCCCGCGCCCTCGCCGCCGCCGGGCCCGACCTCGTCGCGTTGGAGGAGCTGGTGCCTCCGGCGCTGGCGGTGTACGTGCAGACCCTCGCCCCGGACTACCCGTACCACGCCGTCCGGGGCACCGTCGGACTCTGGTCGAAGCATCCGCTGGCGGATACCCGGCTCGTGGACATCAAGCCCCGGCAGATCGCAGAACCCTGGAGCCGCGGGCTGCGGGCCGTGGTGCACACGCCGCACGGCGACATCGCGGCGTACGTGGCACACCTGCCCTCGGTCCGTGTCCAGGCGAGCGGCCTTGCCTCCGCCAGACGGGACGCGAGCGCAAGCAGGCTGGGCGAGGCCATCGCCGCCGAGAAACTGGCAACAGTCCTCCTGCTCGGTGATCTCAACGGCACCGCCGACGACCGTGGCCTGTCCCCGCTCACCTCGCGGATGAACACGGCGGAGCGGGGCTTCGCCTTCAGCTTCCCCGCCGCTTTCCCCATGGCCCGCATCGACCAGGTCATGGCCCGCTCAGCGACGATCAGCCACATACGTACCCTGCCCGCCACCGGCAGCGACCACCTCCCCGTGACCGCCCGGGTCAGACTGGGCGAAGAATGAGCTCGGTGATCGGTGACAGCGAGCCTGCCCGTAGGTCAACCGTCGCGCTTCGGCCCATGACCGGTCCAGGTCGAGCGGAGGTGGTCAGCTTTCTCAGACCGTGTTTGAGATGTGCCATGGTCTGCGGCTCGTGAGGGTGTTGCGGCCGTCTGTGCCGTCGAAGCCCAGGCCGGGGATCCGCCCCGGCCTGGGCTTCGGTGTCTTCGGTGTGCTGCTGTCAGGGGTGGGCGGCCATCGAGATCCGGGTGAGGACGGCCGTCGCCTGCGCCGGGTTGGCGCGGAGCCAGGCGGTCAGGTGCTCTCGGACGGCCTCGGTGACGCAGGCGCGGACGGGACCGTTGCCCAGCCGGTCGCGGGTCGCGCCCTCGAATTCGGGCCGATCCAGCTTCACCGACACGACCGCCGTCAGGCCCGCGCCGAGCCGGCTGGGGGTGAAGTCGGGGTCGGACGGGCCGAGCATCTGCTGCTCCCGGGCGTACGCGGTGAGCGCGGCCGCCAGGCCGTGGCGGAAGCCGAGTTCGTGCGTGCCGCCGCCGGTGGTCGGCAGGCTGTTGGCGTAGCTTGCGATCCGTTCGTCGCGGCTGTCGCACCAGCGGAAGGCCACCTCCACCGTTCCCTCCATCTCGGCGTACTCGCGCTCGAAGCCGATCACGTCCGGGTGGAGCGGGGCACTCTGTTCCGCGATGTAGTCCCTTGGTCCGCCCGGGAAGCGGAAGCGAACGGCCCGGGGCGCCTCGGGGTCGCGGTCGTCGGTCAAGGTGATGTCCAACGTGCGGTTGAGGAAGGACAGTTCCCTGAAGCGTGCAGCGAGGGTGTCGAACGAGAACTCCAGCGTCTCGAAGATCTCGGGGTCGGGCCGGAAGGTGATCACGGTCCCGCCGGCGTCGGCCGGCCCGGTGTGGGCGGGCCGGCCGACGGGCACGCCTTGCTCGTACTCCATCACCCAGCAGGCGCCGTCGCGGCGTACCTCTGCCGTCAGGCGGCTCGACAAGGCGTTGACGACGGCCAGTCCCATGCCGAAAATGCCGCCGGACAGCAAGCGTCGGTCAGCGGGTGGTGTCCCGCCCCAGAGCTCGGTCAACCGGGTTTCCAGCGGAGGGCCGTCGTCGTGGCCGGCGTACCCGACCGCAAGACCCGTGCCGTCGTCGGCGACACGGACGCCGCCGTCGGCGGTGAGGGTGATCTCGACACGGCTGGCGGTGCCGCCCAGGATCTCGTTCAGCGCCCGTTCGGCAGCCTCGAGCACCAGGTGGTGAAGGCCGCGTTCGCCGACCGATCCGATGTACATCCCGGGCCGCTTACGAACGGCCTCCAGGCCCTCGAAAACCACGATCATGCTGGCGTCGTACGTATGGGATTCCTCGCTCATGATGCCCCCTCCGAGAGTGTCCGACAGAGCTCTCCCAACTTAGGTGATTTGCCATAAAGCACCAGGTCAGAGCCGATGGGACGAGGCCGCGAACCGGCTCCTGAAGGGCGATCAGGGGCGGTCGGCCGGAGGAGTACGCGCCGACGCGGCAAGGCCCGCCGCGGTCGGCCGAGCGTCGTCTGCGGCACTGTTTCGGGCGGCCGCGGAGCCCCGAATTTCAAGAAACTCTCCCCTCTCTCGGTCCGGTGTGGAAAGGGGGCCCGTGGGTGGAGCCGCTCAGCGCATGTCCGCGGCGATGCTGTATTCCGGCAGTGCGATGTCTCCGGCCTTGGCGAACTGTGCGGCGAGCAGGTTCCGCATCGGCCACCGGGTCATCTGCCGCATGGAGAGGTCCCGCAGGCGAATGCCGAGCCGGCCCAAAGGCGCGAACCCCGACGCACCGCCCGGCGGGAGCTGCTGGGCCTGGCTCACGTACGGGCGCATCACCTCGTCGTAGCGGCGAAAGGCGATGCGGTGGTCGTCGGCGGCTGCGTCGAGTTCACCGGCCAGGACGTACGCGCCGACCAGGGCGAGGCTGGTCCCGAGCCCGGTCAGCGGGGTCGCGCAGTATCCGGCGTCGCCGAGCAGCGCCACGCGGCCGCGTGACCAGCGGTCGAGGCGGACCTGGCCCATGGAGTCGAGGAAGAAGTCCGGGGCGGTGCGCATGGCCCGCAGCAGGCGTGGGGTCTCCCAGCCGACTCCGGCGAAGCGCTGGGCCACGAGTTCCTGCTGGGCGGTGATGTCGCGGCGGTCGTACGCGATGGGTGGCGAGCGGAAGCTGAAGCCGGCCTTGATCTCGCCGGGGAGGCGGCCGGGCCGCGCGGAGGCGACCAGGCCGCCGGGCGCGTTGTGCATCAGGTACCAGCCGTCGAGTTCCAGGTCGTCGATGGCGGTGAACCAGGCCGTGTAGAGGCCGAGCGGGTGGACGAACTCCCGCTCCGGGCCGAAGGCCAGCGCGCGCACCACGGAGTGCGGCCCGTCCGCGCCGACGACCAGCCTGAACCGGCGCGGCGCGGCTTTCTCGAAGGTGACGGTGGCTCCGTCCGCGTTCTGATCGATCGCGGTGACGGTGTCGTCGAAGAGGTACTCCGTGTCCGGCCGGGTGGCCTCGTACAGCAGGCGGGCGAGGTCTCCGCGGAGGATCTCGATCTCGGAGACGATCCCCTCACCGCCGAAGCTGTCGGCGGGCACCCGCGCGGTGACCCGGCCGGAGGCGTCGACGAGCGCGAACCCGCGCTGGTCCACGCTGTCCGCCCGCGCCCGGTCCATCAGACCCATCCGTTCGATCACCGTGCGGCCGGCGCCGCGCAGATCCACGGTCTGCCCGCCCGGCCGAGGTGCCGGCGCGCGCTCCACGATCGTGACCGTGAAGCCTCCCTTGCGTAGCCAGTACGCCAGCGCGGGCCCTGCGATGCCGGCGCCGCAGATGAGTATCTCGTTGTTCGGCATGGCGCGAACGTACGCCGTACGCAATGTAGGGCGCAAGTGTGAAATGGCTTTACAGTGTGACGTGTTGGGGAGTACTGCACTAGTGCGGAGAGATGGAGGAGGCACACGGACACGGGGATCACCCAGTGCGCGCAGCTAGGATGGCACCCCGTCAGGTGCACTAGTGCGGAGGGGTGTCGATGGGTGAACAGGCGGTACCGCGATACAGCCAGATCGTCGCCGAACTGCGGCGGCGGATCGAGACGGGCGAGCTGACGCCGGGTGATCGAGTGCCCTCGACCCGCGAGATCATGAAGCAGTGGGGGGTCGCCATGGCGACCGCGACCAAGGTGATCACCGAACTGCGCCGCGAGGGCATGGTCCGCGCCGTCCCCGGCGTCGGAACGGTCGTGGCGTCCCCGAGCCGCCCGGTGCGCGCCCCTCGACCGGCTGCCGCTGCCCGCCCGGGCACGCCGCCCGACGCGCCATCGGGCCAGATGTCACTCACGCTCGGACGAATCATCGTCGCCGCCGTCACGGTCGCCGACACCGAGGGGCTGGCCGCGGTCTCGATGCGCCGGGTGGCCGCCGAGCTCGGGGTGGCGACCATGTCGCTGTACCGGCACGTGGCCGACAAGGAAGACCTGCTGACACGGATGATGGACACGGTCATCGCGGAGAGCCCGTTGCCGACCGATCCGCCGGAGGGCTGGCACGAGGCGATCGAGCTGGCGGCGCGGCAGCTCTGGGACCTGTTCCGTCGCCATCCGTGGCTCGCACCCGCCCTGTCGGTGACCCGCCCTCAGATGGTCACCTCGGCACTTCCGTACAGCGAGTGGATGCTTGCCACCCTGCACGCCCACGGACTGGACTTGCAGTCCGCCTTCACCGCGCACCTCATGGTGCTCAATTACGCCCGCGGTATCGCCGTCAACCTGGAGTCGGAGCGGGAGGCGGAGGCGCACAGCGGCCTCGACAGCGAGGAGTGGATGGACACCCAGGAGCCCGCACTCCTGGCGATTCTGGCCAGCGGCCGGTTCCCCGCGCTCTCCCGCCTCGCCAGGGCCGGTTACGACCTCGACCTCGACGCCCTCTTCGAGTTCGGCCTCCAGCGCCTCCTTGACGGCCTCGCCTCACTCCTTGAGGAGAGCTCCGCCGGCTGAACGGGGAGCTTGCCCTGGGGTTGGGTTGGCCTGGGATTTGGTTGCCCTGGGGTTGGGTTGGCCTGGGGTTGAGCCGTCGCTCGGCGGATCGCGACTCCAGGACATCGTGCGAGGTGCTCGACGAGCAGGAACTCGGCGCGGCGGACGCCGTCGCGGACGAGCGAGGCGCCGACGGTCATATGGGTGCGGAAGGTGCGTCGGGAGGGCGCAGGCCGAGGCCGCCCGTCCTCGCCGCAAAGGCGTTGCCATCGGCGTTTCGGCCAACCGCCCTGCCTACCTGGTCCGTTGGGAGACGCGGATCGGTGCATCCTCCACGCTCCGACACGCGCCGAATCTCGGGGATCCGACGGAGTCCGAAAGACACCAGTTCGATATCTCGACGAGGTCGTTGAGCTTCACGAACCGCGCCGGACGACCGCTCAGGAGGACCCGCCGTTGACCTCGACGCCCATGAACGAGCAGCAGACCACACCGCCTCCACCCCCGCCCGCGGAGATCACCTACAGCGGCCATTACGCGATCAACCCGCTCGCCGAGGTCTCCTTCCGGCGCATGTGCGCGCAGATCCCCGCCGTCCTGGGCCGCATCGCGCGGCTTTCGTGGCGGACCGACCGGCGTGCCGTGCAGCTGCTGCTTGGCTGCCAGCTGGTCACCGGCGCCTCCGCCGCCGTGCTGCTGACGGCCACCGCGCGGGCCATGGAGCCCGTCCTCGGGTCCGGTTCCGCCGGAGAGCGGCTGCGTGGCGCGCTGCCGGCCCTGCTGGTGGTGGCCCTCGCCGCGGCTCTGGCTCGTACGGCCGGGGCGGTGGCCTCGTACGCGGAGCGGCGGATCACGCCACGTCTGACGACGGAGACGGACTCGGCGCTGGTCGAGGCGGTGTGCCGGGTGGAGGCGGTGGCGTACGCGGAGGACGGGTTCGCGGACCGGCGCGAGGCGGCCGAGATGGGCGTGATGCGGACCCATGTGATGGTGGCCGACGCCCAGCGGTTCGTGTCGTCCGTGATTCGCATGGTCACTGCCGGGGGCGTGCTGTCGGTGCTGAACCCGCTGATGCTGCCGCTGCTCCTGCTCGCCGTTCTTCCGGCCGGTGTCGGGGCCGTGCTGAGCGCGCGGGTCGACTACGAGATCCACTACGCGAACGTGGCGGACCGCAACGTGAGGGGGATGATGCGCTGGTGGGCCACCGAGTCCCGTTACAGCGACGAGGTCCGCGCGAACTCGATGACCGACTACCTCGTGTACTGGTACCGGGCCCTGTCCGACCGGTGTGACCGGCGCAGCCTGGGCGCGGCGCCGCGGACCCTGCGGATCGCCCTGCTGTCGGCGCTGGCCGGCGGCGTCTTCCTGCTGGCGACGTGGGGCGCTTTGGCGTGGCTGGCCGTGTCCGGCCGGATCGATCTCGCGGTCGCCGCGACGGCCGTGATCGCCGTGCAGACCACGCTCGCCGCGCTGTCCCAGGTGGTCATCGGCGGCGCCGCGGTCTTCCACACCAGCCTGTACCTCGGCGACATGCAGTCCTTCCTCGACGACGCCGCCGCACGCGCCCCCAGACGAGGTCCCGACCGTATCGCCGCCCCGGTCGACGAGATCCGACTGGAGGAGGTCGTGTACCAGTACCCGGGCAAGGACAAGCCTGCTGTCGACGGCGTCTCGTTGACCCTCCGGCGCGGCCAGATCCTTGCGATCGTCGGGGCGAACGGGTCCGGCAAGTCCACGCTCACCCGCCTGCTGACCGGGGTCTACCTACCGGAAAAGGGTGCGGTCTCGTGGAACGGCACCGACCTTTCCGGGGCAGACCCCTCCACGGTGTGGGCGTGCACCGGTCTGGTGCCGCAGATCTTCGCGCAGTGGCCGCTGCGCGTCCGCGAGAACGTGACCCTCGGCCAGCCCCGTACCCACGACGACACTCCGGTGTGGGAGGCCGTCGACGCGGTCGGGCTGCGCGACGCCGTCGAAGACCTCCCCGCCGGTCTCGACACCCTCCTCGCCCGCGACCTCTGGGGTGGTACGGAGCTCTCCGGCGGCCAGTGGCAGCGCATCGCCTGCTCAAGGGCGCTTTACCGCCGGCCCGAGCTGCTGATCCTCGACGAGCCCACCTCCCAGATGGATCCCCGGGGCGAACACCAGATCTTCGAGCAGATCAAGGCCATCTCCGCCGACCGCATCACCATCGTGGTCACCCACCGCCTGGAGAACACCAAGATCGCCGATCACATCATCGTGATGGAACACGGCCGGATCACCGAGCGCGGCACGTACGACGACCTGGCCCATGGGGGCGGGACCTTCGCCGAACTCCTGGAACTCTCTCAGGACCGGTGATCCGTCTCGCCGTCATCAGTCCTGTCGCGATCGCACAGCGGAGACGGGCAACGTGAAGGGAGAGTGGTGTGGCTTCGCCGGCGCATTCCAGCTTCTGGCACAGGTCTTGGGGCCATCGCGGAGCCTTACCGATGCGTTCGATTGCGGGGAGTCTGACTCGTGCGAGACGGCGTACGCCTTGTAGCTGGGCGGTTGGAAGGCGCTCCCTCAGGGCGCTCGCATTCGATGCCGTGGTCGGCGTCGGCGTGGGACGCGCTCCGGGGGTCTCGAGGGCGCCGTCAACCGCATCACGAACATTAGACGGCAGGTCTAATGCCGTGCCGGATTCGAACTCCTCCGCAAAAGGATCCTGCTCCAGCACGCTCCGAGACGTGCCCGAGATCTGCATCAGAACCGAACAGTAGGAATTCCTGCTGCGGCCGAGCGTGTCAACCGGGGGCCATGCAGCTGCCCAGCCGTGGCAGGATGGCCTCATGTTGATCCGAAAGGGCGATGCCGCGTAGGCGTCCCAGGGCCGTCCGCGCAGAGCGGTGGCGGCCACGATGGCAGTATCCTGTCCTGCGAGTCCGTGGTGTCTCCGCGCGAACTCGTGCAGCGATCCGCCGGGTCGAAGACCAGGAGATGTGGAGCAACGCGGTCGCTCATGCGCTCTCTCGTTTCGAGCGGGCTTTCAAGCAGTCTGGACGCTACTTGAACGCCTCCGAAACCTGTTCGCCCGGGATGGAGGTGGAAGATGCCCGTGACGACCTGGAGAGGGCGATGCTGCACCTTCCTCCCGGAGCCAAACGTGACTTGGGCCGCCTGATCACACGCATCGATGCGGAGTTCGAGCGTCGCACCTTGCCGGAACCCAACAACATCGAGTTGGCGATGTTCGGCTGGTGGTGGACCAGAATGCGTGAACGGTGACGGGTTGCGAGCCCTTTCCGGCAATCGAACGCCACCGTCAGGCTCCGCGATGGATTCCCAAGATCTGTGCCAGAACTGCAGCGTCGCCTGACGGCGGGAGCCGGCCGGCCCGCCGTCAGGGACGACAGGCCTCGCGGACGTGGCCGGCGATCGCTGCGGCCAGGTCGCGGGCCGCTGCTCGTACTGCAGGATCCACGTCGCTGATCAGCGTGCCGACCGCCGCGGCGCAACCTGACTGACTGACTGCCCGCCTGGCTGCCTGCCGGTTTCTCTCTCTGCCTGACTGACTGACTGCCTACCTGCCTGCCTGCCCGTCTGTCTGCCTGCCCGTCTGTCTGTCTGTCTGTCTGCCTGCCTGCCTGCCGCCTGCCTGTCTGTCTGCCCGGCAAGCACTCTCGAACACGCGGAGATTCGAAAACCCGAACCGCGCGACGACGGTGCGTGCTGCTCTGCAGCCTGGGGCCAGGCTGCGTGACTGGCTCGTCGAGGACGCCCAAGGTCGCGCGGCGGCGACTCTGCACCGGCCGTACTACGCGCCGCACAGCGGCTCGTGATGCGGACCACGGGTACCGACTTGTTACCTGCCGTATAGGAACGCCCGTGCGGGTACGAAGATTTCGTGGCCCTTCGGGAAGCGGACCCGTACGCCTTCTCGCGTCCACTCCGTCGACTCCACACCCTGCTGCCCGAGCGCGGCGTCGACGTCGAGCCAGTGTCCGTAGGCGGGAGTGGGCTGCCTGCCGATGAACAACTGGAAGGTATCGCTCCCGGACAGGCTGCTGCGGCGGACCAGGGCCAGGTGGTGTGGTGCCTCGTCCGGATAGATCAGCGAAGGCGGGGCGGCGCTGCGGTAGGTCACTTCCTCCGTCGGCCAGCGCAGGACGGCGACCAAACAGCCGGTCAGCACGACGCCGCACACCAAGCCCAGCAGGGCCGGCCCCAGCCATGACCTACGGAGGGGACGTACCTGCGATGGGTTGAGGGCGGTCACGGGCATGCTGACGGGAACCTCCGGGATCGATGCGGCTCGGTACCAGCCGCAAGCGTCGGCTCACGAAAAGGACGCGGAGCCGCGGACGGGGGTTGCAGGCCGCGGCCGCGTGTGACGATCGGGTCGCGTGGGCCCGTAGGGCCTGCGGTTGCAACGCGATCGTCCGTAGAGGCAAGGAGGGGTGCCGAATGGTCACCGGAGGAACAGTGCGGCTGCTGCTCAGCAACGGTGGTGAGGCTGCGCTGGAGCTCACCGTGGAGCCCTGGGCGGATACGTACCAGCTTCTCCCGAAGCAGACGTGGGTCGTTGTCACCCACTCGCCGGCAGCAGATGGATCATGGTCCGGGACTCTGCGAGGTGACGAGCCATTCCAGGTCGACCATCGGCCCGAATCGGTCACGGTGTGGGTCAACGGCAACTGCTTCCACCTCAGCGACGCTGAGGGGAACGAAATCGACGCGGCCGACTGGCAATGCCCGGCTCAAGGCTCCGCCTCCTGACCTGGTGTGCGCAGGAGTCGCGCCGGTTCGGCATGGATTCGCGGGTGAGCCGACCGCTCATGAGGTCGACCATGGCCACCTTAATCATGGCTTCGGAGCCGTGGGGTGGGCCTCGTAGTCGCAGGCGAGGCGGCGGTGGTGCATGAGCCAGCCGAAGGTCCGCTCGACGACCCAGCGTCGCGGGATCACCTTGAAGCCTTTCTGGGCAGGGTCGCGGCGGGTGGCTTCGACGTCGATGCCCAGGTGGGCGCCGTGGTCGATGACTTTGGTGCGGTAGCCGCTGTCGACCCACGCCTTGGTGAAGCGGGGGTGGGCTTCGGCGATCTTCGAGAGCAGGTGGATGCCGCCGGCGTTGTCGGAGACGCTGGCGGCGGTGACCAGTACGGCCAGGAGGAGGCCGGCGGTGTCGACGCCGATGTGGCGTTTGCGGCCAGCGATTTCCTTGCCCGCGCCAATGCCCTGGTCGGCCGCGGGCACGTTGGCCGAGGTCTTGATCCTCTGGGCGTCAAGGACGCGGGCGATCGGCTCGGTGGCGCGGCCCTCGGCTTTCCGGACCAGGCGCCGCAGGAGACCGTTGAGCTGGTCGAGAACCTCGCCCTTCTGCCGGGCGGCGTCAGAGTTGGTTCCGGCAGTTTCCAACGGGCGTCGGACAAGTCCACTCGGATACGGCCGCTGTCTGCGAGGCGTGTTTCTGTAGTACCGACGGCCGCCGTTCGTCACAGGGCAAACAGCCCCTGACCTGGGGCGCGTTGGGATCAGACTCTGTTGCGGCAGTTGGGGGCGGGTGACGTCCTTCGAGCATCCGTCTGGATCCCTTCGCTCCCTGGTTTTCGACGGAGCAATCGTCAAGACTTGTGGATGAGCTGAAGGAAAATCGGGTTGCCGTCCCCGCGTGGAGGCCGAACGATTGCGCCTCGTGACGACTGCTGATGAGAAACCGCTGTTCGACGCCGCCAGGCCGGTCGCGTTGGTGACCGGCGTCGGCCGGTCCATCGGAATCGGTGCGGGGATCGCTCGCCGACTGGCCGAAACAGGCTGGAACGTCGCCTTCACGTACTGGACGCCGTACGACGCGCGCATGGCCTGGGGCATCGAGACCGACGCCGCGGACACCATCGCCAAGGCCCTGGAAGAGCGGGGCGCCGACACGGTGGCGATCGAGGCGGACCTCGCCGATCCTGATGCCGCAGGGCGCGTCTTTGACCAGGCTCAGGGCCGCCTCGGCAACGTCACCGCGTTGGTGATGTGTCACTGCGAGTCGGTGGACTCCGGCCTGCTCGACACCACCCTGGAGAGCTTCGACCGCCACTTCGCGGTCAATGCGCGTGCCTCCTGGCTGCTGATTCGTGAGTTCGGCCGACGCTTCCAAGGAACCCAGGGAGCCGGACGCGTGATCGCCCTCACGAGCGACCACACCGCCGGCAACCTGCCCTACGGGGCGAGCAAGGGTGCACTCGACCGCATCACCCTGGCCGCCGCCCACGAACTCGCCCACCTCGGAATCACCGCCAACGTGATCAACCCCGGCCCGATCGACACCGGCTGGATGTCCGACGACATCCGCGATCACGTACTGCGCCAGACACCGCTGGGACGTCTGGGCAGCCCGCAGGACACCGCTGACCTGGTGGACTTCCTGTGCTCACCGCAAGGGCAGTGGATCAACGGGCAACTGCTGAAGAGCAACGGCGGTTTCGCCAGCTGACCAGCCGACCTGACTACGCGGCCTCCTCGCGTTCGACCAGGACGCCGTTCTTGAACCTGGCGCCGGACCGGACCAGGGCGACGAGCGAGGCTCCGCTGATCGCCCGCCAGCGGTCCTGGGCGGACGCGACGAGCTTGAACACCATAGCGAGGGCGGCGGCGGGCCGGGCCATCCTTCGCAACTGGGCCGACATAACCGACACATGGGAGCACCGTTCGTTCCTGGACGAGATCGCCAACGCCTTCATCTGGCGCCCCCCATCCAGCAAGACCGCCCTGCCTGCCTGATCCCAGGAAAGGTGCCACTTTGCGGTGCTCGAACTCACTGCCTGGAGGCGACGCTGGAGATAAGGACCGCTGCTATGCCGACGACGGCGAGGAAGTGCTCGTCCTTCCGTTCATAGCGCCGATGGAGCCGACGGCAGCCGGCCAACCAGGACAGGGATCGCTCGACCACCCAGCGGTGAGGGCCCAGCCGGTGTGAGACCTCTCTATGGTGGAGCCCATGACCGATGCGATCCCAACGGATCCGCAGGAAGAAGCCGCGCAAGGTCGCATAGCTCTCTGGCTCACAGCAGAGGACCTCCGGTGGCTGGGAGGCCACTGCTGCTGCCCAGAAGACGCATCACCCGAAGAGAAGGACCGGTGTGGCCGCCTCCGATTCCGAGCGAACGCCGCCCTGCACAAGCACAGCCAGTCCGACTGACGCTGATTGACTCACCGCGCGATGTGCGCCCTGGGGCTGTGGCTGCACGACGTCCCTCTCGTAAACGACCGTCTGGACCAAGCCCGTACGGTCGGACACCTGACCGACGCCGTGCGCGAGAGCCTCGCGCACCAGGGCGACGACCTTGCCCAAGGGTTAGCAGGTCGGGAGCGGATCAGATGGTCTGCGCGGCCGAACGCGGGTCGGAGGCGTCGATGCGTTCGGCGAACCGACGGACCTGGTCCTCGACGGGTTCGTTCCCGGTGACGGCCATGGTGTAGCGGCGGTATGCCGTCGCGAGGACGGAGTCCTCGACGCGGAAATGCATCGTGATGTGGGCCTTCTCGCCACGGTCGCCCACCGATATGCCGAGGCCCCAGGACGGGGGCAGGCAGTTCCACCGCTGGTACCAGTCGAGGGCGACCAGTTCCCGGGCCAAGAGGCGTACGGCGGTGTCGACCGGCTCCTCCCAGCTGTGGTCGGCGACGAAGCGGTCCAGCTCGGCGTCGTACCGGTCGGCGTCGAAGTGGGAGTCCGATGGCAGCGGCACCCGGATGTCGTCCGTGTTCTCCCATGTCCACACCACCAGGCCACCACACCGCTCGATGGTCACGAAGACACCCCCGCAGCAGTCGGTGTCGCAGTAGTTGTTCGAAAACTCAACCCGCCGCGGTTCGCCGCCGGCTCTCAGCGGCCACGTTTCGCGCGGGCCGATCAGCATCTCGTGAAAGAGACTCGAATCGCTGTCGGGGTGGATCGTCTCCACGACATCCACCCCGTCGACCATCACGCGGATCCGCGCCGACGATCGCCATGACCCCGGACCCGCGGGGACATGGCGAAGGGAAAGGACGTTGAACGGCCCGGACGGTTCCATCTCCTTATGATCACACCTTCGGGCCCTGCACTTCCCGGTACCCGTCCGCACCCGTGTCCCGGTAGCCGTCCACACCCGTGCACCGCGGACGGTGTGGCGCAGGCCGTCGGCCGCCGAGCGGTTCGTGGAGGTTCTGATCTGCGGCAACGGATTAATCGGTGTGCTTCCCCGCAGGCCCGTCGGGCATCATCACGGGATGATCGGCAATCGGATCACCCATCGCACGGCGGACGGCGTCCGTGTCCCCGGAACGTGGCGTCACGCGTTCATATGCAACGGCGGCACCTACTTCCTCACCGACCTCTTCATCTACGCTGACGGCATCGTCGACTGCTGGGACCTGGTCACGCTCGACGAGTTCGAGAAGAAGCTCCGCAGCGGGTGGGTGGCCACCAGCCTTCCCGACGGTGGCCGGGCATCCGCACACCACCTGGCCTCGTGGACCTTCGACGAGCCGGCCACCTGGCTGACTCCGGAGCTGCTGCTCGCCGAAGTCCGCGACACCATCGACAAGCTGAACGGTCGCCCCGATTCGACCGGCCGCTGTCTGGCGGCGGTGGATGCGTTCCTCGCCGAGCGGACGGAGGAGAACCGCTCCGCGGCCAGGGCCGCCTATCTGGCCATCCCCGAGACGGTGCGTCACTACGCCCTCGGCGACATGGACCGCAAGGACCGTCCTCTGCAGGTCCTGGTGACGGGCCCGGGCGGTCGCTTTCCCCAATGGCCTGAGAAGAGGGTTTCGCAGGACGAGTACGACCAGGCCGTCGCGTACTTCGAGGAGCGGAGCCGATGGCGGGCCGAGGCACCCTCGCGGGTGCCTGCGGACGGGGCGGTGAACTCCTTCGCCCCCGCGTTGAAGCTGCCCCACTCGTACCCGCAGCGCGCGCTCGAGCACCCGGACAAGCGGTGCCTGCGCAATGACTATCCCGCCCCCATCACCCTGGACGACGTCACTTATCCATCAGTGGCGCACGCCTACTGGGCCCAGTCCGTCGCCGATCCTGAAGCACGCATCGCAGTCGTCACCGCGGAAACGGGGGCGAAGGCGCACACACTCGCGGCCAAGGCGACGCGACTCGAGGGCTGGGAGCGGACCCGAACGGCAGTCATGGCCCGATTGCTGCGCGCCAAGTACGAGCAGCATTCCGACCTCGCCGCGATCCTTGTGGCCACGGGCGACGCGACCTTGATCTACGACGACGCGGACTCGGACTTCTGGGGCGACAACGGAGGACGGGGCCGGAACTGGACGGGCCGCCTCTTGGAACTCGTCCGGTCCGAACTGCTGGCCGGGCAGGCCCGCCTCGGCTAGGAAAGATACGAGATGAGGCGCTAGATCAGGGCTGCGCCCGTCCAGCCGATCATGCCGCTGTCACTTGCTCTGCTCGTTCTTCAGGTATGGGGCGGGATGAACGCGGTGATCTGTCGGACGCGGAGTGGGAGAGGCTTCGGCCGCTCCTGCCAGTCAGCAGTGGTCTCTGCCGGCGTTGGCGTGATCACCGGCAGGTAATCGACCGGATCTTGCCTGGCGCTGACCGCTTCGGAAGGCCTTCACTCCCCCGACGGCTCGCGGAGATCCTGTCCGTGGCTTCAGCGCCGTACGCGAGGACGAGCGAGACGAGTACCTGCGGCGCCTCGATAAGTCGTCCGTACGGCACGGCGAACGCCTGGCGGAGATGTTGGTCGTGTACGGGCCGGGCAGTGCCCCCGGCCACACATGGCCGCTACGTGCTGGTCGGCCCAGCCGAAAGGTCTGGTCATCGGCGAGCGAATGGAGACTGACCCGTTCTCACTGGGCAGCCGGTGGAACGACGAGCTGGAGGACGTCCTGCTGGCCGATGCGGAAGTCGCTTGGGGACCGTGGACTCCCGGGCGGACGGCGAGAGGGTCGCCGGTGCGAAGCGCCCGCCCGGGTCCGAGGGCCGGGGTGAGCAACTGGCCGAAGGGATGCGCGGGTGCTCACCCCGCGCGGGGAGTACGGGTGCTCACCCCGCGCGGGGAGTACGGGTGCTCACCCCGCGCGGGGAGTACGGGTGCTCACCCCGCGCGGGGAGTGCGGCGTGGCCGGGCTCGGCAGTCTGACTGAGGCGCACCACTACCCATGGGCACGACGGCGTCCGCGAATCCGTCCAACCTCGCTCACCCACGTCTGGGCCGAGTCGACGACCAAGGCCGCGCCGACCTACCACCAGTCCGTACATGCGATGTCGTTGACGCCGGTCAGCGATGCGCAGACCCGAAAGGCACGGCTCGACGAGGAACTGGTCGGGTAGGCCGCGGTCGTGATCCTTTTGCCGGGGAAGAACTCGCTGAAGGGGCCGCACTGGATCCACGTGTTCCCGCCGTCGTTCGTGACGTCCATCCAGACGTCGGCACGGCCGTACCAGGCCCAGGTGGTAACGGTTTTCAGATAGCCCCAGCCCAACTCTCGTCCGTTGATGTAGCCGGCCTGCATCCCGTAGGAAGCGGTGGCGATGACGGCGCCGTTGTGAACGAGCACCAGGCTGCCCGCGCCCCCGACCCCGCGGCCTTCCTGGCTGTTGGGAATGTCGGTGAAGCCGTTGACACCTCCTTCACAGTCCGACGCTGCAGCCTGAGCGTTGGCCGGAGACGCAGCTACCAGCCCTGCCCCCAGCAGAGCCGATGCTGCCATCAGGCTGAGCAGCCGACGGATTCCACGCATGCTCGTTCCTCCAGTTGAAGAGGTGGTGCCGCGTGGGACGCTTTGTTGCACGGGCGCGCACGGAGCGCCTCACAGGGGTCCGCAACGGCTGCTTCGGAGCCCTGGTTGGAGCTGTCGGTGGCATTGCTCATCAAGGCTCTCGACGCTCAGCCTGGGTTGGCCAGCCTTGCGAATTCTCTCGAAACGTGTCGGCCGAGGGCCTGCTGCGGCACGGACCATTCCGCACGGAATGCGCGAAGGTGATGGTCGGTGGTCTGTGGTCGACCCGTACCTGTCGCCCCGCTACGGGAGACGCTCAGCCGATCACCTTCTCGGTGATCACCTTCTCGCCCTGCGCCTGCTCGAGGGCATCGAGAGCGAGGAGGGCTTCGGCCTCGGGAACGGTTCACTCGGCCTTGCCGAGCTGGTATCAGGGAATGTTGCTCTCGGACGGCGCGGGTGACCGAGCGGAGCTGGGGACTGTCTCTTTGCACGGTCTGTGAGATCGTCCTGATCGTGATCGAGACCTGGGTGATCAATGACGGCAGTCCTGGGCCTGTGTCGTCCGAGACGGTGCTGGAAGCACTTCAGGCGAGGATCGACAGCGGGCAGCTCGAGACATGGCTGACCAGCTCGTCCGGACGATCGCTGGCCTTCGTGACGAATACGCAGCGCGCGATGCTGATGCTGCTCGAGGAAGAGGGCGATCCCGGCGAGCATGCCGTGGATCCCGGCGCTCAGGGATCGAGCAGCGGGTTCGTCCTCTCCAACGGGCAGGACGACGAGTACCCGGGTGAGGACACCGTCCCCATGCACGAGGCGTTGAGGCTCGTGAAGCAGATCGTGTGCTCGGGATCCTGGCCGACGGACGCACGTCGGGTGGTCGATCGCTGAGCGGGCCATCGCCCCGTCCACATGAAAAGGCTCACGAGTTGGCGTGCGACCCGGTAGGCGAGGCGAACTTGTGCGTTCGCAAGGGCAGGCCGCGGCACTGCTTGAGCCGGTTGGTGCATCGCTCGACCGCGTCGTGCTCCTGGTGGCCCTCGGCGTCGAAGGCCGGCGGTGCTCGGCGATCCAGTCGCCTCGTTCGCGAGGACGGGCCCAAGGCCGAATCCCCGGATCGACCGGTCGAGTGGACCTGATACAGGAACAGGAGGGCGCCAGCCGACGTTTCGATCGCATTGTGGAAGTCGTCGCTGGTCCTGCCTTGTGGTCTCCAGGCACTGGCCCTGCCCTGGTCTCCATCGGCACGGTCGTAGCCCGTCCACTGCTGCTGCCGCCATTCGACGAGGCCCCGGCCCGGGATGTCGTGTCCTTGGCCGAGGTCTCCCCGTCATGACGCGTTTCCGCCCGCGGTGGTCTCTAGCCGAGCGGCAGGCCCAGGAACTTCGCCGGTGCCAGGGCGAGGAACTTCGACATTGCAGTGGCGAGACGGGCCGCCTCCGGGCCGTCGGGCTCGGCCGCGAGGCTACGGAACGTCAGCTCCAGGGCCCGGTCGCCGTCGCGCACCAGAAGAGTGGTGATCTGGGCCTGCTGCCCAGCCGGGCCGGCGAGCATCGTGCGCATCAAGGCCTCGTCACCGTACTTCTGCTCCACCTTGAGCGGCTCACTCGGGTCGTCGGCCGGGTCCACCAGCTGAACGGTGATCTCCTGATCGCCGACGCTCATCGTCCACGCTGTGCACTCGGCGTAGACCTGTCGCATGTCGGCCATCCAGGTAACGGCAGCCCCTGCTGCCCGCTCCGAGACTCCCTCGTCGACGACGATCGTGGAGTCCGCATTCATGAACGAGGTCCTGACCTCCCTCGCGGCCTTGTCGGTGAACGCCCTGTTCAGTAGGGCCGTGAGCTCTGGGGTCGCACCGGTCATCGGCGGCGGGTCCTCGTCGGACGAGGGCGACTCCAGTTCGGCGAAGTCATCGAGGCCCGCCTCGGACAGGTCCGCTGCCGCGACCAACAGCTCGTCGAGGTCCACCGGCCGCTCGGACGGCGAAGACTGGGAATCGCCAAATGTGCTCACGAAGTTGCCTTTCCTCAGGGGTGGTTGGTGCGCCGGGCATCACCGTAACCGCTGCACCGCAGAGACGATCATGAAATTCGGTATGCGGTGGTAAGCGAAGCCCCAGGAGGAGAGGGGTGCTCACAGCGTCACTGAAGTCGCAGGACACCCGGGGCTCGGTCTTCGAAGATCTCGATCAACCAGTCAAAGACGGTCGATCCGCGCTCTTCACGCGCCGCGGCGAGATGGGCACTGACCGCCGGGCGGTTTGTGGGGTGGCAGCGCGACAGGCGGAGCTCCAACTGCCGAGCGGTCTCCGGATAGCTCAAATAGTCGCGCGACACCTGGTGGTCCCGCCACTCAACCACGTAGTCATCGTCGTCGGGCGCCCCGAAACCACCGGCGAGACAGTCGGCGAAGGCGTCGAGGTTCCTGCCAAAGTAGCCGCCGGGACCGTTGATCACCTCACCGATGACTCGCCAGAAGTCTTCCAGCGTCCTGATCTGGGTGCCATCCAGCACGTACGTCGCGGTCACAGCCTGCAGAATACGTGCGGATCCGGGATGTGCCTCTCCATTTGAAGCCGTGCTGTCAAGGCACTGCTTCGCACGGGTTCGCCGGAGGAGGTCTCCCTCAGGTCGGGGCCATGTCGACGAATCGGGAGTGGTGCCCTTGGAAGGTCACGGTGATGGTGGCGGTGGGCCCGTTGCAGTGCTTGGCGACGATGATGTCGGCTTCGCCTGCTCGGGGTGATTCCCTGTCGTAGGCCGCGGAGCCGAACAGCGCACCGACAAGAGGCCGATGCTCAGAGACCTCCGTGACTCAGGGGCCCTGGAGGACAACGCCGACCTCGTCGTACTCCTTCACCGCGAGGAGGTTGGCCTGGAGACGGCGACGACGGGGGTCTGCAGTTCGATGGCCAGCAGTTTGGCCGCGCGAGATCTTGGAGGGCGGTCCGCAGTAAGTCCAGGGCGAGGGTGGAGGTGCCCATGACGGGTCGGGCTGCGATGACGGCCAAGTGGCCGGGCCGCAGTCCGCTGGTGAGCGCGTCGAGGTCGGTGAAGCCTGTGGGGACTCCTGTGAGGGCAGCTGTGCTGTGCGCTGCCTCGAGCCCGTCCAGTGCTCCTTCCAGGATGTCACCGATCGAGTGAGGGCGGGCGAGACCTCCGAGTTCGCCTTTCGCCGTGAGCGCCGGTACTGCACCATCCTGGCCGGCCGGGTGGTCGACGTCCTGCCCGACCGCACCTCGGAGACCTTCGCCGCCTGGCTGACCTCCCGCCCCGGAGCAGAGACCATCTGCCCGGTTTACGCCCGCGCCTGCACGAAGCGATCAAGGAAGCCGCGCCGGATGCCATGGAAGAGGCGGACCGCTGGCATCTGCTCCAGAACCTCTCGGACGCGGTCGAGAAGACCTGCCATCAGCACCGGCCGTGCTTGAAGAAGCACGCGGAACGGAGAAACGACCGCCCGATCCAGATGCCGCTGGTGGACGCACTCCCGCGCACGCGGATCGTGCAGCGCGTTCTCCAGCACCACGCCGAGGTCACGCGCATGGTCTCGGTCGGCCACCCGCTCAGTGACATCGCACGCCGCCTTGGTCTCGACCGCAAGACGGTCCGCCGCGACCGCGACACCGGCCTCGACCACCTCCTCGACAGCGCCCGCGACCGCCGCCCTGAGAAGCTGGACGCCTTCTGGCCCTTCCTCCGGCAGCAGTACGTGGCCGGCATCCCCAACGGCCGCACGCTGTTCCGGCAGATCCGCGAACGCGGATTCCGCGGCGGCTATTCGACACTCACGCTCTACCTGCGAACCCTGAAAGCTGGCACGGCCCCGGCCGCGCCAGCGGAATCCCGAGCCCGCGCCGGATCACTCCTGGATCATGCGCAACCGCGAGCGCCTCAGCGCCGAGGAGGTCGATCACCTCGACCTTGAGTCGGCTCGCCCAGCGGCCAACAGTCAGTGCTGGCCGCGGATCTGCCGAGCGAGCCCCGCGAAGAACTCCTGAAGACTGGCTGCAGCGAGGTCGAACTGATCGAACCACGAGGCAGTGGTCGACTTCCAGACCCGGCCAGAGCCTGCCAGTGCGAACAGGTGGCCGCCGCCGTCGCTGGCGAAGACCAGAGCAGGCTCTTCCCCGTCGATCCGGACGGCCCCGTACTCGCGGAAGTGGTCCGCGACCAGCGAGGCCGGGTGAACGAAGTAGCCGTTCTCGACATCGGGCAAGGAGACCTCGTCGATCACCCAGTACATCGTGGTCAGGTCCGAGGGAATCGGCGTCAGCTCCACGAGCGCGCCGGTGGCCTGATGGCTCTCCTCCGTAGCGAGCACGACTGCGTTCCTGCCCGGCTCGAAGCCGTACCGTGCATGGAACGACTGCATCAGCTTCGCGAGCGCCGCACTCGCCTGCCCGCACCAGCCGCGAAGCCACTCAGCATCAAGACGTTCGTCAGCCACGGTCACTCCTTGGTGCCTCCGGTGGAGAATCGCCCCGCGCGAGTCTCAAGGAACCTACAGGAGCGTTCACGAGATCCGGTCAGAGCCGGATTCAGGGAGCCCTACCAGCCTTCGTGGCCCTGGCCCTAGGTCGTGCCGCCCGCCATGCGGCGTCGGAGCGCTTGGATTCTCGCGTGGCCGTCGATGTGGCGGTTCGCCGAGATGTCGGGCTTCGGTAGCCGCCGGCTTGGGCGGCGCCGGGATGCTACGTCGGCCAGCGCCGGGTCCGGAAAGCGAGCGGCAGCCCCGGCGTACGCGCGCCCTGGGGACGCACGTACGCTCGCCGCTCGTGATGTTCGATCGAAGATTGTGGAAGCTGTCCTTGTGGCGAACGTGGCCGAGGGGCTGGGCAGCACCGTGGCACATCGTGGCGGCGCAGGAGGCGGATGCGCTACTGGCGGCGGGCCGCTACGAGGAGGCCGAGGAGAAGGGTCGGGCCCTCGCGGCAGTCCGTGGCCGGGGTTCAGAGCGGCGCTTGCTGGCGGCACGGTGGGGCGTCTCCGTGGCCACGGAGGCGGCGATAGCCCTCGGACGTGGCGTGGAGGTCCTCGAGGAGCTGGAAGCGCTGATCCAGGAGACGAAGGGATTGGTGGGCTGGCCCCGTCAGATTCTCCTCGCGGCGCGTCGGAGCCGGGTGACCGTTCTCGTCCAGCAGGGACGGCTCGACGAAGCCGAGGACGAAGCACGCTCCGTGCTGCGTGAGGTGGCCCGCCTTCGGCACCTCGTCCGGGTGGACGCGATCGAGTCGGGGGCCCTGATCGGTCTCGCCGTCGCCCTGTGTGAGCGGGGCCGTTACGAGGAGGCCGAGGCGGTGGCCCGGGGAAACCTGGCGCGGATGGCCACTGGCTGGGCGCCTCCCCTGCACACCGCGCTCGTACACGCCCTGTGTGGGCAACAGCGGTATGCGGAGGCCCTTGAAGAGGCCGGGCGGGCCGGCCGCGATGCGGACCCGGCACGCGCCGAGGCGGGCGAACTGGGGATGGCCATAGCCACGGCACTGCACGGGCTCGGCCGCCACCAGGAGGCGGAGCAGGAAGCACGACGTGCTGTCCAGGATTGCGCGGAGCAGCTGCATCCGACGCATCCGCGCCAGAACAGGGCGTGCTCCCTCCTCGCCAGGATCAGTGGTCAGCCGCTGGCCCCATGAGTTCGGCGGCCGTGCCCGGCTGCCGCATTGTCCGACCAGGGAGCCTCCGGGACAGCCGTCGGTCGATGGCGTACGCCTTCTCTCCTAACTCATCTCTCCCACCATGAACGCGGCGTCGGCCGGGCCTTTGATGCAGGGGCCGCGCCAGATGACGCGGTGCTCCTGGGTGCTCGGATACCACTGGCGGACCTTGTGCATCCGCAGCTCCACCGGTGGCAGCACGGTGATCGGCGATGCCGCGGACTGCGCACCCGTCAGGCGGCCGGCTGGAGTCGGACGCAGCATCGTCCGGGAGCGGGGGCCAGGCAGGCCTCGATCCCGGTCTCGCCGGCGCCCTTCAGTACGCCGCGGAGGAGGTGGAGGTTCATGCCGCATACCGTCTGCCTGTGCTCCTGGGCCAGGGCGTGGAAGGGGCAGTTGGACAGGACGACGGCGTCGTCCTCGCGGTGCGGCTCGAAGCCGTACCGCTCGAGCAGGTCGAAGACATCCGTCCGGTGCTGCTCGCCCAGTTGCGCGCCGTACTCCTCAGCCTTGCGGTGCAGGACCTGCCGCACCGGCTCACCGGTCGCGTCCGACTCCTCCACGGCTTGGGCGAGGAGCCGCCCGGCCAGTTCGTAGCGGCGGTCCGGGAGATTGAAGGTGACCTGCTTCCCCGAGCGCCGGTACAGCTTCGCCGGCCTGCCCGCGCCCGGCCCGGAGCGGCCGCTGCGGCGTTCGTAGACGACGTCGAGCAGCGACTCGTCGGCCAGCCGGTCCAGGTGGAACGCCGCGGTCTTGCGGGCCAGCCCCAGTGCGGCGGCGGCCTCGTCCCGGCTCACCGGGCCCGACTGGCGCACCACGTGGTCGTACAGCCTCCTGCGGGTCGGCTCGTCGAGGGCGGCGATGGCGGAGACGTCGGGGTCGCGTACTTCCTTCGGGGTGTCCACGAACACCAGTGTAAAACCCACAGCCATTGACTAAAGAACGAGACGGAGCTTCTATAGGAAGTGAAACTTGCCGATAGAAGGAGTGGGTCATGACCTCCGTCACCACAGACACCAGCTCCGCCGCAACTCACAGGCGCAGAACCTTCGCCGACCCCGGCTACCAGGCGTTCCTGATCCTCCGTGCCGGTTTCACGGTGGCGCCGATCCTGTTCGGGCTGGACAAGTTCGCCAACCTGCTCGTGGACTGGCCGACCTACCTCGCGCCGTGGATCGACGACATCGTCCCCGGCAGCGCCCAGGCGGCCATGTACGCGGTCGGCGCGATCGAGATCGTGGCCGGCCTCGCCGTGGCACTGGCCCCCCGCTTCGGCGGCTGGCTCGTGGCCGGCTGGCTCGCCGGCATCATCGTGAACCTGCTGACCGTCCCGGGCTACTACGACATCGCGCTCCGCGACTTCGGGCTGCTCCTCGGCGCCGTCGCGCTCGCACGGCTCGCTCAGCGCTACCACGTCGACCGGGGATGACGAGGACGGGCCGGTCGCGCGCGAACCGGGAGCCATTACTGAGGCCACCTGCCGTCCCGCCGCAGTTGCCATGAGGTGGTCTTGCGCTGCTGCTCGCGCCTGGCTGCGGCGTGGCCGATGGTGCCCACGGGGTGCCTCGAGGGGTCGGTTCACGCCCGGGGAGCAACTTGGCATGGCCCGTCGCCGGGTGGTGAAACTCAGGTCACCGGTTCCGGGCCGGGGCCTGGCGAGGGAAGTGGTCCCGGTTGCGGAGACGGTTCCGGACGCGGACCGGGCGCGGGCGGATCCGGCTCAGGCCGGGGCGGCGCCGGGGGAACAGGGTCGGGCCCACCTGGCCCTGGCACCGGCCCTGGCAGGGGACCCGGCCCAGGCCCAGGCCCAGGCCCAGGCGCCGGTGTGGGGTTGGGCGGGACTGGATCGTTCGGAGGCGTGCTCATGCCCGGCGCGTACCCCCTCGACGACACGCCAGTCGTCCGCTGCTCTGCAAGCCGCTGGTAGTCCAGGAGGGGCGAGCCCGCCCCTGCGGCGGCGTGCGACCGCGGCCGAAGTTCGCCGGCCCGTGGTCCCGTATCGCCGGCCCGAGGTCGCGCTGGCGGCCTCGACCGCACGTAGTGCACCTGTCCGGGGTGATACCTCGGTATGACCCGGCAGTTGGCTCCGTAGTGCGACGACGGCGAGGGCGTACGGGCGACACGGTTCGGGGCGTCAGCCCAGCGAGGGTGAGGAGCCCCCGATGCCCCCGATCATCCACACGGCCCGCACCGACCTGCGGAGTGCTGCCCGCGTCTTCCTGGCGCTGCCCGCCGGTGTGGCCGCCGCCGTCCTCACTCTCGTCGGCCGCCCCGCCTCCGCCGCCCGGCTGCGGACCCGGCTGTCCGGCCGCACCGGCTGGACGGGCGGCCGGACCCTGTCCCGTACCGCTCTCGGCCTCCCGCTGGACCTGACGGCCTTCGCGCTGATCGGCTACGCGCTGTTCAACTCGATCCGCAACTTCGGTTATCCGCCCTGGTACTTCGACACGGACTACCACAACGCCTGGGGCGGCCCCACCATGGCCGGCGTCTGGACGGTCCATGCCCTCGGCTGGCTCGTCTGCCTGGCCGTCCTGCTCCACTGGCCGGTCCGCTGGCTGGCCAAGGGCCAGCGCGCCCTGGACCGCCGCCTCACTCCCGCCGGCCTCGTGCCGCAAACGCCGCCGACGCGCACGGTGCCCGCGTCCACGTCGTAGAACCGTGCGAGCAGCTGCACCAGGGGGCTCTTGCCCGCACCCGACGGGCTGACGACGGCCAGCCGCTGCCCGTCGGGAACGGACAGGGACAGGCCGTCGAACTCCGTGTGGTCGTCGTGGCGGAAGGCTACAGACTCCAACTCCAGGCTGTGGCCGAACTGCTCGACCGGGCCGCAGGCCTGTGGGAGCGGCTCGGTGCGCAGTACGGCGTCGAGCCGGGCCAGTTCGCCGCGTGCGGCGCGCAACTTGCCGCCGAGGTCGGCCAGGGACAGCAACGGGTCAGCGAAGCGGGCAGCCAGCACGAGGACCGTCAGCACCTCCGGGCTCCGACGTCTCCGCCGACCGCTTGGTACGCCCCCAGGACGAGCACCGCGGTGAAGGCCGCCTGCACCGTCAGGAGTGGGCTTGCTGCACGAGGCAGGCTTCCCCCTTCCCAGAACGCTGGACGTCCTCTACTCGCTGACCAGCCTCGTCGTCGGACCCGCCGCCGCCCAGGCCGGCGAGGTCGGCGAAGCCGGCAGCATGGCCGTGCTGGACCCCGACACCTACCCCTTGCTCGCCGGCGCCGCCCGCGAGCTGGGCGAGAACGCGGCCCAGGCACGCTTCGACTTCGCCGTCCACGCGCTGCTGTCGGGATTCGAAAGGGAACTTGCTCTGACTCCGACGCTGACCACGGTGACGGCCACGACCACGGCCACGACCACGGCCTGAAAGCGCCGCCCGCCCAGGTCCGTCACCGCCCTCAGCCGGGCAGCCCCTGCGGCCGGTCAGGTGGCTGAGACGGGAGTGGCGTAGAGGACGAGGTTCTCGGCGTACTGACCGGTGTCGGAGTCGTAGTCGCCGGAACAGGTGAGCAGGGCGAGGCGGGGCGTTCCGTTCGCGGAGAAGAGGTCGGCGGGAAGCTCGCTACGGAGGTACGTGCGGCGCGCCGTGATCCGGTACGGGTGGATTCGGCCGTCGGCTCCCTTCACCTCGACGCGGGTTCCGAGGTCGAGGTCATGGAGTTCCGCGAAGGCGCCGAGTCCGGCCTCGGTATCGACGTGTCCGGCGAGCAGGACGGTGCCTCGGACCGATCCGGGGGCGGCGCCCAAGGGCCACCAGCCCACGCGGTTGCCGTCCCGGGGCAGGGCGAGGTCTCCCTCACGGGTGGCGGCCACCGCACTGACAGCGGCGTGCAGCCCGTGCGGCCCGTCGGCGGCGACGGCCACCGGCGGTGAGTACGCGAGCGGCCGCGCGGGAACCGAGGCGGCGGGCAGCTGCCCCTCGTTCCCTGAAGGTCCGGAGACATCGAGGAGTACCGACCCCGCCGCCATCAGCACCGTGCCGGCGCCGAACGCGGTCAAGGCGCCGGCACGGTGTGCTCGCAGCATGTCAGGTCAGCTCCTGCCGGTGGCCCGGCGGCGCGCCCGTACGGTCCACCATCCGCCGCCGGCCGCGAGAAGGAGCCCGCCGGCGACAGCCGCCGTACCGATCGCTTCACGGTTGGCGGTGGCGGCTGCGAGGTGCCCGCCGCTGCCCGCGTGAACGGTCTTGGGGGTCTTCGCGGCGTGGCAGGTACCGCCGCGCACCATGTCCAGGTGCATGGCGACGACCGGGCGGGCGGACTGGGCCGCCGCGTAGACCTCGCTGTTCTTCCCGGCCTCGAGCTCCTGGTCGATCAGAGCGAGGGTCTTGTTGTGCGCGGCCTCCTGAGCGGCCAGCCAGGCCGCGTCGTACCCGGGCGTACCGGCCTTGGCCTGGACCGCCTTCAGCTCCTCTTCGTCCTCCGGCGCCGGCCGTGCCGGCAGGGACACGCCGAGCTTCTTCGCCAGCGCGGTCACATCCGCGTCCAGCTTTCCGTGATCGCGAACGAGCACTGCGCCGACGGCCTTCACACACGCGGTGGTCGCATGCTGTCGTGCGTCTTGCCCGGCGGCGATCTCCGCAAGGTTGCCCTGGTGCGCCGCTTTCATGAACTTCCGGTCCCGGTCACCGACCTCAGCGGCGACGGCCTGCGGCGCGCAGACGAAGGCCGTGGCCGCAGCCGCTATGAGCGCGGTGGACGATATGACGCTGATCCTCATGGGAATGACTTCCTTCCGCCCGCAGACGCATCCGCCGGGCACGGCAAGCGGGCGCCCCTATAGCTCCCGCACACCATGTCTCCCGTCACAACACACTCCCGTTTCACTCTGCGTATATATTTCACTGCAAAGAGTGACGGCCGAACGCGCTGGTCCGTGACTTCGCCTGGCAACGAGGGCATCCAGAGGATGGGCATGGCGATCCAGGCGATCCAGAGGATGGGTAAGGCGGGCGTCGGCAGGCCCAGGACGGCAGCCGGGGCCGGCACGTCTGCCGGCGCGCCGAGTAAACCCGTTGCGGGTTCACCTCCTCGGATGTCTGATTGGGCGGTCATCGACCTGGGAGGGAACATGGAGGCGTCTCTGCCTGCCCCCTCGTTGCACACCGCTCGTCTTCGACTGCGTGCCTTCGAAGACGCGGATGCGAACGACCTTTTCGTGCTGCAGAGCAGCGCCCACATCCTGCGTTACTGGGACTCGCCACCCTGGACCGAACGCTCGCGCGCCGAGGAGTTCATCGCTGCTTGCCGGCGGATGGAACAGGAGGGCACCGGGGTGAGGTTGGCCGTGGATCGTGTCTCCGACGGGGCGTTCATCGGCTGGTGCACGCTCAGCAGATGGAATCCGGACTTCCACAGCGCGTCGCTCGGCTACTGCTATGACGATGCAGCGTGGGGCCAGGGCTACGCGACCGAGGCCGCGCGCGCTCTGCTGGGATGGGCGTTCGAGACGCTGGACCTGAACCGCGTCCAAGCGGAGGCCGATACGCGCAACGTGGCTTCTGCCCGCGTGCTGGAGAAACTCGGCTTCGTCCGTGAGGGGACGTTGCGGGAGGACTGCGTCGTCAACGGCGACGTGTCGGACTCGTGGGTCTACGGGCTGCTCAGGCGGGAATGGCAGTCGTCGTCCGAGGTGGTTCCCACCCGCCCGAGTTCCGTCTCACCGCAGGCGGTGTCGACCAACCCCACTACCTGATCACCGCGCCGCACTCGCGACTCGCAGGCAACGGCGAGCCGGGCGAACAGTCACACACACGTGGCCGGCACGGGGCTTCTGGCAGGGCAGCGCCCCTGGCCCGCGCCGACGGCAAGGGATCGGCTCTGCTGGGGCGCGGCGCCGCGCCCGTGAGTCTTGACGGCGGGTGACCGTAGCACTGGGCCGGCGCGCCATCGCCGACGCTGACGATGTGACGATCTGGTCGCCGGCGGCCGCCGTGGAAAATCCTCTGCGGCCGGGGCCGATATTGCGTACGGTGGAGGCACCGACGCGGGGTGGAGCAGCTCGGTAGCTCGCTGGGCTCATAACCCAGAGGTCGCGTGGTTCGAATCCCGCCCCCGCTACGAAGACCCGGTCTCTGGCCGGCCAAAGACGGCCGGCCAGAGACCGGGCCCATGAGCAGGAGTCGTACGAGCCGGCCCGGCCCAGGCTCGGCATGGTCCGGTCTCCCTCCGACCGTGCGACGCTGATCACTTTCCCGGCGGCGTGGTGATGTCGGCGGACAAGGATGGCGTCGAGCGCGCGGAGATCGCCTGCTCAGCGGTGTGGGACTACGTCCACCGGCGCCGGCAGGAGATCGCCGAGGTCGCCGGGGCGGCACCCGCAGCACTGCGACGTCGTCGGCGGCATGCCTAGACCAGGGCAACGCAGCAGCGAGGCCACCGATAATCTCCCGGGCGTCGACACATCCCGTGGGAGACTGGGGGCATGGCGCCCCTCGACGATCAAGAACTGAGCACCGCGATTCAGGATGCCGACTCGTCGGCATACTCTGTCCGCGGGGCTGCTGGGCGGCGGCTCGCGGGTTCGGACAAGATCGAGGAAGTGGCGGACGTCATCCACCGTCTTCTCCTGGACGCCCAGGACACCTGGGTCATCCAGGAAACGGCCGAGGCATTGCTCGAACGCAAAGACACCATCGGCCTGCGCTATGTCCTGCTGGCCTACAGCCAGGCGGGCAACGACGACGCGGTGGACCATCTCAGTGCTGCCCTGGACTGCGACCCCGAATGGATGACGACCGAAGGCGCGGACCGGCTGATCGAGCAGTACCGAGAGCTGGCAACGGACCCCGACGCCGGCGTCCGCAGCGAAGCGCAAGAGGTCCTGGCACAGCTGCGGCGGCGCGAGGAATGGGCGCGCGACTGAGAGGTCGGCTCTTGATTCTCGGTTGATCAGGGTCGGCTGGGCGCCACGCGAAACCGCAACCCGGCGCCGCCTCAAGCCGGAACACCGACTCTCCGCATGGTCACATGGGCCACCTGAACCCGGATAAGTGAGGCCAGTTCGGGCCGTTATGGCTACGGCTGTGTGGCCGGCGGTCAGCGGCGTTCGTAGGACGTGGAGGGTTGAGTCCAGGACCCCTACAACTCGTCGCAGGCGCCGATGAGCCGGCCCTTGTGCGCATTGTGGTCCGTGCGGTCCGTGCGGTCCGCCTGCCGGATGGGGCGTCGGTCAGCTGCGTAGTCATGTCTGCTTCCCCGTGCGTGTCGCCGTGAACAGCCCGCAGACCTTCCTCGCGTTCCTCGGCGGCGATCGCCATAGGGAGCCGGTTCGCCACGAGCGTCGAAACCCAAGTCGGCTGTCCCGCGTGAACGCGCGCCACAACGCCTGGTCGAGCTCCGAGCCGACCCGCGGCCATCGATCACTCCCCCTTGGCACCGCCCGTCTTGATGTAGCGGGCGAGGTTGGTTGCCTTGCCAGGGGTACCGAGCCTTTCTGAGAGCTCCGCGCCCCACAGCATGCTCCGGGTGCCCTCGTGTACGACCATGCCCGGTGACACTCCGAGACGGAAGCTGCCGGACACGGTCCTGCCCTCGTCGTCGTAGGGCAGCACGTCGAGCGGCGAGGGGCCGTCGGCTGCGTACACCACGCGGTCGGACAGGATCGCGGCCGGGTACTGGCCGGTGGCCGCGGCCAGATGGAGCATCTTGCGGTGCATGTTGATGCGGACGCGGGAGATGACCGTGGCGTGGATGTCGGGGCGCCAGGTCGGGCGGGCAAGAGCCGGCCAAGGTCGGCCCGGGCGCCAGCCGTCTGCGCGTGCTTCCTCGCGGAGACGGGCGATGCCACCCTCCGCCGTCATCTTGACGGCGTCCAGGACGATCGCGAGCTCCGGATCGCGCTGCCTGTAGCCGTCCATGGCCCGAAGGAACTCCTGAGGTGACAGGTTCTCGCCGACGCCGAGGTCGGCCAGGGTGTGGACGTACGCGTCGCGCAGGCGCTTGTACCAGCCGTCGAGGAACCTGCCGTGGTCCCGGCGCAGCCAGGCTTCGAGCGGGGTGACGTCGTAGCCGAGCTCTCTCGCGTACGCGATCGTGGGTGTCGCGTACCAGGCGGGTCCGGTGGGACGCTCGCCGGTCGGGGTGAACGGGCTGGGCAGGAGTTCGCCCTCGAGCCGGCGCCATTGCCTGCCGACCAGGACATGGCAGAGGTCGACGTGGGAGAGGTCGACCAGCCAAGAGCCGGGCACTGCCGGGTCGAAGGCCGGGTTGATGGCGTGCTCCGGTGGCGTCGCAAGGCCGACGGCGGCGCTGTTCGCGGCAGCGGCGGAGGCGAGGTTGACCTCGATGCCGACCAGGTAGCGCTTCATGCCTTCGCCGGCGGTGAGTTCCCGGGCCCAGTCGTAGGGTTCTTCGAAAAGCCTCTCCTGCGGGCCGCGGACGTGGGAGCCGGGCAGGGTCGCCAGGACGGGGTGCCCGTCGGTCGCCTCGCACGGGGCGGGGTCCATCGGTTCCGTGCCGAGCGAGCCGCGCCGGTGCTCGCGATGCCGCTTGCCGGCCGCGTCCGGCGCGCTCGCCTTCGTCGGCGGATTGAGAGCCGTCATCAGCTCCAGACCCGTGACGGCGGGAGCGCCGGCCGGTGTCATCACCCGGGCGGCGTACACGCCGAGCACCCGGGCGAGCTCTGCCGGCGGCAACTGGGCGGCATGACCCCAGGCCCGGTCGTCGAGGGCGTGCCAGGAGGGTACGCACAACTGCACACACTGCCGCGTCCGCCCCCGAGCGGGGCGGTAGATCCGTGCCCATGGGCCGAGGCCCCGCCTGGTGAGCCGCCATCCGTCCAGGTCCAGCTGCTCGATCACCTCGTGGCCGTCCTCGAGCCTTCCGGCAAGCCGCTCCTCGCGCGACAGCGCCACCGGCAGGCCGTACCGCTCGCACGCGGCCGGGGTCAGGACGAGCAGCGGATCGGCGTCCCTCCCCCAGCGGTGCAGCTTCTCTGCGCCGAACCTCGCCGTCGCCAGCGTCCATTCCACAAGTGCGGCCAGCGACTTCGCCGGGGCGTCGTGGACCAGGCCGTCGACGCCGTACGCGGACACCAGGTCGCCGGGGCCGGCGTCGACCACGGCGAGCGGGCCGCGCGCAAATCGCCCGCCGGCCGCGGAGGTGGAGGTGGAGGTGGAGGTGCGTCGCCGTGTGCTTCCTGCGGCCCGACGGGGGGCGACTGGCGCGCGCTGTGGTGTCGGGACCAGGGCGGAACGCGCCTCAAGCGGTGCCGCGGCGGCGAGGGACTGCCAATCAACCGATGCGGGCACGACGTGCGGGGAAGCAGGAGGGAACGCCGGGTTCTGCGGCGCCGAGGACGAGTCGCGCTCCGCAGCCGCCTCCTCGCGCCGGGCACGCCACCAGTCGATCCCCCGCGGTGCGACGCCGGCCTTCCTCGCCCGGGCCTCCAGCAGCTGGATGAGGTATCTGAACGCGGCATCGTCGTCGCTCTGCGGGACATTCGTGCCCGAGAACCAGGAACTGAGCTTGCTCCGGCCGAGCTTCACCGGCGGCGTCAACCTGCCGGCCTGCGACGCGATCGCGCCGTACGACAGGCCCGAAGCATCACGCAGCGCCCGCAACTCCGCAGCAAGCCGGTATCGCGCCGACATCTCCCCCACAGACCTTCCCCGTTCAGTCTGAACCCCTCGCTGAACACTATCTGCACCCGCTGTGGCCTGGCACGACGAGCTGTTCAGGTGTTCAGAGCCGTCGCTGAACACCCCCGCTCTGCCGTGCAGTTGCCCTCTCAGCGCAACAGGGACGACACCAGGAAGCAGCAGATGACGAAGTCCACGAAGCAGGGATACGAGCCGCAGCCGCAGCCTCAGCCTCAGCCGCAGCCGCAGAGGTCCGAGCGGCGGATCGTCCGGGTGGCGAAGAAGCTGGGCAGGTGGGCAGTACAGGGAGCCGCCGCCGGCGCCGCCCGGGAGGTGATCCAGTACGTCCTGGACCTGTGGACCCAGATGTGACCGGCCCACGCCGGTGCGGCACGGCATGCATGGACCGGCACGACATGCCTGGGCCACACGGCCCGCGCGGCACCGGATCGGGGGGGGGGGAAAGGGGGGGGGGGGGGGGGGGGGACGACGCGTAGGTGCGCCCATACGAAGTGCCCCCCCCCCCCCCGCCGCCGCCCTCCGCCGCCGCCGGCACCGCCG
>NZ_JBHXFE010000029.1:91178-110189 GCF_042722475.1 Streptomyces sp. NPDC127092
GGGGTGTGACGGGCCCACTTGGGGGGGGAAGGGGGGGGGGGAACGGGAAGGATGTGTTGGGGCAAAAGGGCCGGGGGGGAGCGGGGTGGGGGTGGCCGAACAGAGAGGGGCGGCCGCGATCACGCCTCGCCGGAAGCGATCGCGGCGGTCAGGGCGAGAAGGGCGGCATCGTATTGGCCCCGATCAAACTGGAACGGTCCGAACGCCGTGTACTCGCGGGTCTGGCGATGCGGTTGCTCGAACGCATCCCAGACGACGAAGTCGGCGGTCGTGGTGATGTCGGCCATGAGAGGCCAGCATCCCCACTCGCCGCACTCACATCCGAGAACGGGAGTCTTCGGCCCCATCGCGTTGGTGGACCGCCCGAAGAAGTGCTCCTTCATCGGGCCGAACCGGAAGAACTCCGGTATCAGGCCACCGTAGACATCGCCTGCGGGCTGCATCTCGGCGGCGATCTCGAAGGTGTCGATCAGAGCGGTGAGTGGGACGCCGTCGATGTAAGGGACCACTACGAGCGGACCGCCATCGCCGCGGGGCCGACAGTCGAACCGGATGACGTTGCTGGTCATCCAGTGATTTTCTCAGAGACGCCGCTCCCTCCTTCCAGGTGGGTCCAGCCGGGACATCGCGAGAGGCGACAGGGCGGATGTGGCCTCAGCCCCTCGACGCCGAGGGGAGCCAATGGGCGCCGACGGGCGCCGCTGGACGCCACTGGACTCGGCACTGCTTCGGCGCGACCGCCAATCCCCTCCCCCGCCAACGGCCCGCCCCCACCGGCGCGTTGAGCGTGGACGCCAGAAAGCGGGGCGGGCGGCTGCTCGACTGGAGTCGAGTTCGCTCACGGCTGGTGACGAAGGGAATTCACGAGGTAGTAATTAGGTGAATCCCAAACTGAATTACCGTCAACAAGTCCGGTGTGCATATCTCGATTCGGTAACGACACTCCCGGGAAAGGCCTGAACCTTTCACGTGCTGGCCCCCAACTCACCTCATTCATAAGTGAGTTGAGTGTTCATCAGATACGGTCGAGTAGGTAACGGTCTGATATCTCGACGGCCATTCCCGTTTGCCCGAATTCTCCACCGGGCGCGTCTGGCAGGCTTCCGCCACCCACTCCTCCGACCAAGGATTTGAGGTGCGCATGACTAGTCATCGCAGGAAGCGGCAACACAGACGCAGGCCCAGGGGATTGATGCTCGCCACCGTCGCCGTGGCGTCAGCGGCGGTGATCGCGGCAGGTGTCGCGTACGCCGGTATCGGGGGTGACGCTCAGGCAGGGACGTCCGCACAGGGCATACCCGTGCAGGCCGGAGCCCCGACGGCACCCCTCGCGCCGGCCGCCGCGCCGGCCAGGGACGAGGAGCCGGAGCCCATCGCCAAGAAGCCCGCCAACGACACCCGGCGGGGCATGGTCTACGACGGGCTCAAAGCGGCCGCCAAGGGCGACCGTTGCACGGGCGTCTACCGGACGGACGCCGGACTGTGCACCCATGGTCCCGACGCTCCGCCCAAGGGCGTGGACATCAAGGCCGACGTGGCTCCCGCCGTGACCGCCAAGGCGCCTGCCGCCAAACGCCCGCAGGACGCGCCCGCCGCCGACGCCGCCGGGGCCAGGGCCGCGGCGGCCGCGGCCCCGGAGCCCGCCGCGACGTCGGGAAGCCAGACCGCCGCCGCGGGCCCCGCGGGTCAGACCGTCCAGTGCGACGGTGACGGCAGCACCGGCAACCGCGTGCAGGTCGTCTACGTGCACGGCCCCGACCGTGACCGGTACGCCGAGTACGTGGCCTCGTTCCGCAAGTGGGCCGCCGACGCCGACCTCATCTACGCCACGAGTGCCAAGGAGACCGGCGGCGTACGGCACATCCGCTACGTGACCGCGGCCGACTGCACGCCGACCGTGCTCAACATCGAGCTTCCGGCGTCCGCGCTCGCCGAGTTCAGCGCCACCAACAGGGCGCTCGCGGACAAGGGCCTCAACCGGCGCGACCGCAAGTACATGATCTTCGCGGACACCAAGGTCTACTGCGGCATCGGCACCTTCGCCGGTGACGAGCGGCCCGGCCAGAACAACCAGAGCAACTTCGGTCCCTCCTACGGACGTACGGACGCGGGCTGCTGGGGCGGCCACACCGCGGCGCACGAACTGGGACACAACCTCGGCGCGGTCAACAACAGCGCGCCCAACACCAGCCGCGGCGCGCACTGCACGGACGAGTACGACGTCATGTGCTACTCGGACACCCCGTACTACCCCCAGATGCGGTACGTGTGCTCCAACCAGGCCGCCGAGAACATCCTGGACTGCAACCACGACGACTACTTCCACACCAGCCCCAGGGCCGGCAGCTATCTGGCCACGCACTGGAACATCGCCGACAACCAGTTCCTGATGCGGTCCGCGGGCGGCACCGGTCCCGACCCGAACCCCACTCCGACGCCCACCCCGACACCGACGCCGACTCCCACCCGGCCGCCCACCGGCGGGCCGTCGGTGTCGGTCAGCCAGATCCAGTCGACGGCCGCGGTCGTGAGCTGGCCCCAGGTGGACGGCGCCGCCTGGTACCAGGTCCTGCTGAACGACAGGCACCTGACCTGGGTGCAGTCGCAGGCGCTGCGCATCTACAACCTCCAGCCCGGCACCACGTACAAGGTCGCCGTCTCGGTCCGTGACCGGTCCGGCCGTGACAGCGGCGCCGGACCGACCACCACCTTCCGCACGGCCACGGCGGACGGCGGCGCGACGACCCCAGGCACCCGCTACACCCTGGGCAACGCGGGCACCGGCATGGCCGCCGAGGTCTGGGGCGGGCGCTCGGCCGACGGCACGGTGCTCGTAGGGGCGCGTGCCACCGGTTACGCCCAGCAGCAGTGGCTGTTCGACGACGCGGGCAGCGGGCTCTTCCGCATCCGCTCCGCCGTCTCCGGCAAGTGCCTGCAGACAGGCGGAGCCCCGGCCCAGGGCATGTGGATCGCCCAGCAGGCGTGCGGCAACGCCGCCACGCAGCGGTGGAAGCTGACCAGCCGCAACGGAACGGTCACCGTGACCGACCCGAGCGGCGCCTACGCCCTGACCGTGAGCAACCGCCCGTACTACGGAAGCTGGCTGCTCGATCTGCAGGCCACCAACGGCGGCGCGACGCAGGCATGGACGGTCCAGAAGGCCTCCTGACCCCGGCCTGAACCCAAGTCTGAGCTTGGGTTCAGGACTTCGCGTGAACCTCGACGCCGGCCTCCGCGCCGGCCCGGCGCCGGTCGACGCCGGCCTCCGCGCCAACCCACCTCACCCACGCACCTGGACACCACAACGATGCGAACACACCGCGCTCCCCGGACCGGCACCCGCACCGGCACCCGCACCCGCACCCGCACTGGTCTCGGCCTCGGCCTCGGATTCCTGCTCACGCTCCACGTCCACGCCCTGGCCCTGCCCACCATCGCCCAAGCCCACGGCGACACCCTCGACGTGGTCGTGACGGGCCAGCGGGACGGCCACATCACCACCGACATCACGTGGGAAAACGACGGGGACGCCGTCGACGAGACCGTCGCCGCCACCGTGAACGCGACCAGCCCGGACGGAACCCGATCCCTGGGCCCTTGGACGCTCGTCCGCGACCCCGGCAGGCGCACCGGCTGGAGGACCACCGAAACCCTGACCCCCGGCACCTGGAAGGTCACCGTCGACGTCGGTTTCCCCGCCCTCGGCCACGCGGAAGGAGAAGTCTCGGTTCCCGTGGTCGACCCGTCCCCGCCCGGTTCCCCCACGCCCCCGACCGCGTCCGCTCCCGTTCCCACGACGGCCGCCGCACCGGTCCCGTCCGCGACGGCGCCCGCGCCGTCCTCTCCCGCCGCGCGCCCGGCAGACGACCAGGAAGACCGCACGGCCGCATGGTCCGTGGCCGTCCTGGCCGGATTCGCGCTTGTCGGCGCCGCAGTCGGCGTGCTCCTACGCCGTACCCGCACCCACAAGCGCTGAGCCTCTCGCACCGCGCGGTCTTCGCTCGGAGGCCTGCGACTGCCCGCCTGACCGCCCGGGGCCCCGGGCAGCGCAGAGTGATCACCGTGAGGACGCCGGCCTCACGGCGAACCCCAGTCGGCCTGGAAGTCCAGCGTGTTGCCGAAGGTCACCTGGGTCAGGCCGGAGCCGTCGCCGGCGGCGGTGAACAGGTTCATCGGTTCGGTGTCGTCGTAGCCGCCCCGCGAGAACACCAGGCGTGAGCCGTCCGGCGACCAGGCGGGACCCGTGTCGTTCAGGCGGCCAGAGGTGATCTGGTGCAGCGACGTGCCGTCCGGGCGGCACACGTACAGGTGGGCGGTACCGAGCGTGTCGGTCCTGCTGAAGGCGATCCAGCCCGTGCGCGACCAGTCCGGGTCGCTGTCCCCCAGGGTGCCCGGCGGAGTGACCGGTGCCTCCTCCATCTGCCAGGGGTTGAGGCGTACGAGGGACTGGTTGCCCGCGGCGTCGCGCCGGGTGAAGACCAGGAAGATGCCGTCCGGGGACCAGGACGGCTCCACGTCGTCGACCGTGTTGTACGTGAGCCGGACGGGCGTGTAGCCGGGGGTCACCACGAACAGCTCGTTCTGACCGCCGACCCACTTGGCGAACGCGATCCGCTTACCGTCCGGCGACCACACCGGGTCGCGCCCGTTCTCGGTGCCCGGCACCGGCACCGGGCTGCCGCCCGAGGTGGTCCATATCCGCTGCGCCGGCTCGCCCGAGCCCTGCCGGACGTAGGCGAGCTGGAGACCGTCGGGCCGCCACGCCGGCATCACCTCGCTGGCGTCCGGAGTGGCGGTCACCCGGGTCGGGGAGCCCCCGCTCGGCGAGACGGAGTAGAGGTCCTCCAGCGGACCGCCGAGCCAGTGCCGGGTGAAGACGATCGGGGCCGGAGTGGCGGCCTGGGCGTGGCCGCCGGGCAGCAGAACACCCGCGAGCACGGCGGCGAGTACGGCGGCGGCCGTACGGACCGGTCTCAGGTTCATGTCGGAAGATCCCTTCGCGCAGAGTGCACCGGAAAGCCTGGCGTCGACCGTCCATGGGAAGGCCGCGAGCGTCAAGTCGCCTGCTGTCCCGGGCGGTCGATCGCGCGACCGGCGATCCGCACGCTCGCATCACCTCCGCCGGGCGGATCACAGCGATCGGGGCGCTTCGCTCGCCCCTGTCCGGGGCTCAGGTCAGCCGACCACGTGCAGCCCGAAACCCGTGCGGCCCGCAGGTTCCAGACCCTCCTTCAGGTGCAGCGAGGGGATCGCGTAGTCGCCGAAGTTCTGCTTCCGGAACGGGATCGGCTCGGTGGACTCCAGGGTGAGCAGGCGCTGCTGCCAGGCCTTGGCGACGTCCTCGTAGTCCTCGTCGGTCATCCGGTCGGTGCCGTACAGCACGAACGGGGGCAGCACCTCGATGCCCGGGTAGTAGAGGATGCCGTGGTGGATCGGGAACAGCAGGTCGTCGATGGGGCCGTTGATCCCGCGGGCGGCGTAGTGCGACTCCGGGCCGCCCGCGGTCACCGACAGCAGAGCCCTTCTGCCCGCGAGGGTGCCTTCGCCGAAGCGCTCGCCGTACTTGGTGGCGCTGTGCTCACCGACCCCGTAGGCGAAGTGGTAGGTGAACACCCGGTCCACCCATCCCTTGAGGATGGCGGGCATCGTGTACCACCACAGCGGGAACTGGAAGATGACCGTGTCGGCCCACAGCAGCTTCTCCTGCTCGGCGCGGACGTCCGGGGTGAGCGTTCCGGCGTCGAAGGCCCGGCCCGAGTCCCGGGCGACCTGCAACGGGGTCGAGGCGTCGGGGCCGTAGTCCGCGGCGTCCACGACCGCCTTCCAGTTCATCGCGTACAGATCGCTCACCCGTACCTCGTGCCCGGCGGCCTCCAGCGTGGACACCGCAAGGTCCTTCAGGGAGCCGTTCAGCGACTTCGGCTCCGGGTGGGCGTAGACGATCAGCGTCTTCATGGGAACTCCTTCGGATCGGATGCCTTCGATCCTGGGCGCCGGGGCGGCCGGTGTTCAGGGACGCCTCGTCCGGCGGACCGGACTTCCTGGTATTGACAGGACCACCTTCCCGGGCAGCCCCGACGACATACTGAGGGGATGGACGATCTCGCGGGTTTCCTGCGGACCCGGCGTTCCCGGGTCGACCCGGCGGCCCTCGGCATCCCCACCGACAGCCGCCGCCGGGTCGAAGGGCTGCGCCGCGAAGAAGTGGCGCACCTGTCGGGAGTCAGCGTCGACTACTACGTACGCCTGGAGCAGGGCCGTGCGAAGCAGCCCTCCGAGCAGGTCCTCGACGCACTCGCCCGCGTCCTCGGCCTCGACGCGACCGAACGCGGGCACCTCTACCGGCTCGCGCGACAGCGCCGCCGTCCGGCGAAGGCGCCGGGCGGCCGGGTCCGTCCGGAACTCCTGCGCGTCCTCGGTCTGGTCGCCGACGCACCCGCGCTCCTCACGGACCACCGCCTGGACGTGCTCGCGGGGAACCGCCTCGCGGGCCTCCTCTTCGGCCGGCCGATCCCAGGCCTGAACACCGCGCGGCACATCTTCCTGGAGGAGTCCGAGCGCGGCCTCTACGCGCAGTGGGAGCAGTGCACCGTCGACGTGGTCGGGCATCTGCGCCTGGCCGTCGGCAAATTCCCCGATGACCCCCGTCTGGCCTCGCTCATCGGCGAGCTGGCGATGGGCAGCGAGCGCTTCCGCCGCCTCTGGGCGCGTGCGGACGTACGCGCCCGCACCCATGGACCGAAGGCGTACCGGCACCCGCTGGTCGGACGGCTGGAACTGCACCACGAGAACTTCGCTCTGCCGGACGAATCGGGCATGGAGCTGGTGGTCATGTCCGCGGCCCCCGGCAGTCCCTCAGAGGACGCACTGCGCCTGCTCGCGGGCCTGGGCTCGGACGGCTGCCCTCGGCAGAAAACCGGGTCCCTTCTGTCACACCCGCCCCGCTAGAGTGAACGCGTTCAACAAGGGGAGGGAACCCAGCACGTGAAGCACCGCAATCACCGCCGCGCCGCCGCGGCCGCGCTCATGGCCGCCAGCGTCATCTCGATCGCCTCCTGCGGCCCCGCCGCCACCGACTCCGGCGCCACGAACACCCGGAGCGCCAGCCCGAGCCCGACGAAGCCCAAGGACGCCTTCGACGGCCTGACCGGCCCCCAGATCAGCGCCAAGGCCAAGACCGCCCTCAAGGACGCCACGTCCCTGCGCGTGACCGGCGACGCCCCGGACGGCCGCGGCGGCACCATCTCCATCGACATGGCCATGGACACCAAGGGGTCCTGCCGCGGCACCATCGTCCAGCAGCACGCCGGCACCATCGAAATGATCAAACACCGCAGCACCGTCTTCATGAAGGGCGACGAGAAGTTCTGGCGCGCATCCCTCGCCGCCGGAAAGAAAAAGCCCACCGCTCGGCAGGCCGACGCCTTCGTCGAGATCGTCAAGGGCCGTTGGATGAAGGTCGACAAGAAGACCGCCAGGGCCATGACCCGCAAGGACATGTGTGACCTCGGCACGCTCGCCGACAAGCTCGGGGACGACTCGGCCACCGACACCACCACCACGCGCGGCGCCGACGTCACCCGCGCCGGCCAGGCCCTCGCCGTCATCTACGACCGCGATGGCAACGAGGTCACCACCATCCACGTCGCCAAGACCGGCAAGCCCTATCCCGTCGAGATCACCCACACCGGCGGCACCGAACCCGGTTCCCTCAAGCTCACCGACTTCGACAAGCCGGTCGACACCACCCCGCCGCCCGCCGACCAGGTCATCGACACCAACAAGCTCCGCCGCTGACCGGCCCCAACGGCCGGACGGGGACGCGGAGTTCGCTCAGCGTCCGTGCCTGGCGTGCCGTCCGGTGCGGGATCCCGCGTATGCAGCGGTCCGCAGCGCGCGCAGTCGGCGGCCGGGGCCGAAGTCCCGCACCGGGGTGAGGTACGGGTCGAACGCGTACCCGCTGTCGGCGCTTCCCGGCCGATGGCGCAGGGTGAGCCGGGCGAGCGGATGCCAGTGTTCCTCTGCGCCGAAGCAGAGCTCGAACTCGAGCGGACGAGTCCGCGACGCCCGGCCGACCAGTACGGGGTCGGCCCGGAGCGCGGCGGCACCGGGGGCCGGGAAGGCCGCGATCACGCCCCTGCGCCTGCCTACGGTGTAGTTCAGCAGGGTCGAGTACGGCCCCGCGCCGGCGGAGCGGCGGGGAAGCGGCAGGTGGCGGGCGAGCCGGCCGCGGCCGCTGCTGGTCATCAGCAGATCCACCGGGCGGCCGGCACCGTCGGCGTCCTCGATCCGCAGGGCGAGGCCGAGGCCGTCCGGCAGTGGTTGTGGCAGGCCGGCGGCCCGGGACCAGCGCGCCGTCACCGCGTACGTGCCGGGGCGGTCGAGCCATGCCACTCCCCACCGCGGCCCGGTGGCCGCCACGACGAGGTGGCCGGTGAGGACGACCCCGTGCGGGTGCAGCGCGGGCCGCCCGCGCACGCGGCTCACGGCGCGGGCGGCCCGGAACGCCAGGCGCTCCGGGCCCCTCACGACGCCGCCCGGGCCAGGACTGTCAGGCATGGCCCGCGCCTACCCGGGTGGACGCACCCGACACGTACGGGTGTGGGGCGGTCCGGGCGGGGCAGGCGCCTCGCCGGAAGGCCGGAGCAAGGAGGCGGTCATGCCCGATGCGATAACCGTGGCGCGCGCCCAGGGACTGTTCAACGTGGTGGGCGGCATGTGGCCCGTCCTGTCGCTGAGGAGCTTCGAAGCGATCTACGGCGCCAAGACCGACCGCTGGCTGCAGCGCACGAACGGCGCCCTGCTGGCCGCCACCGGCATCAGCCTGCTGCTCGCCCGCCCCGGCTCCGAAGGCATGCGGCACGCCCGCTGCGTCGGCACCGGCAGCGCCCTCACCCTCCTGGCCGCCGACGTGGTCTACGTGCCGCTGCGCCGGATTCCCGCCACCTACCTGCTCGACGCCGCCATGGAGGCGGCCTGGCTGACGGCCTGGTGGACCGTCCGGATCCCCCGGACCCGCTCAGGATTCCGCCGCACGGCCTCGCGGCCAGCCTGATCGATCACTTGTTGATGGCGCAACCAGCCCACGGGGAGAGCAAGACGCGCACGCGCCTGATCGCCATCCGACTCTGCTAGCGGGAGGACGGAGGCGCGCTGAAGGTTCGTGGGGCGGCATTCGGGTTACTCGCACGGGCATGGCACCTCTATGGCAGCGAAAGCGCGATGACCAGGACCAGCACGACGAGCGGCGGAACCCGGGCGCCGGTCGTGACGGGAGCGGCGGGCCCGGGGCTGGAGCGGGGCCTGATCCGCAGGTGGAGCGCGATGCGCCCGATGCGCCCGCGGACATGGGCAAAAAGTCGTGGGGGGCTGTGCTGAAACGGACGCTGAAGGAGTTCAAGGACGACGAGCTGACCGACCGGGCGGCGGCGCTGACCTACTACGGCGTCCTGGCGCTCTTCCCGGCCCTGCTGGTCCTGGTTTCCCTGCTCGGCATCTCGGGGAAGTCGGCGACGCAGCAAGTCCTGGACAACCTGACGAAACTCACCCCCGGCGCGGCCCGGGACGTCATCACCAATGCGGTGACCCAGCTGCAGTCCTCCAGCGGTACGAGCACCGTCATGGCGATCGTCGGCCTGCTGGTGGCCCTGTGGTCGGCCTCGGGGTACGTGGCCGCGTTCATCCGTACGTCCAACGCCGTCTACGACATCCCCGAGGGCCGCCCGGTCTGGAAGACCACCCCGTTGCGGCTGCTCCTGACGCTGGTGCTGATGGCCCTGGCCTGCGCCAGTGCGCTGCTCGTGGTGCTCACCGGTCCGCTCGCCCGGCAGATCGGTACGGCCCTGGGCATCGGGGACACGGCCCTGACGGTGTGGTCGATCGCCAAGTGGCCGGTCCTGGTCGTCCTCGTCACCTTCATGATCTCCATCCTGTACTGGGCCTCTCCCAACGCCCGGGGCCGCGGCTTCAAATGGATCACACCGGGAAGCTTCCTGGCGCTGGTGATCTGGATGATCGCCTCCGGGGCCTTCGCGTTCTACGTGGCGAACTTCGGCTCCTACAACAAGACCTACGGCACCATCGCGGGAGTGATCATCTTCCTGGTCTGGCTCTGGATCACGAACCTGGCGATCCTGCTCGGCCTGGAATTCGACGCCGAGCTCTCGCGCGAGCGCGCCATCATCGGCGGCCACCCCAGGGACCGGGAGCCCTACGTCGAGCCCCGCGACACCCGCAAATGGAGTGATGCGGAGCGCAAGGACATGGGCGAGCGCTGAACCAGGGACTGACGCGCCATGGGACGGAAGCAGGTCGTCACGCGCCCCCTGGAGGGCCTGCGCCGCCTCGACCGCCGTCTGACCCGCCGGGCCGCGTCCTGGACCTCCCCCTGGGTCCGGCAGGTCCTTCCGGCCGTGGACTCCGCGGCCGAGGGAACCAAACTCTGGTGGGGCATGGCCGTGCTCATGGCCGCAACGGGCGGGCGCACGCAGCGCAAGGCCGCGGCTGCCGGGCTGCTGGGCATGGTCACCGCACAAGTGCTGTCGAACGCCGCCTGCAAGCAGCTCTTGAAGCGGCCCAGGCCGCCCCGGCAGCTCATCCCGCACGACGACGCCGAGGACCGGCCGGACTCCTCGTCCTTCCCCTCCGGGCACACCGCCGCCGCCGCGGGTTTCACCGCAGCCGTGGCCGCGACCAGCCCGTGGTGGGCAGCCGCGGCCGGCGCCGTCACCGCCATGGTCGCCCTCGACCGCGTCCACACCGGAGCGCACTACCCCAGCGACATCGCCGCCGGCGCCGCCATCGGCATCGCGAGCGCCAGGCTGGTCCACCATGCGCCCCGCCTGCTGTTCCGTGTCGTTCTGCGGCGTGCCTCGAAGGTGGGCTAGCAGTCCGTCCTCGCCGCCCGGCGCCGTACCGCATCCCCCGTAACGCGGGACAGGAACGCGGACGATCGTGCGGGAAGGGCCCCGACCCAGCCGAAGCGTGGGGTCGGGGCCCTTCTGCGAGAGGCGTGCAGCGCCTGGTCCGGCTACCCGCCGAGGGCCTTGCGCCGGCGCATCCACCACATCAGGCCGCCGCCGAGGGCGACGATCGCCGCGGCGATGCCGGTGATCAGGCCGATGGGGGTGTCGGAGCCGGTGTCAGCGAGGTCGCCGTCGGGATCCGGCTTGTTCGCCGGCGGGGTCGTCGCATCGTCACCGGGGCCCGGGGTGGTGGGCTCCGGAGCCGGGCTGGACGGCGGATCGGTCGGGTTCGGCGGGTCGGTCGGGTTCGGCGACGGGGTGTTGCCGTCGTCGTCCTTCTGGCCGTTGGAGTTCCCGCCGAGGAGGAGCAGCCGCTCCCGCTCGGTGTCGTCGGTCATGGCCTTGACCGAGGTCTTGGTCTGGCGGGGCAGGTGCCGGTTCTGGAGGGTGAACTCTGCCTGGGTGACGTTGCGCTTCGGCTGCCTGGACAGGTCCACGCCGCCGATGGTGATGACCCAGACCTCCTCACCCTTGGTGAGCTCGTACTTGAACTCGCCTTCCTTGAAGACCTTGACGTACCTGTCGAAGACGTCGGTCTTCTTCCAGCCCTCGTGCGGGGCGCGGATCGGCCACTGCTTCACGTCGTTGCTGTTGATGATGGTGCGGTAGTCCGTCGGCCGCTGGGCGTCCTGCTGGCGGACGAACTCGGCCGCCACGCGGGACTTGTAGACGCGGCGCAGGTCGGCGTACTGCGGGTCCGTGTTGATCCACTTCTCGACCTCGGGCACGATCGTGCTGCGGAACACCCGCTCGTTGTGCTCGATCTCGGCCTTGGTGAGCGAGTCCTGGCAGGGCTTGCCGCCGCCGGGGCCGGGGGTGTTGACCTCGGCGTACTCGGACTGGAGCTTGAGCGGCGCGTCGAGGATGTAGATCCCGCCGTCCTGCTCGCGGACCTTCGCCGTCTTCGGCTCGATCCAGTTCCGCATCGACGTCAGGCACGGCCAGCCGTTGACCTTGGACAGCCGGTCCCAGGTGTTCTTGCCGAGGTCCGTCTTGGGGTCCATGGCCTTGTAGAAGTCGTGCTTGAGCTGGAGGTCGGCCTCCAGCAGCACCCGGCCGGCGTCCGTGGACGCGAACTTGTCGTCCATGATCGTGCCGGGAGTGTCCGGGTTGAGGTTCACCCAGAACTTGTCCGGCGTCAGCGCCAGCCACGTGAAGAACGCGTCCGAGGCCATCTGCGCCTTCGCCTTGCCGCCCCAGCCGACCGTGTCGTTGTCCGGGTCCTCCTTCGCGGCGAAGGAGTAGTCCAGGCCCTTGCCCTTCACGGGCGTGCCGACGTACTGGATCTCGAGGGTGGAGAAGTCGATGCCGCCCGGAGTGGGCATCTGGGAGACGCCGGGGATCCGGCCGATGCGCTGAAGCCTGTCGGCGAGCTGCCTCGGGTTCTCCGGCGACTTCTGGATCATGTCGTTGCCGCCACCCCGCGAACCGGTGCTGGTGCCGGGCTTGGCGTTCATGTACGGGTCGACTCGACGCGACGGGGTGTTCGACGTACCGCTGGGGGCCTTCTCGACCGCGTCCGCCTTGTACGAGATCTTCTTGACCCGGTCCGGGGCGATCTTCCGCAGGTCGGCGTCGTGGTTCTTCGCGCCGCCCTTCGTCTCCCGCCCGTAGGCGTAGGTGATCTTCTTGTCCTGGTGATTCGGGTCCTTCAGCAGCGCCTTGTCCTTGGGGCGCTGCGTCGGGTCGGGCTTGTCGTTCGACTTGCCCTCGACGATCTCGCCGGTGCGCTTGTTGTAGGCGTCGGCGCGCCGGACGTAGCGTTCCTTGGTGTCCGGGTCGACGACCTCGAACTCCTTCTCGCAGATCCAGTCCGGACCCACCAGACCGAAGTCGTAGACGAGCTTGGCCATGTACGCCTTGCCGCGGGGGTCGTTGCCGCCCCTGGGGATGTAGTAGTCGTCCCGGTACGTCTCGAACGGCACCCCCTTCCACTGGTCCGACTTCAGCGCCTTCTTGTAGTAGGCCCAGACCCGCCGCTTGTCACCCTTCTTGTAGTCGTCCGGGTTGTCGCTGATCTCCTTGAGCTCGTCGTCGGTCGGCGCGCGCAGGCCGTCCCACTGCTTCTGCCCGTTGACGTAGTCGTACTCGTCGCGCTCCGCGTCCGGCCGGACGTATCCGTCGGCTGGGAGACCGCCTTCCACGACGTCGGAGAAGTCGTAGTAGTCCTTGTACTCCTCGTCGCACCGCCTGCCCTGCTTCAGCGGCGGCTTCGCCTTCGCCTCGGCCTGGTCCCAGCCGGGCAGTCCGGTCAGCGAGACGGCGCCGGCGCAGGCCAGCGCGATCGCTGCCCGCGCCCACCAGCGGCGCCGGGAACGTATGTGTTGGGTCACGGAATCCCCCTGGGGGCCCCAGGTCAGTCAGATTTCCTCGCGCGGCGCCACGGGCCCCCGTGCTCGGTACGGCGCCTGTGCGGGAGCAACGTTCACCCTAGGCGCTCAACTCGGCCTGTCCACGCCGCAATTACTGACGACACACCGACAACTCACGTGCCGCGCGGGATCTTTACACCGCACACACATGGTTCGCCTAGTCTCGGGGCATGAAGTGGACCGACCCGCGCGACATGGACGAGGACGAGTACGCCGAGTACGTGCGCGAAGCGAAGACGCGAGACCACGTCAGCGCCCACAATCAGGTGCTGGAGGAGTGGCTGGAACGGCAGAGCACCGGATTCCCCGCCTGGGCGGAGGAACAGGCCGGCCGCGGGCCGTGGGACTTCGCCGTGGATTCCCTCCCGCGGCTCGAGGCGCTCATCCGCGACGCCTTCGACAGCCCCGCCCAGGCGCGCACGGCGATGGACACGCCGTTGGTCGCGGTCGCGGCCTGGTACCTCGGCGAGGTCCACAACCGCGCCTTCGGAACCCAGTGGCAGTTCCACCCCTCCTTCGCCGACGACAACCCCCTCGACCACCGGCCGCACATCACCCTGCCCTGGGAGCGCCGGGAGGAATTCCACTACACCGACCCCGAGCACATCGAGGACGACGCGCGCCCGATCTACTCCCCCACCGAGATCCTGTGCAACCTCCCGGCCCGGCCTGCGGATCAGGGCCTCCTGCACCGCATCGACAGCCGGTGGGAGGTGCCCACTTCCTGCGACGAACCGTTCTGCCGATACCACCGCAACGATTAGCCGTCGCAACGGGGAGCGTCGTGCCTCTCAGCGTGAGTGCGTGCCTCTCGGCGTGAGTCGGACCGTGCTGCTTGTGTTGGGGCTCGTGACTTGCTGCGTCGGGAACGCGAGGAAGGACTGCAGCGGCCAGGCCGCGCGGAACTCACCCGGGCTCAGCCGTCAGCCTCAGGCGTCATGGGTCGTGCGTCAGCCGAACCACACCACCAGGCGGACGTTCTCGTCGCCGTGCACCGCCGCCAGCTCGCGCATCACCGCCCACGCCGGGCCCCAGCGGTCGCCATCCGGCGGCGCGAACACGCGGGGCGTGATGTCCACGGGTCGGTACACCACCCCGTCCAGGTGGACCTCACCGCCCTCCGGCCACTCATGCGGCATCAGGTCCTCTCCGAAGAGCTCTTCGGCGGCGTCGAGGACCTCGGTCGGCGCCCGGTACACGTCGTGCAGAACCAGCTCGCCGTGCGGGCCCGGCCGCCACTCGCCGATGTGCATCCAGGAGGGTCTGTCAGCCAGGGGCGCGTCCCAGTCGACGGCCACGACCTCGGCCCAGGTGGCGTACGAGTGACTGTGGTTGATCTCGTCGTCCGGCACGTCGCCCGAGACGTCGTCCGGCTTGCCCCGCTGGTCGAACAGCGCCCGGCCGCGGTCCAGACCGAGGCTCCCGCCGTAACCGAAGAGACACTCCCGCGCGTAGCGGTCGCGCACGAGCGCACAGTCCGGCAGCCAGTCCCGGGCCGCCCATCGGCCGTCGAGACCGCGCACCTCGATCAGACCTTCGATGTCAGTCCCCATGGGTGTCGATCTTAAGGTCCGATGGCCTGACGTCTCTTCGGCGGGCGCCGAACGCGACCGTGCCGGCCGGCGAGTTCCCTTCCCGCGACTTCCGGACACTGCGGAATGAAATGGCCGGAACACGCCGTCGGTGGCGGGAACCCTTCCGGTGTCCCGGCGCTCATGCTCGGTGAGTCGGTCGCCCGGATCGTCCGGGTCGACCTCATCGGACCAAGAAGTCGAGGGATACGTGCTCCGTTCGCTTTCGCCGCGCCGTCGTCCGGCCGCGAGCGCCCTGCTGATCGCCGCCGCCGCACTCACCGGGAGCCTCGCCCCTGCCACTCCCGCAGCCGCCGTCACCGACTCCGCCAACTCCGTCGTACGGGTGAGCGCGGCCGGGCACGGGTCCGCGCTCACGTCCACGCCCGCGTCCACGCCCGCGTCCACGCCCGCGCCGGACATGGCCGGCGTGGTCGCCGCGCTGAACAACGCCATGGCCAACGGCGCGCCGGGCGCCATGGCCCGCTACAGCGGCCCCGAGGGCGCGCGGAGTCGCACCGTCGGCGTCATGAACCGCGAGACGGGCGCGCCGATGGACATCCACGCGCGGTTCCGGATCGGCAGCGTCAGCAAGACCTTCTCCACGGTCGTGCTCCTCCAGCTGGTGGACGAGGGCAGGCTGGATCTGGACGCTCCGGTCAACAGCCTGGTGCCGGGCCTGCTGCCCGACGACCGGATCACGGTCCGCCACCTGCTCACCCACCGCAGCGGACTCGCGGACTACACGGACAAGATGTTCGAACACACGGTGCCGGGCTTCGAGTCCGTGCGGAACCGGGTGTTCTCCTACCAGGAGCTGGTGGACCTGTCCCTGGCCGAGCCCCGCACCACGGAGCCGGGCGTCACGTACCGCTACTCCAACACCAACTTCGTCGTCGTCGGCATGATCATTGAGGAGCTGACGGGCCGTCCGGTGGCCGACGCCTACGAGCGGCGGATCTTCAAGCCGCTGAAGCTGCGCGGCACGTCGTACGTGCACCCGGACACGCGCATCGCGGGCCGGCACGCGCGCGGTTACCTCCACCCGGACGAGGAGGGCTCGCCGCTGGTCGACTCCACGGAGCAGACCGTGTCGTGGGCCCAGTCCGCCGGGGCGGTGATCTCCACCCCGGCCGACCTCAACACGTTCATGAGCGCGCTGATGCGCGGCCGGCTGCTCTCGCCCGCGATGCTGGAGGCCATGACCACGGTGACGCCGACGGACACCACCGGCACCCGGTTCTACGGACTCGGGCTGCGCCGCTACGACCTGTCGTGCGGCACGCAGGTGTACGGCCACACCGGCACGGTCCAGGGCTTCTACACGTACGCCTTCGCGACCCGCGACGGGCGGCGGAGCCTGGCGGCGCTGGCGAACACCTCGAACCACGGTGCCGCCAACACGGCGCTGGGCGGCACCCTGGAGGCCGCCTTCTGCGGCCCCAGGCCCACGACGGGCGAGGTGCCCAGGGCACGGGCGGCCTCGCCCGGCACGGGCACGGTGAACCGGAGCGCGACGGACCACGCGGCGGAGCGTGACCTGCCCGAACGCGGCTGACGGCGACAGCCCCCGGGCTGCCCTGGAAGGGTCTCGTCGGTCACGCCGCGTCGACCGACGAGACACCCCTCACTGTTGTGTGGGTCATGCTGGAGCGAGTTGGCGTCCGCGCTGACGATGGCCTCGCGGTGGAGTCCCTCACGGGCGCGGAGCCGCCTTGTCCGGGTCCTTACCAATTTGTCGCCCACTACCTACACTTGATTCATGGCCACCCCAAGTACGAACCCACTGGCGGGAGTTGTATCGACGACCGCAGCGGGTGAGCGGCTGGTGTTCGTGCCACGTCGAGTGGTGGATGTCGGTACCGAAATCGTCGTCGGCGTCGTGACACCGCCGGTGATTGCGGTCCCCCTCCTGATACCGATCCTGGGAATCGCCCTGGCCACCGGTTCCTGGGTCATCCTCTGGGCTGCCCTTGGGCTGATAGCCCTGGCCATGACCGTGCTCGTCCCGACCGTGATGTTCATGAAGTTGATCGAAACGGTGCGGTGGATCGAGTTCCGCCCTCACGGGAGTACGAAGCAACTCGTGATCGCGTACTTCCTGCGTTCCTCCACCGTTGCCGCGGCTGATCTGCAGCGCGTCATCCTTTCCGAACGGTTCGCAGCGGACCGACGAAAGTCGCTCGAAGTGGTGCTGCACACGCGCGGAGGCACGGTGGAGTGCAAGCCGGGAACTCTGAGCCCGATGTCCCGAGTCAGTGGGGAGGCACTGCTCGACTGGCTGACCGGCCAACTCAGCCCGGCCGGCATAGCGGTGGAGCACCGGACGAAGACAGACCGCGGCTTCGTGCGCCCCGACGAATGGTACTCGGAAGCAGACCTGGCCGCTCTGTGGCACGTGCCCGCCAGCGAGGTCTATGAGCTGGTCGTCCGCCACGCCATCCACAGTTACACGTTCACACCCCGCGCCGCCGCGCTGTACTCACCGACCACAACGATAACGGTCTACGACCCGGCCGGGGCACACGACGTCGCGGAGCAACTCCGCAGGAAACGCACCACGAGCCCCCCGGTCGACGGCATACAGGAAACACCACACCCCTGAAGGACCTAGCCGGTCACGCCCAGGAAGCGCAGGACCGCGAGGACGCGGCGGTGGTCGGCGTCCGTCGGCGGGAGGTCCAGCTTGGCGAGGATGCTGTTGATGTGCTTCGCCACCGCGCTTTCGCTGACCGTGAGTCGGGCGGCGATTCCCGCGTTGGAGCGGCCCTCGGCCATCAGGGCGAGGACGTCGCGCTCGCGGGGGGTCAAGCGGTCCAGCGGGTCGCTCGGGCGGCGGATCAGGAGCTGGGCCACGACCTGAGGGTCGAGGGCGGTGCCGCCGCGGGTCACGCGGCGCAGTGCCTCGATGAACTCCTCGACGTCCGCCACCCGTTGCTTGAGCAGGTAGCCCACGCCGCTGGTGTTCGTGGCGAGCAGTTCGGCCGCGTAGCGTTCCTCGACGTACTGCGAGAGCAGCAGCACGGCCGTCCCGGGATTGTTCGCGCGGATCGAGAGAGCGGCGCGAACCCCCTCGTCGGTGAAGCCGGGAGGCATGCGGACGTCCACGACTGCCAGGTCGGGGCGGTGTGCCTCGACCGCGGCCAGGAGTCCGGGCGCGTCCCCGGCCTCGGGCCGCGACCTCGAAGCCGGCCATCTCCAGCACCTTGACCAGGCCGATCCGCAGCAGCACGGAATCCTCGGCGATCACGGCGCGTCTCACGTCGGCCACGGCAGCTCCACATCGATCACGGTCGGTCCCCCTGTGGGACTGCTCATCCGGAATGTGCCGTCCACGGACCGCACGCGTTGGGCGAGACCCTTCAGGCCGCTTCCCCGGGACGGATCGGCCCCGCCCACTCCGTCGTCGGCGATCACCACCCGCAGTATCGCGCCCGGTCTGCTGATCGTCACATCCGCCCGGCTCGCGTCCTGGGCGTGCTTGGCGATGTTCGTCAGCGCCTCGGAGACGACGAAGTACGCCACCGCCTCGACGGCGGGCGCCGCGCGCGGCGGTAGCTGCGACGGCTGCGACGGCTGCGGCGGCAGGTCCACCCGGAGTCGTACGGGCAGCGGGCAGCGCGCCGCGAGGCCGGACAGGGCCGCGTCCAGGCCGAGTTCGTCGAGTACGGACGGATGCAGGCCGCGCACGAGGTTGTCGAGCTCCTCGATCGCGTCCTTCGCCTCCCAGTGGGCCGCGTCGATCACGGCGAGCGCCTCGGGCGGCAGGTCGGTGAGGCTCGCCTTGGCGATGCCGAGGTTCAACGCCAGGGACACCAGGCGCTGTTGGGCACCGTCGTGCAGGTCCCGTTCGATGCGGCGTCGTTCGGCGTGCGCGGCGTCCACGGCTGCGGCCCGGCTCTCGGTCAGGTCGGCGACCCGCTGCGCCAGGTCTTCGCTCGGGTCGGGCCCTAGGCCGTTTCTTTCGGATCAGGGCCGGATAGGCCGCGGCGTCTGGCGCGGTGCATCGCAAGGCGCCGGAGCGTCGCGATAGCGGAGCTATCG
>NZ_JBHXFE010000030.1:0-25171 GCF_042722475.1 Streptomyces sp. NPDC127092
CGCGATAGCGGAGCTATCGGGGCGTTTCGGCAACGCGGCGAGGTGCCGTGCCAGGCGTCGCGGACCCGGCCAAGATCCGGAAGAGACGGCCTAGGTCTCCGCTCCGGCCGTCCCGGCCCCTGCTGTCGGGGTCCCGTCCTGTCGAGGTCCCCTTCTGTCGGGGTCCCGTCCCTCCGGATCGTCCCGTCCCGCCGGCCCGCCCTCTCAGGCGGGCCGCATCGCCGCCCGGTAGCGGGACGGGGCGATGCCGAACCGCTCGGTGAACGCCTGCCGCAGCGCCTCCGCGCTGCCGAACCCGCAGCGCGCCGCGACCCCGGCCATCGGCAGCGTCGTCGAGGCGAGCAGCTGTGCGGCGGCCTCCGTACGGGCCTGCCGCACGTAGCGGCCCGGTGAGAGGCCCAGCTGCTCCGTGAAGAGACGGGTCAGATGGCGGGGCGTCACGCCCGCCCGGGCGGCGAGCGCCGCGGTGCTCAGGTCGTCGTCCGGTCGGGCCGCGATGTGCTCGACCAGCCCCCGGAGCATGTCGTCACGGGCCGGCGGAGTCGCGGTGAACAGGCTCATCTGCGCCTGGTTCCCCGGCCGTTGCAGATAGACCACGAGGTCGCGGGCGACCTGGCGGGCCAGTTCCGGACCGTGGTCCTCCTCGACGAAGGCGAGCGTGAGGTCCAGCGCGCTGGTCACCCCCGCCGCCGTGTAGACGTGCCCGTCGCGGACGTAGATGGGGGCCGGGTCCACCACGACCTCCGGATGCCGCTCGGCGAGCTGCCGTGCGAACCGCCAGTGGGTGGTCGCCCGGCGGCCGTCGAGCAGCCCCGCAGCGGCCAGCACTCCCGCGCCCGTGCACACCGACGCCACCCTCCGGGACTCCCGGGCCAGCCGCCGCACGTGCCCGACGAGCCGGGTGTCCGCCGCCGCCCGCTCGAAGCCGGTACCGCCCGAGACGATCAGGGTGTCCAGGGGGCCGGTCAGCCGTTCGAGCGACCGCTCGCTGCCGAGGACCAGACCCGAGCCGCAGACCATCGGACCGCCGCCCGGGCCCGCCAGGAGCACCCGGTACGGGACCGCGGGCGCACCGATCCCGTTGGCCATGGCCAGGGTCGTGGTCACGCACGCGATGTCCAGCAACTCGGCCGCCTCGTAGCCGACCACCACCATGAGCCGCTCCGCCATGCGCCCGACCCTATGCCGGAAGGACGGCTACCCCAAGGGAACGGACACCGGGCCGCACATCGCTGTCCGGCGGCCCGCCCGCCGCGGACAGTGGTCCCACCGCACTCACCCGCACGGCCGCACTCGTCAACTCGCCGCCGCACCGCCCACAGGCACGCTCCCGGGAGGCATCCGATGCACACGCTCGCGCACCGCTGGCCCACGCTGATCGCCCTGGCGCTCGCGGCCCTGACCTTCCTCGACGGCCTGCCCGCACCCGTGTTCCTGGCCGCGGTCCTCGCCTCGATGCCGCTGTTCTACCTGCTCTTCGGAGCACTCCGCGGCGAGCTGCGGCCCCCGCGCGTCCTCGCCGTGCAGCTCGCCGGTCTCGCCGGCTTCGCCGCCGTCGCCCTCCTGGCCGTGACCGTGGACGGCACCCTCGCGCTGCTGGTCCTGGCCGCCGGCTGGCTCGGCCACGCCGTGTGGGACGCCGTGCACTTCCTGAAGGCCCGGGTCGCCCCGCGGCAGTGGTCGGAATGGTGCGGCGTCTTCGACGCGTGCGGCGCCCTCGCCCTCGTCCTGGCCGCGCTCTAGGCCGGTCCGGCGGACGGCCGGGCCGGATACGGCGTCGGGTCAGGGCGGCTCAGGCCGTGCGGGAGCGCCGCAGCCACCAGATGCCGGTCAGCGGCAGCAGCACCGGGATGAAGACGTAGCCGTACCCGTACTGGGACCAGACCGTCGTGTCGGGGAACGCCGAGGGCTCGAGCAGGGTCCACGTCCCGACGACCAGGACGCCCGCGAGCTCGGCGGCGCAGCACACCAGCGCCGCCCTGCGGGCCGTCTCGCCGCCCCGTACCAGCGTGTACGTGATGAAGGCGTAGACGACGGCGGCCACCGCCGAGAGGCTGTACGCCAGCGGCGCCCGGTCGAACTCGGTCGCAATCTGGAAGGCCGAGCGCGAGACCGCGCCCACCGACATCACGCCGTAGAGCCAGACCACGAGCAGGCCCGGTCCCTTCACCAGACGGCCGGCCCGGGGGCTCCCGGGCTCGGTCCCCGCCCCGCTCCCGGTCCCGCTTCCGGCCTCGTGATCGGTCGCGGTCATGGTCAGCCCACCGTCCAGATGTCGTAGAGACGCACTTCCAGCACCGCGAGCACCACGGCGCCCGCCGCCACCGTCGCCGAGCCCCACTTGCTGCGCTCGGTCAGCGACAGCAGCCCGGCCGCGGGCACCGCGCACAGCGCGCCCAGCAGATAGGCGACGAAGATCGTGGTGCCCTCCTCCGCCTTCTCGCCGCGGACCAGCTGCACGATGCCGACCACCAGCTGCACGAGGGCCAGGAAGGTCACCACGGCCATGCCGATGAAGTGCCAGTCCTTGGTGGACTGGTTCCGGTAGGCGGCGAATCCGCACCAGGCGGCGAGGGCGAGCGCGGCCACCGAGACCGCGACCGTCAGGGCGTCAAGCATGCGCCCGAGGGTATTACGGGCCGAATGGCCCGATGCGCGCGGCCCCCGCCCCGCGCACCGTGGCCTTGGCCACAGCCGACGACCGGGACGGGCCGCGCTCCACCCCGTGCGTGGCCGCCGCTTCCCGGGTTCCGGGCCGCCCCGGGCCGTCCCCGACTGTCCGCATGACGTCTCAGTGATGTCCGCTATTCGGACAGCCGCCTTTCGTTCGCACGTTTGCATGCTTTACTTGCAGCCATGACCACGACGAGCAGCCGCACCCTTGCGACCGAGGCGAACCAGACGCCCGGTGCTCGTTGTATGTGTCGAATGTGCGCCAACTGAGGGCCCCCGCCAGAGCCTCGCGCCCCGAAGCGAGACCCCGACGGCCGAGCCGTTCCGCGCCTTCCCGGCGCCGGACCGAGCACGCCCCGCGCACGCGCTGCCTCCCGGCCCACCGCCGCGACCAGCCGCCCTGCGCCTGACTGTCCGACAGACGAATGCCGTGCACGGCGGACCCATGCGCCGCGCACTCGACAGTGACGGAAACCCTGTGATCACCACTTCGGGCCTGACCAAGGTCTACGAGTCGCGAGGCCGCCAGGTCACCGCTCTGGACGGCGTCGACCTCCACGTTCGCGAAGGCGAGGTCTTCGGCGTGATCGGCCAGAGCGGCGCCGGCAAGTCCTCGCTCATCCGCTGCGTCAACCTCCTGGAGCGCCCCACCTCCGGCACCGTGACCGTCGACGGCGTCGACCTCACCGCCCTCGCCGGGAAGGGCCGGCGCGCCGGCCGGGACCTGCGCCGCGCCCGCAGCAGCATCGGCATGGTCTTCCAGCACTTCAACCTGCTGTCCTCCCGCACCGTCAAGGACAACATCGAGCTCCCCCTGGAGATCCTCGGCGTCTCCGCCGCCGAACGCTCCCGCCGCGCCCTCGAACTCCTCGACCTCGTCGGCCTCGCCGACAAGGCCAAGGCCTACCCCGGGCAGCTGTCCGGCGGCCAGAAGCAGCGCGTCGGCATCGCCCGCGCCCTCGCCGGCAAGCCCAAGGTCCTGCTCTCCGACGAGGCCACCAGCGCCCTCGACCCGGAGACCACCCGGTCCATCCTCCAGCTGCTGCGCGACCTCAACCAGCAGCTCGGCCTCACCGTCCTCCTCATCACCCACGAGATGGACGTCGTCAAGACCATCTGCGACTCCGCCGCCCTCATGCAGAAGGGCCGCGTCGTCGAGTCCGGCACCGTCGGCGAACTGCTCGCCACGCCCGGTTCCCAGCTCGCCGCCGAGCTCTTCCCGGTCAGCGGCGCCGCCACCGCGCCCGGCCGCACGGTCGTGGACGTCACCTTCCACGGCGAGACCGCCACCCAGCCGGTGATCTCCCAGCTCTCCCGTACGTACAACATCGACATCTCGATCCTCGGCGCCGCCATGGACACCGTCGGCGACCGCCAGATCGGCCGCATGCGCATCGAACTCCCCGGCAGCTACGAGGAGAACGTCGTCCCCGTCGGCTTCCTGCGCGAGCAGGGCCTCCAGGTCGAGGTCGTCGAACAGCAGGACCGGCCCGTGCCCGCCCAGGCTCCCGCGCTGGTGAAGGAAGGTGCCAAGTGACCTGGTCCGAGATGCAGCCCCTGCTCGAGCAGGGCACCGTCGACACCCTCTACATGGTCCTGTGGGCCACCGTCGTCACCGTGCTCGGCGGACTCCCGCTCGGCATCCTCCTCGTCCTCACCGACAAGGGCGGACTGCTGCAGAACCGGCCGGTGAACAAGGTCGTCGGCGCGATCGTGAACGTGGGCCGCTCGCTGCCCTTCATCATCCTGCTGATCGCCCTCATCCCCTTCACCACCTTCGTCGTCGGCACCTTCATCGGCCCGACCGCGATGATCGTGCCGCTCGCCATCGGCGCCATCCCGTTCTTCGCCCGGCTCGTCGAGACCGCGATCCGCGAGGTCGACCACGGCCTCGTCGAAGCGGTCCAGGCCATGGGCGGCGGCATCCCCACCATCGTCCGCAAGGTGCTGCTCCCGCAGGCCCTGCCCTCCCTGGTCTCCGCCGTCACCACCACCGTCATCGTGCTCATCGGCTACTCCGCCATGGCGGGCGCGGTCGGCGGCGAAGGCCTCGGCTCCAAGGCCGTCACCTACGGCTACCAGCGCTTCGACACCACCTTCATGCTCGTCACCGTCGTCGTCCTGGTCGTGATCGTGACCGTGGTCCAGCTCATCGGCGACGGCATCGTCCGCCTGCTGGCCCGCCGCGGCCGCACCGCGTGACGGCACCGCCCGACGGCCCTGCCTGACGGCACCTCAGACTTCGCAACCCGAAGAAGAGCCCGGACTTGTTGTCCAGGCGAACACACCGCTCCACCGGAAAGAGGCACTCTTCGTGCGCAACAACATCAAGCTCACCGCGGGCATCGCCGCCACCGCCGCACTCGCCCTCGGCCTCACCGCCTGCGGCACCTCGTCCGACCCGTCCTCCGCCAAGGACCAGGCCGGCTCCGCCGACAAGCCGCTCGTCGTCGCCGCGTCCCCGACGCCGCACGCCGACATCCTCAACTACGTCAAGGACAAGCTCGCCGCGAAGGAGGGCCTGAAGCTGGAGGTGAAGGAGTTCACGGACTACGTCCTGCCGAACACCGCCACCGAGACCGGCCAGGTCGACGCCAACTTCTTCCAGCACAAGCCGTACCTCGACGACTTCAACAAGAAGAACAACACCCACATCGTCCCGGTGGCCAACGTCCACCTCGAGCCGCTCGGCCTCTACTCCAAGAGCCTGAAGTCGGTGAAGGACATCAAGGCCGGCCAGACCATCGCCGTCCCCAACGACACCACCAACGAGGGCCGCGCCCTCCACCTGCTCGCCGACAACGGCCTCATCACCCTCAAGGCGGGCGTCGGCACCGACGCCAAGCTCTCCGACATCACCGACAAGAAGGGCCTGGAGTTCAAGGAGCTGGAGGCCGCCACCGTGCCCCGCGCCCTGAACGACGTCGACGCCGCCGTCATCAACGGCAACTACGCCATCGAGGCCAAGCTGGAGCCCGCCAAGGACGCCCTCGTCCTGGAGAAGGCGGAGGGCAACCCCTACGCCAACTTCCTCGCCGTCAAGGAGGGCAACGAGAAGGACGCCCGCGTGCAGAAGCTCGTGAAGCTCCTCAACTCGCCCGAGGTGAAGAAGTACATCGAGGACACCTACAAGGGCTCGGTCATCCCGGCCTTCGGCACCCCCGCCAAGTAGCCCCCGCACCACGGCCCTTCCCGTCCGAAGGCTCCGCGCGCCCCGTCCGGCGCCCGGGGCCTTCGGGCTGACCCGCGCATGCGCGGCGGCCACCGCATGCTGCATGCTGTGCGTTCACGGTCTTCACGTATGGAGTTGCGCATGACTACGACCTTCCCGTCCATCTCCATCAGCACGGACCGGTTGGTGCTGCGCCCGTACGAAGAGGCCGACATCCCCGCGTTCACGGAGATGATGAACGACGAGCTCGTGGTCGCCTGGACCTCCGTCCCGCACCCGTACACCCGCGCGAACGCCGAGGAATGGGTGCGCAGGATCGCTCCTGCGGAACGGGCCGAGGGCCGCGGCATCGTCTTCGCCGTCACCGAGTTCCTCACCCAGCGCCTCGTCGGCACCGTCCACCTCTACGGCACCAACTGGCGCACCCGCGCCACCGAGGTCGCCTACGTCACCGCGCCCTGGGCCCGCGGCGAGGGATACGCCACCGAGTCCGTCCTCGCCGTCGCCCAGTGGCTCTTCGGCGACCGCGGCTTCGAACGCCTCGAACTGCGCACCGCCGCCGACAACACCGCCTCCCAGCAGGTCGCCCAGAAGATCGGCTGCATCAGCGAGGGCGTGCTCCGCAACGCCTGGATAGCGCGCAGCCAGACCGAGACCGGCGAGTGGGCCGAGATCCGCACCGACCTCATCGTCTGGAGCCTCCTCCCCGAGGACCTCGACGGCGTCGCCGACCAGATGGCCGAGGCCGGACTCTCCACCTACGCCGACTGGAGCTGACCGCACGGGTAGGCTCGGCACCGCCCCCGACCTGCACGCACTCCCAGGGAGACAGACACACATGGCCGACCGGGTCACGGTGATCGGCTGGGACGGCTCGCCCCTCACCGCGGCGGCCCGGTCCGCGCTCGCCGCCGCCACCCTGGTGGCCGGCGCCGCCCACCACCTCGCCCTCCCCGAGGTTCCGGCCCGCGCCGAACGCGTCCGGCTCGGCAGCGTCGACCTCGCCGCCCGCCGGATCGCCGGCCACCGCGGCACCGCCGTCGTCCTGGCCGACGGAGACCCCGGGTTCTTCGGCGTCGTCCGCGCCCTGCGCGCCCCCGAGCACGGCCTCGAGGTCGAGGTCGTCCCCGCCGTCTCCTCCGTCGCCGCCGCCTTCGCCCGCGCCGGCATGCCCTGGGACGACGCCCGGATCGTCGTCGCCCACCAGCGCACCCTGCGCCGCGCCGTCAATGTCTGCCGCGCCCATCCCAAGGTCGCCGTCCTCACCTCGCCCGGCGCCGGCCCCGCCGAACTCGCCCTGCTCCTCGACGGGATCCACCGCACCTTCGTCATCTGCGAGGAACTCGGCACCGCACGCGAACAGGTCACGGTCGTCACCTCCGACAAGGCCGCCGACCACGCCTGGCGCGACCCCAACGTCGTGCTGGTCATCGGCGGCATCGGCGGCATCGGCGGCGGCTCCACCGGCGGCTGGCTCATGGGCCACGACACCCCCGCCACCCGCGGCTGGGCCCTGCCCGCCGACGACACCGGCGGCCACGCCGGCCAGGACGCCACCCTGCGCGCCGCCCAGCTCGCCCGCCTCGGCCCCCGCGAAGGCGACCTCGTCTGGGACATCGGCTGCGCCGGCGGGGCCTTCTCCGTGGACGCCGCCCGCTTCGGGGCCGCCGTCATCGCCGTCGACGGCGACCCCGACGCCTGCGCCCGCACCGAGGCCGCCGCCCGCGCCGCCGGCGTCCAGCTCCAGGCCGTGCCCGGCCGCGCCCCGCACGTCCTGGAACGCCTGCCCGAACCCGATGTCGTACGGATCGGGGGCGGGGGAGTCCCGGTCGTCACCGCCTGCAGCGACCGCAGGCCCGAACGGATCGTCGCGCACGCCGCCACCCGCGACGAGGCCGAGGCCATCGGCGCGGCCCTCGCCGACGGCGGCTACCAGGTCGAATGCGCCCTGCTGCAGACCGTCGGGCTCGACCCCGCGGACTGGACGGAACGTGACCGTTCCGTGGTCTTCCTGCTGTCCGGCCGCCGGGCCTGAGCAGCCCCACCCGTGATCGCGCCGCCCGCCGGGCGGGGTAGGCTGGCCGATTGTTGTACCGCGCCGGGACGTTCGGTGGTTTGTTCGCCAATGTCCGGAAGTAGCGGCCCCATTGGGCCGCTGATGTGGTACGGAGCAATGGGGGGCGGCGCGACGTGGCGCAGTCCACAGCGAACCGTGGCGGATCCGCCTGCCAGGATGGCCGAAGGCCGCGACAATGCATGGGTGTCAGCGCGTCCTTCGTGCCGCGTGGCGCGCGAGCTCGTTCTTGTTGACGGGCGAAGGTCTGAAGGAGCACAACCGATGGGCGAGGGGTACGCAGCATGACGGACACCGGCCAGGTCCCCGGCGAGGGGCTGCCGGAGAACGCAGGCATGGTCGAGCAGCCGGGCATCCCCGCGCCGGGCGCGTACACCTTCCTGGACCCCTCCGAGCACGCAGCCGAGGAAGACGACCTGCTCCTGATGCCGGGCGCCCAGGGTGCCTGGAGCGAGCACCAGCCGGGCGTCGTGCCCGCGCCGCCGGTCGCCGTGCCCGCCCCGGCCCCGGTCGTCGACCCGCTGACCGCCCCCATCGAGCAGGTCACCGCGACCCCGCCGCAGGGCGTGCCGGTGCCCCAGCACGCCACCCCGGCGCACGGTGTCCCGCACGAGCACGTCGTCGACCACGGCTACGAGCCCGGCATCCTCGACACCGGCGCCCACGAGGCGGCCGGCCGCGACTCCGGCTCCGTCGACCTGAGCGCGGTCCGCATGCCCGGGCCCGTCACCGCGCCGACCCCGCCGCCCGCCCGCCGCCCGCTGCACATGGGCCCGCCCCTGCCCGACGCCACCGGTGGCGTGGTGCGTTCGCTCGCCGACCGCGGCCCGGCCGCCGCCCCGGTCCCGCAGCCCGCCCCGGTCGCCGCGACCGCGCCCGCCCCGATGCCGGTCCGCACCCCCGGCCCGCCCACCACGGGGCCCGAGTACCTGGACGTGCCGCCGCAGGACCGCCAGACCGCCCCGCAGGGCGCCGTGCCGTGGACCGCGCAGCCGCAGGAGCAGCAGGCCCAGGCTCCGGCCCCCGCAGAAACGGTCCCGCCGGTCGCGCAGTTCGTCCCGGTCGAGGGTTCCCTGCCGACCGCCCCGCACCTGGCCCCGACCCCGGCGCCCGACCCGGCGGCACCGCAGGAGCAGCCGGCGGTGGCGGAGCCCGTGGCTGCCGCCGCCGAGGCAGTGGCGGGGGAGTTCCCGGCCCCGGCCGAGGCTCCGGCTCAGGCTCAGGCTCCGGCCGAGGACCCGCAGCAGGCGCCCGCCCCGGTCGCCGTCGAGGCGCCGGCCGCCCAGGAGCCCGTGGCCGAAGCGGCCCCGGCCGTCGAGCCGGCCGCCCCTCAGGAGGCCGTCGCTTCCGAGCTCGCCCCTCAGGAGGCTGTCGCCGCGGAGCCCGCTCTTCAGGAGGCCGTCGCTCCCGAGCCGGCCCTCCAGGAGGCCGTCGCTCCGGACGCCGTCGCTCCGGACGGCGCCGCCGAGGAAGCCGTCGCCCAGGAAGCCGTCGCCCAGGAAGCCGTCGTCGTGGAGGCCCCGGCTCCGGTGCCCGCCCCGCGCGAGGCCGAGGCGGAGACCCAGGCCCCGGCCGAGGAGCCGCAGCCGCCCGTCGCCGAGGTCCCGGCCGAGGTTCCCGCCGAGGTGGAGGTACCGGCCGAGGTCGCCCCGGCCGACGCCGCTGCTGTCGAGGCCCCTGCCGTCGACGCCGCTCCCGTCGACGCCGCTGCTGTCGAGGCCGTCGTCACCGAGCCCGCGCACGCGGCCGAGGCAGTGGCTGCCGACGCTCCCGTCGCCGAGTCCCCGGTGGCCGAGCCCGTGGCCGCCGAGCCCTCCGTCGCCGAGCCCGCGGCCGCCGAGCCGGCCGTCGTCGAGCACGCTGTCGCCGAGGCCCCCGCCGCCGAAGCCCCGTCCGAAGAGCCCGTGCCCGCGCCCGCGTCCGCCCCGGAGGACCCGGCCGCGGCCGTCCCGGCCCCGGTCGAGGTCGCCGCCGAGGAGATCCCGGTCGTCCCGGACGACACCGCGGAGCCGCAGCCGGAAGCGGCAGCCCAGGCACCCGAGGCGCCCGAGGCAGCCCAGGCGCCCGCGGCCGAGGAGCCCCAGCTCCAGGACGGGCCCCAGGAGCCCCGGCCGGACGCGCCGCAGACCGCCGAGCAGCCCGCCGAAGAAGCACCGGCCGAGGGACCGGCCGCCGAGGAAGAGGTGCGGGACCGCGCCCCGGCCTACGGCGAGGCCGAGCGCGAGGCGGTCCTCCGCGTCATGCGCGAGCGCCGCGACATCCGCAACGGCTTCCGCCCCGACCCGATCCCGCACGAGGTCCTCCTCCGTGTCCTGGAGGCGGCCCACACGGCACCGTCCGTCGGCCACTCGCAGCCCTGGGACTTCGTCGTCATCCGCTCCGCCGAGACCCGCCGGACCATGCACGAGCTGGCCCAGCGGCAGCGCGAGGCGTATGCCAAGTCCCTTCCCAAGGGCCGGGCGAAGCAGTTCAAGGAACTGAAGATCGAGGCCATCCTCGACACCCCGGTCAACATCGTCGTGACCGCCGACCCGACCCGCGGCGGCCGGCACACCCTCGGCCGCTACACGCAGCCGCAGATGGCCCCGTACTCCTCCGCGCTCGCCGTCGAGAACCTGTGGCTCGCCGCCCGCGCCGAGGGCCTCGGCGTCGGCTGGGTCAGCTTCTTCGACGAGCGCGAGATGGTCCGCGCGCTCGGCCTGCCCGACCACCTCGAAGTGGTCGCGTACCTCTGCGTGGGCTACGTCGACGAGTTCCCGGAGGAGCCCGAGCTGATGCAGGCGGGCTGGTCCAAGCGCCGTCCGCTGTCCTGGGTCGTCCACGAGGAGACGTACGGCCGCCGCGCCCTGCCCGGCGAGGAGCCGCACGACCTGCTCCAGGAGACCGTCGCCAACATCCGCCCGCTGGACGCCAAGGCGCTCGGCGAGGCGTGGGAGCGCCAGAAGCGCATGACCAAGCCCGCCGGGGCGCTGGGCATGCTGGAGATCATCTCCGCGCAGCTCTGCGGCCTCTCCCGGGTCTGCCCGCCGCCGATCCCGGAGCCGGCCGCCGTCGCGATCTTCGCCGGCGACCACGGCGTGCACGCCCAGGGCGTCACCGCCTGGCCGCAGGAGGTGACCGGCCAGATGGTCGCCAACTTCCTCGGCGGCGGCGCGGTCTGCAACGCGTTCGCGAACCAGGTGGGCGCCGAGGTCTGCGTCATCGACGTCGGCGTGGCCTCCGACTTGCCCTCCACGCCCGGTCTCCTGCCGCGCAAGGTCCGCCCGGGCACGGCCGACTTCACCATCGGCCAGGCGATGACCCGCGAGGAGGCGGTCGCCGCCATCGAGGTGGGCATCGAGACCGCCCGCGACCTCGTGGCCGCCGGCAACAAGGCGCTGCTCACCGGCGAGATGGGCATCGCGAACACCACCGCGTCCGCAGCCCTCATCTCGGTCTACACCGGCGTGGACCCGGCCGAGGTCACCGGCCGCGGCACCGGCATCAACGACGAGATGCACGCCCGCAAGGTGGACGTGGTCCGGCGCGCGCTCGACCTCCACAAGCCGGACCCGGCGGACCCGATCGGCGTCCTCGCGGCCCTCGGCGGCCTGGAGCACGCGGCGCTCGTCGGCCTGATCCTGGGCGCGGCCTCGCTCCGTACCCCGGTCATCCTGGACGGCGTCTCCACCGGAGCGGCGGCGCTCGTGGCCCGGGCCATCGCGCCCGAGTCCCTCGCGGCCTGCATCGCCGGCCACCGCAGCGCCGAGCCGGGCCACGTCGCGGCCCTCAACAAGCTGGGCCTGCGCCCGCTCGTCGACCTGGACCTCCGCCTCGGCGAGGGCACCGGCGCCCTCCTCGCCCTCCCGGTGGTCCAGAGCGCCGCCCGCGCGATGCACGAGGTGGCGACCTTCGACTCCGCGGGCGTCACGGAGAAGTAGCCGGAAACCGGCGACACGTCCCCCACGCCCACCGGCGGGAGTGGGGGACGTGGAAGGCCCCGCGTTCGGGACCTGAAGCGTGATGTGGGGCGCGGAACAAGGACGTTCGGCATCTCGGCGCCGGATCCGTGCCGTGAACCACGCAGTCCCGAACGCGGCGCCCGGAACGCGCCCCCCGCACCCGACCGACGGCGCTCGGCCGGGGGGACATCCGTCACACACCGAAACCCGCAGGTCACCGATATCGTGAGGTGCGCCAAGCACCGCCTCCAGAGGAGCCGCCCGCACCATGGCCGATCACGCCGAGCACCCCGCCTACCCCGTCGGACTCCGCCTCGCCGGCCGCCGCGTCGTCGTGTTCGGCGGTGGCCAGGTGGCGCAGCGCCGTCTTCCCGCCCTGATCGCGGCGGGCGCCGACGTCACCCTGATCTCGCCCTCCGCGACGCCCTCCGTCGACGCGATGGCCGAGTCGGGCGAGATCACCTGGATCAAGCGGCGCTACCAGGAGGGCGACCTGGCCGACGCCTGGTACGCCCTGGTCGCCACCACGGACCCGGTGGCGAACGCCGCCATCTCCGCCGAGGCCGAGCGCACCCGGACCTGGTGCGTCCGCTCCGACGACGCCGAGGCGGCCACCGCCTGGACCCCGGCCACCGGCCACAGCGAGGGCGTCACGGTCGCGGTCCTCACCGGTCACGACCCGCGCCGCTCGGCAGCGGTCCGGGACGCGGTCGTCGAGGGCCTGCGCGACGGCTCCCTCGCGGCGCCCGCCCGCCGCGCCCGCACGCCGTTCGTCGCCCTGGTCGGCGGCGGCCCCGGCGACCCCGACCTGATCACGGTCCGCGGCCGCCGGCTGCTCGCGGAGGCGGACGTGGTGATCGCCGACCGCCTCGGCCCGCGCGACCTGCTCAGCGAGCTGCCCCCGCACGTCGAGGTGATCGACGCGGCGAAGATCCCGTACGGCCGGTTCATGGCCCAGGAGGCCATCAACAACGCGCTCATCGAGCACGCCAAGCAGGGCAGGTCCGTCGTCCGCCTCAAGGGCGGCGACCCGTTCGTCTTCGGCCGCGGCATGGAGGAGGCCCAGGCGCTCGCCGCCGAGGGCATCGCCTGCACGGTCGTCCCGGGCATCTCCAGCTCGATCTCGGTCCCGGGGGCCGCCGGCATCCCGGTCACGCACCGCGGCGTCGCCCACGAGTTCACCGTCGTCAGCGGCCACGTGGCGCCCGACGACCCGCGCTCCCTCGTCGACTGGGCGTCCCTCGCCAAGCTCACGGGCACGCTGGTGATCCTCATGGGCGTCGACAAGATCGGCAAGATCGCCGAGGCGCTGATCGCCCACGGCAAGTCACCCGACACCCCGCTGGCCCTGGTCCAGGAGGGCACCACGGCGACCCAGCGCCGCGTGGACGCCACGCTCGCGACGGTGGCGGAGACGGTGAAGGCCCAGGAGGTCCGCCCGCCGGCCGTGATCGTCATCGGCGACGTGGTGAACGAGGGCCCGCACAAGCCGCTCGCCTAGGCCCCGCGAGGGTCCCGCACGCATTGGCACCACCCCCAGGACAAGGCAGTATCACCCCGTGGCCGAACTCATCACGATCGACGACCCCGACGACCCGCGTCTGCACGACTACACCGGACTGACCGACGTCGAGCTCCGGCGCAGACGGGAACCGGCCGAGGGGCTGTTCATCGCCGAGGGCGAGAAGGTGATCCGCCGCGCCAGGCAGGCGGGTTACGAGATGCGCTCCATGCTGCTCTCCGCCAAGTGGGTGGACGTGATGCGCGACGTCATCGACGAGGTGCCGGCCCCCGTGTACGCGGTGCAGCCGGACCTCGCCGAGCGGGTCACCGGCTACCACGTCCACCGGGGCGCGCTGGCCTCGATGCAGCGCAAGCCGCTCCCGACGGCGACGGACCTCCTGGCCTCCGCCCGCCGGGTGGCCGTGATGGAGTCGGTGAACGACCACACCAACATCGGCGCGATCTTCCGCAGCGCCGCCGCGCTCGGCATGGACGCGGTGCTGCTGTCCCCGGACTGCGCGGACCCGCTGTACCGCCGTTCGGTGAAGGTCTCCATGGGTGCGGTCTTCTCCGTCCCGTACGCCCGTCTCGACACCTGGCCGCGCGGCCTGGAGGCGGTACGAGAGGCGGGCTTCAAGCTGCTGGCGCTGACGCCGGCGGACCGGGCGGCCTCGATCGACGAGGCCGCGCCGCACAAGCTGGACCGCGTGGCCCTGATGCTCGGTGCGGAGGGCGAAGGCCTGTCGACGCAGGCGCTGCGGGCAGCGGACGAGTGGGTGCGCATCCCGATGGCGCACGGCGTGGACTCGCTGAACGTGGGCGCCGCGGCGGCGGTCGCGTTCTACGCGGTGACGAGCGGCCGCCCGCAGCCGTAGCCGGCCGCCCGCAGGGGCGGCCCGGCGCGCCCAGCCGTAACGGGGTGCCCATGGCCGTGCCCGTAAACCGCGGCCGTACCCCGGCTGCCTGCTGCTAGCGGGCAAGGCCCGCGGCCGGGCCGTCCCCGGCCGGCCGCCCCTTACCCCTGGAGCGCCTGCGCCGCCGCGATGCCGAGTGCGACGACGAGCGTGACGACCACGAAGACGAAGAGCCGCTGACGCAGCAGCCGGGGGTTGGCGGGCCGCCGCCCGGTGGACGTGGAGCGGGCCCCGGACCGGGTACCCGGCCGTGTGCCGGTGCGGGACTGCGCCGCGCGCGAGCCCCCGCCCGTACGGGACGAGGACGGCCGGGAGGCGGAGGGCCGCGACGCGGCGGACCGGGAGCCGCCCGGACGGCCCTGCCCGCCCGTGGGCCGGTCCGCGACCGGCTGCCGCTCGCCGCCCTGCTCGCCGCCCCGCTCCGTGGAGCGCTCCGACGGCCGGTCCACGGCCCGCTCGGTCGTGCGCTCGGTCGTCCGTTCCGTGTACCGCTCCGTGGGCCGCACGGCGCCGCGCTCCTCGACGCGCTCCCGCGGGGCGGGCGGCCGGGCGGCGGGCAGGCCCTGGGCCTCCCGCGCGGCGATCTCCTTGAGCCGCATGGACAGCTGGAGGGTGCTGGGCCGCTCCTCCGGGTCCTTCGCGAGGCAGGCGCGGACGAGCGGGGCGAGCGAGTCCGGGACGCCGTGCAGCAGCGGCTCCTCGTGCACGACCCGGTAGAGCATGACCTCCGAGCTGCCGTGCCCGAAGGGGGAGTCGCCCATCGCCGCGTACGCGAGGGTGGCGCCGAGCGAGAAGACGTCGGTGGCGGGCGTGACGACCGCGCCCCGGACCTGCTCGGGCGCGAGGAAGCCGGGGGAGCCGACGGCGGTTCCGACGTGGGTGAGGGTGCTGGCGCCGGTGGCCCAGGCGATCCCGAAGTCGATGATCCGGGGTCCCTTGGGGGAGAGCAGGATGTTCGACGGCTTCAGGTCGCGGTGGACGACCCCGGCCTCGTGCACGGCGACGAGCCCTTCCGACAGGGCGGCGCCGATCGCCGCCACGTCGGCGGCCCGCAGCGGACCCTCCTCGGCGACCCGGTCGTGCAGGGAGGGGCCGGGCACGTACTGGGTGGCGAACCAGGGCCGCTCGGCCTCCAGGTCCGCGGCGACGAGGCGGGCGGTGCACCCGCCGCGGATCCGCCGGGCGGCGGACACCTCGCGGGCGAACCGGGAGCGGAACTCCTGGTCCTCGGCCAGGTCGGGCCTGATCACCTTGAGTGCCACGCGCTGCCCGCGCCGGTCGGAGCCGAGGTACACGACTCCCATCCCGCCGGCGCCCAGCCTGCGGTGCAGCCGGAACGACCCGACGATCCGCGGGTCCTCGCGCCGGAGCCGCATCATCGCCATGTCCGTCCCCTCGTCCGTTCGACGTGGCACAGCTTACGTAGCCCCGCCCCGGCGTGCTCACAGGCCGCGCCCTCATGGCCGCATCGATTGTCAGTGCTGAGGGGGACACTTGAGGAGGGGTCAGTCGCGCCACTCGCCAACACTCCCTCATATCAAGGAGGTTGGGATTCCGCCGTCCCGACACCCCGGCCGCCCGTGCCAAACGTGAGCGACGTCACGCACCGTCTCCGGGGCCCGGCCCCGGGCCACCCGTTCGCCCTCCGGCCGCTCCGTGGCCACCTTCCGTTCGCCTTCGCCGTCCCCCGGGTCGTCCCCTCAGGGAAGACCCCCACTCCAGGGGGCTCGTCTCCACCCAGGGGAGTACGCCGGGCGGCGGGCCGTCATCCTCCGGGAGGCCCGCAAGCCGGTACGCAGGCAGGACGCCCCGGGCCCCGCCGCTGCCTAGATTGGTTGTCGAGCGGCGGGTGCAGCACTCGTCCCCCGAGGTCACCGCACCCGCCGCGTCCGACACGACAGGAGAGGAACCATGGCGTACCCGGCCCCGCGGATGAACACCCGCCCTTCGAGCCGCCGTCACCCGCTGGTGGCGACCGCCATGGTCCTCCCTCTCGCGGCCCTGCTCGTGGTCGTCTTCGGCGGCTGGGACGCGGTGGTCACTCAGGCGTCGTCCGTGGGCGTGATGCTGGGGCGCTGAGCGGCGCTCCGGACCCGGGAGAGCGGCCCGGGTCGGGGACATCCGGCCATCAACCCCGTGGGGACGGGGGTGCGGCGGACGGCAGCGTGCGGCCGGTCAGCTGGGGAGCTGACCGGCCCTCGCGCTTTCCCGGGCCTCCGCCCCGGCGGCCACCCCGACGCCCGCCGAGCCCCGGACGCCCTCCGTCACGCCCCACACGGCACCGCCGCCGGCCCACGCGGCCGGGTGCGGATGCCACGGGGCCGGTACGGTTCAGCGCCGCCCGGCCCACGCGGCCAGGTACGGGCTGCGCGGGCCGGCCCGGTCCGGTCCCGCGCCCCACGCGGCGCGGCGCCCCCGCCCCACGCACCCCGCCCCCACGCATCCCGCCCCCACGCATCCCGCCCCCACGCATCCCGCCTCCCCGCCCCGCGTAGGCTCCCCGCGTGGAGGAGACCGTTCTCGTACAGCTGCACGCGCTCGCGCGCGAAGCCGCGCATCCCGCCGGGACGGCGGCCTGTCGCTGCCCGGTGGGCCTGCTCGCGGACCGGGACGACGGCACGGTCGTACGGCACGGCGGCCTCGTACTGAAGGCGCACGCGCCCGACGGCCACCAGGAAGAGCTGCGGTCGCGGATCTCGCTCGCTGCGGAGCCCGCCCTGGCGCCGGTCCTGCTCGCACCCTTGCCGAGGCCGCGCGAGGAACTCGGGGACCGCCCCCTCACGGCCTGGCCCTACGGCACGCCGGTCGACCCGGACGCACCCGGCGCCGCGCCCTGGGAGGAGGCCGCACGACTGCTCGCCGCCCTGCACCGGACCCCGCCCCCGCCGGGCCTGCCCGCCATGCGGGCCCCGGTGAAGGCGGCGCTCGCCGTGGAGCGCATGCGCCGCGCGGTCCCCGGTCATCCGGCCACGGCCACGGTGCTCCGCGCCTGGCAGACCCTTCCCGACCTCCCGGCCCCGCAGGCCCTCTGTCACGGCGACTTCCACCTGGGGCAGCTCGTTCGGCTCGGGCAGGCGGGACCCGAGCCGCGCTGGCGGCTGATCGACGTCGACGACCTCGGTGTCGGCGACCCCGCGTGGGACCTGGCGCGCCCAGCTGCCTGGTTCGCGGCCGGCCTCCTGCCGCCAGAGGTCTGGTCGCGCTTCCTCACCGCGTACGAGTCGGCCGGCGGCCCGGCGACCGGAGGCCCGGGCGGTGACCCCTGGGCCCGCCTCGACATCCCCGCGCGCGCCCTGACCGTACAGACCGCCGCGCTGGCCCTCGCGAAGTCCACCGCCGAGGGCCGCCCGCTGGACGAGGTGGAGCAGGTGATGATCGACACCTGCGCCCGAATCGCAACGCTCCGAACCGAATTGGCTCCGCCGGCGTCCCCCTAGGGTGAGAGCACCATTCGAACGGCAGGGAGTTGAATCCGCATGCAGTGTCCGAAGTGTCACGCGCCCATGCACACGTACAACCGCAACGGCGTGCAGATAGAGCAGTGCAGTGGTTGCCGCGGCATTTTCCTGGACTACGGGGAGCTCGAGGCCCTGACCCGCCTGGAGTCGCAGTGGGTGCAGCAGGCCCCGCCCGCTCCGCCGGCCTACCCGGCGCAGCCCGCGGCCCCGGCCTGGGGCGCTCCGCACCACGGCGGTCACCACGGTCACCACGGCGGCCACCACCGTGGCTTCGGCCGGATGCTGTTCTCCTCCTGACGCCGGGCGCGGGCCCCTTCGGGGGTCCGCCCGCCTCCGACGGACACGAAGAAGCCCCCGGCCGATGGACGGCCGGGGGCTCTCTCTGGTGCGCGATACTGGGATTGAACCAGTGACCTCTTCCGTGTCAGGGAAGCGCTCTCCCGCTGAGCTAATCGCGCGGGCACACCCGAAGGTGCGGGTACTGCGTGCGCGATACTGGGATTGAACCAGTGACCTCTTCCGTGTCAGGGAAGCGCTCTCCCGCTGAGCTAATCGCGCGGGGGATCCGAGGATCCGGGACCCGAAGGTCCAGTGGACGATACTGGGATTGAACCAGTGACCTCTTCCGTGTCAGGGAAGCGCTCTCCCGCTGAGCTAATCGTCCTTGGAGGTGGAGACGGGATTTGAACCCGTGTAGACGGCTTTGCAGGCCGTTGCCTCGCCTCTCGGCCACTCCACCAGGAGTGAATACGGGGGTTCGGGATGATCCCCCACATCGAGCGGACGACGAGATTCGAACTCGCGACCCTCACCTTGGCAAGGTGATGCTCTACCAACTGAGCCACGTCCGCTTGTCGTTTCCGTTTCGCTTGCGCGTCCCGGCGACGTGTTGAACTCTAGCGGATTCCTGGGCCAGCACAAAAACGCGTTTCCGCAGCGTGCTGACCTGCGCCCCCGCCGACGGGTCCGGGAGCGTTCGTACGGCGTTCACTCCACGTGTTCCCGAGGTGGCTCCCGGCGCCTCCCGCGCCTCCTCTGTCGCGCCCTTCCCGCCGGGCCCTTCCGTCCCGTCGCTCTCATCGGCCCTGCCTGCCCCCGCCGCCCTAGACTCGCCATGTGCACTCCCTCGCTCCTCTGGCCCGCTTCGGCGGCCTCCTCGCCACCGATCTCCGGGACGTCACCCACGACCCCGAGGCCCTGGACTCCTCCGGCTTCTGGGCCGTCGTCGCCGACTTCGAAGGCCGGCTGACCTGCGCGCGCTTCGGTGACGTCCGGCCCGACCCGGTCCCCGCGCCCGTGCCGGGCGCCTGGCGCGGACCGGCCGCCGGCGACTGGACGTCCTCGCTCGACCGCGCCGCGTACACGGAGGGCGTGCGCCGCGTGCGCGAGCACATCGCGCGCGGCGAGGTCTACCAGGCGAACCTCTGCCGGGTGATGTCCGCGCCGCTGCCGGACCCGGCCGGAGCCGACGTCGACGCGCTCACCGCCCTCCTCGCGCGCGGCAACCCGGCCCCCTACGCAGGAACGGTCCGGCTGCCCGCGCACGGCGTGGAGATCGCCACCGCCTCTCCCGAGCTGTACCTGCGCCGCGCGGGCGCGACCGTGGAGTCCGGTCCGATCAAGGGCACCGGCAGGACGGCCGACGACCTCCTGGAGAAGGACCACGCCGAGAACGTGATGATCGTGGACCTGGTCCGCAACGACCTGGGGCGGGTCTGCGCGACCGGTTCCGTCACGGTGCCCGAGCTGTGTGCCGTCGAACCCCACCCGGGCCTCGTCCACCTGGTGTCCACCGTGCGCGGCGAGCTGCGCGCCGGGGCCGGCTGGCGGGACCTGCTCGCCGCGACCTTCCCGCCGGGCTCGGTCACCGGCGCCCCCAAGTCCAGCGCTCTGCGGATCATCGAGGCCCTGGAGACCGTCCCGCGCGGCCCCTACTGCGGCGGCATCGGCTGGGTCGACGCCGACCGGCGCACCGCCGAGCTGGCGGTGGGCATACGCACCTTCTGGATCGACCGTGCCGCGGGGATGCTCCGCTTCGGCACCGGCGCCGGCATCACCTGGGGCTCCGATCCCGAGCGCGAGTGGGCCGAGACCGAGCTGAAGGCCGCCCGTCTGGTCGCGATAGCGTCGGGCGCGTACGAGGCGAGCGGAAAGGCCATATCTCGATGAAACTCTGGGTCAACGGCGGACTGCACGACGCGGAGACCGCCCGGGTGTCCGTCCTGGACCACGGTCTCACCGTCGGCGACGGCATCTTCGAGACGGTCAAGGCCGAGCGTGGCGAAACGTTCGCTCTCACCCTGCACCTGGAGCGCCTGACCCGCTCAGCCCGCGGCCTCGGCCTGCCGGACCCGGACCTCGACGAGGTCCGCCGCGCCTGCGCCGCCGTCCTCGAGGCCAACCCGACGGAGCTCGGCCGGCTCCGCATCACGTACACCGGCGGTGTCTCGCCGCTCGGCTCCGAGCGCGGCGACTCCGGCACCAGCCTGGTCGTGGCGCTCGGCGGGACGAGCCGGCGCCCGGACTCCACCGCCGTGATCACCGTTCCCTGGACCCGCAACGAGCGCGGCGCGCTCACCGGCCTGAAGACCACCTCGTACGCGGAGAACGTCGTCGCGCTCGCCCGGGCGCACGAGCGGGGCGCCTCGGAGGCGCTGTTCGCCAACACGGCCGGCCGGCTCTGCGAGGGCACCGGCTCCAACGTCTTCGTGGTCGTCGACGGCCGCATCCTCACCCCGCCGGTCTCCTCCGGCTGCCTCGCGGGCATCACCCGCGCCCTGGCCGTGGAGTGGACCGGCGCGGAGGAGGCCGACCTGCCGATGGACGTCCTGGAGAGCGCCGACGAGATCTTCCTGACCTCGACCCTGCGGGACGTCCAGGCCGTGCACCGGGTGGACGAACGGGAGCTCGCCGCGGCGCCGGGGCCGGTCACGGCCAAGGCGATGCGGATCTTCGAGGAGCGCGCGGCGCGGGACCGGGACCCGCGGCTCGGCTGACCGGCGCCGCAAAACCTGATGACGGACGGCGGCGGGGTGGGTAGAACACCACTGATGACCACGACCCTGCGGCCGTCCGAGCCGCTCCAGCAGTCCGCCGACGGCGGCCGTTCGCGCACCTACGACATCTGCGTGAACAGCCGCCGGGTCGGCTCCGTCCACCTCGCCACGGACCCGGGCTTCGGGGCCGCCCTGGGCGTGATCTCGGACCTCCGGGTCGACGAGCCCGACCGCCGCCGCGGCCGGGGCACGGTGGCGGCGCTCGCCTCCGAGGAGGTGCTGCGCTCCTGGGGCTGCGAACAGGTGCGGATCTCGGTGCCCACGGACGTGCCGGGCGCGATGCGGATGGCGGCCTCGCTCGGCTACACCGAGCGCAGCCGGAACATGCTCAAGGAGCTGCCGTCCGAGCCGCCGGAGCTGCCGGAGGGCTTCCTCCACCGCCCGCTCACCGAGGAGGAGTTCGCCGCGTGGTCGGCGCGCTCCAAGGACGCGTTCGCACAGAGCTGGATCGACCGCGGGGTGCCGGAGGAACAGGCCCGCGCCAAGGCGGAGGACAGCCGCCGTCGTTTCCTGCCGCAGGGCATGGCCACACCGGGCGTCACCCTGGCGGCGGCCGTGCGGGACGAGCGGGTGGTCGGCCATCTGTGGACCGGCCGGATCGAGCTGGATCCGGGGCGCTGGACGGGCTTCGTGTACGAGGTCGAGGTCGCCGAGGAGCAGCGGGGGAAGGGCTACGGCCGGGGGCTGATGCTGGTCGCCGAGCGGGCGGCCCTCGCGGCCGGCGAGACCCTGCTGGGCCTGCACGTCTTCGCGGGCAACGCCACCGCCATCGGCCTCTACGAGTCGCTGGGCTACCGCACGACCCATCTCAACAGCTCCAAGGCGCTGTAGGGCCGGTCGGGCGGCCCGCACGGCCCGGGGCCGCCGGACGGGCCCGGGACGGGGCCCGGCCGTGCGGGGTCTCGCCGGTCAGCCCTTCAGCAGGCCGTCCGCGATCTCCTCGATGCGCTCGCGCAGGCCGTCCTGGCTCTGGCCGCCGTCGAGGCGCTCGCCGCCGATGACGTACGTGGGCGTGCCGGTGACCTTGATTGCCTTGCCCTCGGCCTCGTCGGCGTCGACGGTCAGCAGGTGCCGGCCGTCGATCAGGGCGGTGTCGAACTCCTCGGCGTCCAGGCCCAGTTCGTGCGCCACCTCCAGCAGCACCGGCTCGCCGCGCCCGCCGAGCTCGGCGGTCCTGGCGAGCAGCGCCTCGGTGTACGGCCAGCCCTTGCCCTGCGCGAAGGCCTCCTCGGCGGCCTGGGCCGCGGCGTAGGCGTGCTTGTGCTTGGGCAGCGGGAAGTGGCGCAGCTGGACGTCGAGGCGCTCGCCGTACGTCGCGCGCAGCGCGCGGACGTCGTCGAGGGCCTGGAAGCAGTCGGGGCACTGCAGGTCGAACCAGGCCTCCAGGACGACGGGGGAGGCGGGGGTGGGTGACTCACTCATGGGAAGAGTCTCCCATCCGGCCCTCCCTGGGGGACGACCCGGAGATCTCCCTGATCCGGCGCCGGGGGCATGGCCGGGCGGGGGCGGGGCGGTGCAGGATGGAAGGGACGTATCAGCCGGGACCAGGAGGATCGATGCTTGCCGAGACCATGTGCTCCGCGGTGGCCGCTGCGGGCCTGGGCATCGCCGCGATCACGGCCTTCCGCAAGCGGTTCCTGGCCGCGGCCCGGATCGCGGCGTACGCGCTGGTGCCGCTGGGCCTGGTGATGACGGGCGCGGTGGAGTGGCTGTCGGAGACGGCCTTCAGTCCGACCGCCTGGGCCGGCTTCGGCGTGCTGGGCGCGGCGTGGCTGCTCTTCTCGTCCACGCGGGCGATAGAGCGGCGCAGGGCCCGCCGGAAGGAGACCGCCGGCGGAGAGGGCCGGGCCGCCGTGGCGCCGTCCGCCTCGGCGCCGTCGCTCGGCTCCGGTCAGCGCGGTCCGGCGGCGAAGCCGCGGGCGCAGGCGGCGGACGAGGACTTCAGCGACATCGAGGCGATCCTGAAGAAGCACGGAATATGACCGGGATCCGACCGCTGCCTGACCGGTTCTGACGCTTCTCGGTCGCGCCCGCCACGGGATGGGGTGAACGGGGCGTGTCGCGGGGTGTGTTGCGGGATCTTCGGGGTGCTCCGTGCCCCATCATCCCCCCGAGATGCTGGATACCTCGCGGGACCCCGTCCCCACCCCCACTCACGCTCCCCCGGAGGAGCCGCGCGGCTGCCTGTTCGCGCTCTCCCAGCCGCCGCTGATGATCTTCCTCGCGGTGATCGGCGGCCTGCTGCTCATGGCCGCCGTCCACGACCTGTTCCTGCTGTGAGGCCGCGTACGGGAAGGGTGCCGGGCGGGGCGGGCGGGCTGCCGGAGCGGGTCAGCTCGCGGCTTCCTTGCGGCGGGCCCGGTAGGCGGCGACGTGCAGACGGTTGCCGCAGGTGCGGCTGTCGCAGTAGCGGCGCGAGCGGTTGCGGGAGAGATCGACGAAGGCCCGGCCGCAGTCCGGCGCCTCGCAGCGGCGCAGCCTCTCCTGTTCGCCCGCGACCACGATGACGGCGAGCGCCATGCCGCAGTCCGCCGCCAGGTGGTCGGCGACCGAGGCGCCCGGCGCGAAGTAGTGCACGTGCCAGTCGTAGCCGTCGTGGTCCGTGAGCTGCGGCGTGGTGCCGGCTCCCGCGACGAGCTGGTTGATCAGGGTGGCGGCGATCCGCGCGTCGGGCGCCGAGAAGACGGCGGTGAAGCGTTCGCGCACCTCGAGCACGGCGCGCAGGTCGTCCGGTCCGAGCGTGCCCACGTCGCTGATCTTGTGGGCGTGCACGAAGGACTGCAGCGCCTGGACGTCCCCGAGCTCGTCGTCGCGGTCACCCCGCGGGGCGGTGTTCATCAGATCGACGACGGTGTCGAGGGCGATCCGGGTGTCGTGGGGGATCAGCACGATTCGCTCCCTGGCCGGCTGCGGGCGGGCGCCCGCGGAATTGCGCTGACTCTAGCGCGACCCGGAAACGGGCATCGGCGCCCCGCACCGCGCCGGCTGCGCGGTGGGGAGCGCCGATGGGGGACGTACGCGACTGTCCGCGCGGCGCCGTCTCCCCGAGTCGGACGGCGCCGTGCGGCTGTCGGCCTGGCTCAGCTGTCGGCCAGGATGTGGGAGAGCTCGGTGTCGAGGTCGAAGTGCCGGTGCTCGGTGCCGGGCGGCACGGCAGCGTCGGTCCGCTTGAGGAACGACTCCAGGGCCCTCGCCGGGGCCTCGAGCAGGGCTTCGCCCTCGGGAGAGCTCAGTGCGATGCAGACGACGCCCTGGCCGTGGCTGCGGGACGGCCAGACACGGACGTCGCCCGTGCCGGTGGGCCGGTGCAGGCCCTCGGCGAGAAGGTCGCGGGCGAAGACCCATTCGACCGTCTCCTCGGCTCCGGTGTGGAAGGTGGCGTGCACGGCATACGGATCGGCCGTGTCATACCGCAGGCCCGCGGGTACAGGCAGTGATGACTCGCTCGACACAACGAGGCGCAGGTGCAGCTCGCAGCTGACCGTGGTGTTCATAAGCGCCAGGGCCTTTCGCTCAGTGTGCGCTCGGGGATTCGCACGTCGGCGAAATCGACATGCCACCTACGGTGCCGTTGTAAACCCCTCTGTCTGTTTTGTGATCGTTCAGGTAGCTCGTATGGGCGTATGTAACTTTGGGTAATACCGCCATTTCAGCCCGCCGGTCCCGTCCGGTAAGTTGGGGTCATGAATGCGGAGAGTGACGAGCGCACCGGGGAGTCCGCGGCGAACGGGGGCGGCGGTGCGCAGAAGCCGGAGACTCCGGCGAACAGTGCGGAGAGTGGGCACGAGGGCACCGAGGAAGCGCCCCTCGGATCGCGGGCGCCGGAGTTCATCAAGGCCCGCCGTACCCTGCACCTGAGCTGGCAGGTCGGTGTCTTCGTCGTCGGCCTGGCCGTCGTGGGCGCCGGCATCGTGATGCTGCCCCTGCCCGGCCCCGGCTGGCTGGTGATCTTCGCCGGCATGGCGATCTGGGCCACCGAGTTCGTCTGGGCCCAGCTGGTGCTGCGCTGGACCAAGCGCAAGGTCACCGAGGCGGCCCAGCGCGCCCTCGACCCCAAGGTCCGGCGCCGGAACATCATCCTCACCACGGTCGGTCTGGTCATCATCGCCGTGCTGCTCGGCATCTACCTGTGGAAGTTCGGCTTCGTCATGCCGTGGAAGATCGACCAATGACCCCGAGGTGGTTCGGGAGGGCCGCTGACATGGGGTAATGTTTGCGGTGCGCCCGGGCGATTAGCTCAGTGGGAGAGCGCTTCGTTCACACCGAAGAGGTCACTGGTTCGAACCCAGTATCGCCCACCACCCGGACCGAGGGCCCGGAGACGATCACCGTCTCCGGGCCCTCGGCGTTCCCGGCGGCGACCGGCGACCGGCGACCGGC
>NZ_JBHXFE010000030.1:25181-45788 GCF_042722475.1 Streptomyces sp. NPDC127092
TTCCGCACCATTGGGCAGGGGGGTCGGGAAGGACTCACTTTTTGGGGCTCTTGGGTGTTCCGGGGGGGGACGGGGGACTGGCGGCGGGGGACCGGCCGCCCCCGCTGCCGGCGTCGCCGCTCAGCGCAGCCGGCCCAGCCGCTCCCGGAGCCTGCGGGCGTCCCGCAGCCGCTGCTCGTACGTCGCCCCCACCGCGAGCAGCAGCAGACCCGCCAGGGCCGGCGGCAGCCAGCGCGGCAGCGCGCCCACCGCCTGCACCACGTACGGCGCGAGCTCGTGCAGCCCGTCCAGGGCAAGCACCGCCCCGCCGAGGAGCAGCGGCGCCTGGAGCCGGAAGCGCGCGCCGAGCAGCGTCACCCCGAGCGCCGCGGCGCCCAGGAGCAGCGGCCGCGTCCAGTGGGGGTCGACCCAGGCCGCGAACAGGCTCGGCACCAGCGTCGCCGCCAGACCCGGCCCGTACGCCGTCCACGACGAGGCCTCCGGGTCGCGGCGGCGCCGCAGCACGCCGACCACCAGGGCCGGGACGGTCACCGGCAGCGTGTACGCCTCCGGGGCCGTCACCTCCCAGACCGCGAGCCGCACCCACGTGGCGAGCAGGAACAGCCCCGCCGCGACCCACGAGGCGACCGGGCGCCGCTCCGGCCGTACCGCCGTCGCCGCCGCGACCACCCCGCCGAGCGCCAGCGCGAGCGCGAGCAGCGCGGGCCGCCCGACCGTGAGGAGCAGCGCGCACAGCCCCACCGCCGCGCCCGTGGCCTCCACCGCCACGGCCACCGGACGGCGCCGCAGCCACGCACCGGCCGCGGCCGTCCCGGCCGGCACGGCCAGCAGCACGAGACCGCTCAGCACCACCCCGAACCCGGCCGCCGCCGCCCCGGCGCCGACCAGACCCGCCACGGTCAGCACGGCCGCACAGGCCCCGACCAGCCGCCGGGCCCCCTCGCCGGCCACCGCGACCGCGCCGAACAGCACCGCGAGCACTCCCAGCACCCCGAACGTGGCGCCGCGCGCGTCCAGCCCCAGCGCCACCGCCCCGCCCGCGGACGTGAGCCCGCACGCGAAGGCGAGCCAGCCGAGGACCGCCGTCGGCTCCACGTCCCGCGCGACCGCGGCCACAGGGCGGAGCGCCCACCCGGACGGGGAGAGGGACGGATCCGGGGCCTGGGCCGGTGCCGGGCCCGGTCGCGCGCCCGGCTTGAGCCCCCGCGCCGGCGGCCCGGGGCGGACGGCGAGCACCGAGGCCGCCGCGGCCGTCACCAGCATGAGCGCGAGCGTCGCCGCGTACGGCAGGTCCAGCGACACCGGCAGCGCGGTGAGCACCGCCCAGCCGAGGACGAGGGCGCCGCAGCGGGCCCACAGGCGGGGCACCACCGCGAGGGCCGCGGCCGCGAGCAGCAGCACCAGCGGGGCGGTCGCGGGATACCCGGTCAGGACGGGAGCGGAGTGCTCGCCCGACCACACCGCCGTCCGGCGGGCCAGCGGCCCCAGCGCCCCGGCCGCCACCGGCGGCACCGCCCACGCCACGGCGAGCCCCAGCACGCCGCCGCCCGCGACGGCGAGCCCGTTCCGCACCGCACCGCCGGAAAGGTTCCGGACCCCGGCCGCCCACCACGCGCCGGCCGCCAGGGCCGCACCGCACACCGCGTATCCGGGAACCTCCCAGGCCTCCGGCGCGACGGCCCGCAACAGCCCGCCCGCCGTGGCGACGACCGCCACCCCCGCCACCACGGCGGAGGCGAGCGCGGAGCCGCGGTGGCGCACCGCGAGGAACAGCAGCATCGCGGCGCACACGAGCAGCAGCGGAGTCGCGCGCAGCGGGGTCGCGAAGGACAGGAACAGACCCGTGAGCAGCGCCCAGCCGCCCAGACCCGCCGCTCCCACGCCCGCCGTCACCCGCACCGGCAGCGGCCTGGCCCACAGCACGGCCACGAGGTCCAGGACCGCCGTCGCGAGCGCCGCCCACGCGAAGGGGACGACACCGCCACCGGCGGCCAGCACCCCGAGGGGCAGCGGCAGTTGGGCGGCGGCCACGGCGGCCGGAAGCGGGATCCGCAGCCGGCCGAGGGCCGAGCCGTACGCCGCCCAGACGCCCGCGAGGACCGCCGACGCCACCGCCGCGTACGCGAGTCCGCCCGTGTCCGGCAGCGCCACCCGGTGCAGGGCGTAGGCGTCGAGCATCGTCAGGACCAGGCCGAGCGCCGCCACCGACTCCGCGGTCGACCGCAGCCCGCGGCGCAGCAGGACCACCGGGGCCGACAGCGCGGCCGAGGTCACGGCCGCCAGGACCGCGGACCGGCCGCCGATGCCCATTGAACCCCAGCTGACCAGCGTGAAGACCAGCGCGGCGACGGTCAGCAGCACCCCGCCCAGGGTGAGCAGCACGTTCTGGGTGCTGCGCGGCGTCGCCTCGGGCCGGGGCGACGCCGGCCCGCCCACGGGCGCGCCGGCGTGCGCCGGCGGCACCTGCGCGGCGGGCCGCTGCGCGTTCAGCACCCGCAGCAGCCAGTCCCGGCGGAGCAGCAACTGCGCCCGGCGGGCGTCGAGTCGGGCCAGTTCGCGGTCGACGAGCAGCAGCTCTTCCGCGGGAGGCAGGGAGGATTCCATAGCCGGAGTGTGACGCCGGACACGGGGAAGGGGGATGCGCGCACGTACTCAGATCCGCGTCTGAGTAGCCCGTTCCCACCGATCCCTGCCCGGGCGAGCCGCACCGGACCCCGCCCGAGCCGCGCCGGTCGTGCCCGGGCCGCACCGGTCCCCGCCCGGGTACCCCACACTGGGCCCATGGACTGGTGCCGCTACCGCTTCCGCAGCGTCTGGCGTCTTCCCGCGCCGCCCGACGCCGTCTATGCCGTCCTCGAGCGGGCCGAGGACTACCCGCGCTGGTGGCCCCAGGTCCGCGAGGTCGTCGCCGTCGACGACCGCACCGGCACCGCGCGCTTCCGCTCCGTCCTCCCGTACGAGCTCGTGGTCGCCACCGAGGTCCTGCGCCGTGACCCGGCCGCCCGCGTGCTGGAGGTCGGGATGCGCGGCGACCTGGACGGCTGGGCGCGCTGGACCCTCGCCGCGGAGGGCGCCGGCACCCGCGCCCTGTACGAGCAGGAGGTCGAGGTCCGCAGCCCGTTGATGCGCGCGCTCGCCGTGCCCGGACGGCCGCTGTTCCGCGCCAACCACGCCCTGATGATGCGCGGCGGGCGCCGTGGCCTCGCCGCCCACCTGCGGGCCTCGCCGCCGCCGGTTTGAACGAAGCCCCGTCGGGCCTGTATGGTTCAACGCGTTGCCCGGGCGATTAGCTCAGCGGGAGAGCACTTCGTTCACACCGAAGGGGTCACTGGTTCGATCCCAGTATCGCCCACCGGGAGAGGCCGGTCCGTCGGAAGACGGACCGGCCTCAGCCGTTTCCGGCGGCCTCACGCCGCCGTCCGCAGTTCCGGGCGCAGCGGCCAGGCCGGATCCACCGCCTCGGGCGTGCCCTGGCGGGCGAACCAGGCCTGCAGGCCCCGGGCCTGTGCCGCGTGCCACACCGCCTGGAGCGTGTGCAGTTCGGCCGGCGTCAGCCGTTCGAGCCGCGCGGTGAACCGCCGCCCCACCGCCCGTACGACCTCCATCGCCGCCTGCGCGTCCGCCGCCGCGTCGTGCGCCCCGTCCAGCACCACCCCGTACTGCTCGCACAGGTCCGTCAGCGTCCGCCGGCCCTTGCGGTAACGGTCCAGGTGCTTGTCCAGGACCCGCGGGTCGAGGACGCAGAGCGGGACGTGCTCCGTGTAGCGGGCCAGCGAGGAGGCGCGATGGCGGCGCAGCTCGCGGTCCAGGATCGTCAGGTCGAACGGGGCGTTCATCACCACCAACGGGCGTCCCGCCGCGCTCTGTTCGGCTATCGCGCGGGCCAGCTCCTCCATCACGGGCGACGGCCACCGCCCGTTGCGCTGCAGGTGATCCTCCGTCAGACCGTGGACGGCGGTGGCCTCGGGCGGCACCGGCACACCCGGGTTCACCAGCCAGCGCGTCACCCGCGGCCGCATGCCCGCCGCGTCCTGGACGACGAGGGCGGCGGACACGATCCGGTCCTCCTCGACGTCCACTCCCGTCGTCTCCGTGTCGAATGCCGCCAGGGGCCCTTCGTACCAGTGCGTCGTCATCCCCGAACTCCTCGCACGTGCGCGGCAGATGGCCATCCCCCTGCCCGAATCGTTGATACCCGGGCTGTTTGCGCCGTACGCGGACCGGTGACAACACAGGTGACGGGGAAGGGAATTGACATGGCGCTCGCCCAGCCCGAGTCGGATGGGCTGCCGCCCCAGCGGGCAGCACCGCTGCGCGGCTCACTCGCCACCACCGCCTGCATGGAGACCCTTCAGGTGGGGTACCTCCACGCGGTCGCGGCGGCGGCGGGCTGCTCGCTGTCGCAGCCGTTTCCGGACAACGGCATCGACTGGCACGTGAGTCACAGTGCTCCCGGTCACACCGTCGACGACGAGGTGACCATCAAGGTGCAGCTGAAGTGCACCTACCAGCTGCCGCCCCGGTCGTCCGGGGACGCGGCCGGGTCCTTCGCCTTCACGCTCGACAACGAACACCTGGTGAAGCTCGCGCGGACCCCCGTGGCGGTCCACAAGATCCTGGTCGTGATGCTCGTGCCGCGCGACCGGGAGGACTGGCTGCGGGCCGGGCACGACCGGCTCGACCTGCGGCACTGCTGCTACTGGATCAACCTGGCCGGGCACCCGGTCACGGGACGGCGCAGGACCACCGTGCGCATCCTGACGGCACGGATCTTCGACGACCGGGCGCTCTGCGAGATCATGGCCCGGGTCGGCGTGGGAGGGAGACCCTGATGCACCGGCCGATCGACGAACCCGAGAACGGGGCCGGTCACGGCCCCGACCGGGGCCTCCCGCCCGCCCACCCGGGCCCGCCCTCCTTCCGGCCGCAGCCGCACCCCGCCCCCGGCGACCTGCCCGGTCACTGGAGCGGGGTCCCCGCCGCGCCCGTCGGGCCCTGGGCGGACGCCGCCGAGGCCCCCGACCCGGGCGGCGTCGACCCGCGGGTCCTCGGCGCGCTGCTCGCACGGCACGGCTGGCGCCGCCGCGGCGGCGCCGCCGGCCGCTACAGCCGCTGGTCACCGCCGGGACCCGCGTCGGTCGGCCGGGGCACCAGCCTCCTCGTACCGGAGAGCCGCGCCTTCCCCGACTGCGAGGACCTGATCGGCGAGGCGCTGACCGCCCTCGCCCGCAGCGCCGACCCCACCGCCCGCGAGGTCCTCACCGGCCTCGCCGTCCCCAGCGACGAGATCCGCTGGTGGCGTGACGTGCCGCCGGGACCGGCCGGCTCCGTGCCCTGGACCCTGCAGGAACAGCTCAGGAGCGCGGCGCGCGGGGTGCTGCTCGCCGGCGCCCTCGCCGTGCGCGGCCGCGCCGGCTACCACGGGGCCCGGCACCGGCGGCAGGCGCAGACCTCCCTGGAGTCCGTCGTCGTCGGCGCGGCGCCGGGAGGCCGCGGCCTGACCGCCTTCCTGCCCGTCGACCCCGGCCGGGCGGTGTCGGTGCGGCTCTACCACGCGCTGTACGCCGCCCGCGAGGCCGTCGACTACCGGCGCGCGACCGGCGGCATGGAGGCCTTCGACACCGCCGTCGAGGCCGGCGTCAGCCGCGAGCTCACCGAGGCGCTGGTCGGGCTCGTGCGCGGCACCGAGGGCGCCAGCATCGCGCTCGCCTGGTCTCCGGCCGCCGGCACCCCGGCGGGCTGCGCCGCCCGCCCCGAGCCCGTCGAGTTCTCGCCCGGCGACCTGCCGGCGCTGCGCGAGGCCGGCGCCCGCTATCTGCGCGACGAGCCCGCCGTACCGGTACGGATCACCGGCGCGGTGGTCCGCATGCGCCGCTCCGGCCCGCGCGGCGAGGGCACCGTGCGGCTGCGGGTCCTCGCCGGGGCCGAGGTCGGGCACGTCCGGGTCACCCTCGACGAGGACGCCTACCGCACCGCCGGCCACGCCCATCTCGTCGGCCTGCCCGTCCGGGTCACCGGCCGGCTGGAGAGCCGCGGCGGCTTCCGCCGCTTGACCGACGCGACCGGCCTCGTACCGGTGCAGGTGGACGAGGCGGAACGGGACCGGCTGATGAAGTCGCTCCACGATCCGGACTTCTTCGAGGAGGCGTGCGGGCCGGGCGACGACTGAGGCCGGGCGGGGCGCCCCGGGTAGGATCAGGGCTGCGCGGCACCTCGTCTCTGCCGTGCACCGTTGGCGCCGGCACCTCGTGTCTGCCCGCGCCCCTATGTATGGAGCACCCGTGTCTGAAGTCCGTGTGACCGTCCGGTCCGCCTCAGGTTCAGAGGAGAGGACGGTGAGCGCGGGCACCACGGCCGGCGCCCTGTTCGCCGACGACCGCACCGTCATCGCCGCCCGCGTCGCGGGCGAGCTGAAGGACCTGTCGTACGAGCTCGCCGAGGGCGACGTCGTCGAGGGCGTGGAGATCTCCTCCGAGGACGGTCTGAACATCCTGCGCCACTCCACCGCGCACGTGATGGCCCAGGCCGTGCAGGAGCTGTTCCCCGAGGCCAAGCTGGGCATCGGCCCGCCGGTCCGGGACGGCTTCTACTACGACTTCGACGTCGAGAAGCCGTTCACGCCCGAGGATCTCAAGGCCATCGAGAAGAAGATGCAGGAGATCCAGAAGCGCGGTCAGCGCTTCTCCCGCCGCGTGGTGACCGACGAGGCCGCCCGCGAGGAGCTCGCCGGCGAGCCGTACAAGCTGGAGCTCATCGGCATCAAGGGCGCCGCGTCGACCGACGACGGCGCGAACGTCGAGGTGGGCGGCGGCGAGCTGACCATCTACGACAACCTGGACGCCAAGACCGGCGAGCTGTGCTGGAAGGACCTCTGCCGCGGTCCGCACCTGCCGACCACCCGCAACATCCCGGCGTTCAAGCTGATGCGCAACGCCGCCGCCTACTGGCGCGGCAGCGAGAAGAACCCGATGCTCCAGCGCATCTACGGCACCGCGTGGCCGTCGAAGGAGGAGCTGAAGGCCCACCTCGACTTCCTCGCCGAGGCCGAGAAGCGCGACCACCGCAAGCTCGGCAACGAGCTCGACCTGTTCTCCATCCCGGACGAGATCGGCTCCGGTCTCGCCGTCTTCCACCCCAAGGGCGGCATCATCCGCCGGGTCATGGAGGACTACTCGCGCCGCCGGCACGAGGAGGAGGGCTACGAGTTCGTCTACTCGCCGCACGCCACGAAGGGCAAGCTCTTCGAGAAGTCCGGTCACCTCGACTGGTACGCCGAGGGCATGTACCCGCCCATGCAGCTCGACGAGGGCGTGGACTACTACCTCAAGCCCATGAACTGCCCGATGCACAACCTGATCTTCGACGCGCGCGGGCGCAGCTATCGTGAGCTGCCGCTGCGCCTGTTCGAGTTCGGCACCGTGTACCGGTACGAGAAGTCGGGCGTCGTGCACGGCCTGACACGCGCCCGCGGCTTCACGCAGGACGACGCGCACATCTACTGCACCCGCGAGCAGATGGCGGACGAGCTCGACAAGACGCTCACCTTCGTCCTCAACCTGCTGCGCGACTACGGTCTGACCGACTTCTACCTGGAGCTGTCCACCAAGGACCCGGAGAAGTACGTGGGCTCCGACGAGGTGTGGGAGGAGGCCACCGCGGTCCTCCAGCAGGTCGCCGAGAAGCAGGGCCTCCCGCTGACCCCCGACCCGGGCGGTGCCGCGTTCTACGGCCCGAAGATCTCCGTGCAGGCGCGCGACGCCATCGGCCGTACCTGGCAGATGTCGACCGTGCAGCTCGACTTCAACCTGCCGGAGCGCTTCGACCTGGAGTACACCGCCCCGGACGGCACCAAGCAGCGCCCGGTCATGATCCACCGTGCGCTCTTCGGTTCGATCGAGCGCTTCTTCGCGGTGCTCCTCGAGCACTACGCGGGTGCGTTCCCGGCCTGGCTGGCCCCGGTGCAGGCGACCGGCATCCCGATCGGCGACGCGCACGTCGACTACCTGCAGGAGTTCGCCGCCAAGGCGAAGAAGCAGGGCCTGCGGGTGGAGGTCGACGCCTCCTCGGACCGGATGCAGAAGAAGATCCGCAACGCGCAGAAGCAGAAGGTCCCGTTCATGATCATCGCGGGCGACGAGGACATGGCCAACGGTGCCGTCTCCTTCCGTTACCGCGACGGTTCGCAGGAGAACGGCGTTCCCGTCGACGAGGCCATCGCCAAGATCGCCAAGATCGTCGAGGACCGCGTCCAGGTCTGACGGTCGCCGTACGGTGACCTGACGCACCCGTCAGGAGGCCCCCGGGGAATCCCCCGGGGGTCTCTTCTCGTCCTCCCGGGTGAACGCCTGGATCAGCCAGGACGAGAAGGAACCCGTCACCGCGCCGAGCAGCGCCAGACCGCAGCCCATCATGCCCACCGCCGTCAGCCGTCCGACCGGCGTCACCGGGACCTTGTCCCCGTACCCGACCGTCGCCAGCGTCGCGCACGCCCACCACACCGCGTCCCCGAAGGTGCGGATCGAGGCGCCCGGCGCGTCGTACTCGACCTCGTACACGGTCAGCGCCCCCGCGAAGCCCAGCAGGCCGGCCGTCATCCCCGCGTACGCCATGACCCGGGCGTGGAGCGAGAGCCGGGGCTGGTCGTGGCGGCGCTGCACCCGGTCGTAGACGCTCACGATCCGCAGCGGGCGCAGCAGCGGCAGGACCAGCACCACCGTGTCCAGAAGGTGGTGCCGTACGAAGCGGACCAGGCCCAGGCCGCTCAGCCGGAGCCGTACGACGTAGTCCACGAGGAAGACCGCCCACGAGGCGAAGGTGAGGGCGAGGCACAGGTCGCGCACGGCCGGCGGCAGGTGGTGGCCGAGGATCCGCACCGCGTAGGCCCCGAGGAAGACCAGGGCGGTCACCGTCAGCGGGGTCTCCATCCAGCGGTCCCAGCGCTCCTGCGCGGGCGGGATCGGCGGCCTGTCTCTCATCGGATCAGCATGGCCCCTGCACGGATCCCGCGCCCCGGCGACACGTTCCGAACGGGCGAAGCAATATGCTGCACAGCATGACGACTGAGCCGGAGCAGCAGATCGGAGTGGGAACGCAGGACGCGTTCCAGCGCCTGTGGACGCCTCACCGGATGGCGTACATCCAGGGCGAGAACAAGCCGACCGGGCCGGGTGCCGAGGACGGCTGTCCGTTCTGCACGATCCCCTCGAAGTCGGACGAGGACGGCCTGGTGATCGCGCGCGGCACGAGCGTGTACGCGGTGCTCAACCTCTACCCGTACAACGGGGGCCATCTGATGGTGGTCCCGTACCGGCACGTCGCCGACTACACCGACCTCGACCCGGCCGAGACGGCCGAGCTCGGCGAGTTCACCAAGCGGGCCATGGTCGCCCTGCGCGCGGCCTCGGGCGCCCACGGCTTCAACATCGGCATGAACCAGGGCACGGTCGCGGGCGCCGGCATCGCCGCGCACCTGCACCAGCACGTCGTTCCGCGCTGGGGCGGCGACACCAACTTCATGCCGGTGGTCGGCCACACCAAGGTGCTGCCGCAGCTGCTCGCCGACACCCGGAAGATGCTGGCCGACGCCTGGCCGGCCGGCATCTGATCCGTCTCCGTCCCGCGGCGGCCGCCCTACGCGTCGTAGAGGTCGGCCTTCTTCGGGCCGGGGTCCTGGATGCCCCCGCTGAGGACCAGCGAGCGGGCGCTGAAGCGCTCGGTGTCCACGCCGTGATCGTCGAGCACCCTGATGGTCGCGGCGTGCACCGCCCGCAGCACCGGCGTCGCCGCGCGGATCGCGTCGTCGGCCATGAAGCGGTGCCGCCAGGGCTGGCCGGCCCAGGCGTGGCGCAGGCCGAAGGGCTCCGGCAGGACCAGCTTGCCGCCGAGGAAGTCCAGGACCGGCGGGAACCAGGTGAGCGGGGCGCGCACGGCCTGGCGCACCACGTCGTCGGTGTCGGTCAGCGGAAGCTTGATCTCCCGGGTCTCCCAGAACCTGACGGTCTTGGAGACCTCCCTGGTCTTCGCCTTCGGCTTGGTGGTGAAGAGCGAGTGGACCGGGCCGAGGGCGTGGCCGGTGACCTCGACGCGCAGGGTGTGGTGGAGCGAGGTGACCGTCACCATCATGGTCAGGACCAGCTGACCGTCCCAGAGCGTGAACTGAACGCCGAGGTAGTGCCGGTTCCCGCTGCCGAACTGCTGGTCGTTGCAGATGCGCTGTATCTCGTGCGGCTTCACCTGGAAGTGCACGATGTTCTCGCCCTCGGGGCGGGCGACCTCGTCGGCGCCCTCGCCGACCGGCGAGACGATCCAGTGCTTCACGGTCGGCTTGGGGAAGCCGGTCTTCAGCGAGCCGCGTTCGAGGAGCGTCAGCTCGGTGTGGATCTGCCGGACGACGTCCCACGCGCGGAAGTCGTGGATCTCCTTGCCGTCGCGGGGCACCAGCTCCTCGGCGAGGGTCCAGCTGCCCCATCGGGTGCCCATGCCCAGTATTCCCTTGGGGCCCGCGTAGAAGACGACGTTCGACTGCTGCTCGGCGCCCAGCTTCTCCAGGTTGAGGCGCAGCTCCTCGGCGGTCTTCTCGGTCGGGTCCTTGGGCACCGCCTCGGGCACGGCGGCGCCGAGTCCGCCGCCGCTGAGCAGCGCGGTCCAGCGCTCGCGCAGGTCCTGGGCGGTCCTCTCGCAGATCCGGCGGGCCAGGAACCAGCCGACGACGGGCGCCACGATCATGGCGCGCAGATAGTTCGGCAGCAGCCCGTCGAACGGCAGCTTGAGGAGCACGAGCAGGGCGAAGAGGCCGGCGGCGGCGAGCAGGGCGGTGCCGACGGCGCTGGTGCGCCTGTTCTCGGAGCCCGCGGCGATCCTGCGCAGCTGGATCACGCCCAGCCACAGCAGCAGACCGGGCAGGAACAGCACGCCGAAGAAGAAGGTGACCAGGGTCAGCTTGATGTCGCGCTGCTTGCGGATGCCGGTGGCGGCCAGGCAGTGCTCGACGACCGGCTGGGGGTCCGCGCCGAAGGACTGGATGAGGGGCTTGCGGGCGCCGCCGAGCATGCGGACCTGGACGGCGCGGGAGAAGGCCTCGCCGAGGTCGGGACGGAAGAGCTTCTTCCACTTTCCTTCCTTGACGGTGGACTTGTGCCACTCGTTGTTGGCGTCGAGGATCGCCTCGACCGGGCTGTCGCGGTACGCGGCGGAGGCGAGCGCATGGGTCGCCGCCGTCTGTGCGTCCGATCCCTGGAGGGGAATCTGCGCCCCGGGTCCGAAACTGCCGATCGTCACTGCCGCCCCCATCACCACGGTTCCTGTGCGGGCTGTTCCCAACTGCCGCGCCCCGCACACCTTCTGAGCTGGGCACCACAGCGTAACCGGGTGGCGACGCATGCGTCACCGGAGCGCGGGGGGTCGGCCGAATGCACGAGGGGTCGGCCGGATGCCGCCCGCCGGAGGGGAGTCGGACGGGCGGCACCGGCTGTCGACGCGTCGGCCGGCGACGCGTCAGCTACGCGGCCTTCTCCACCTGTTGGCGCATCTTGTCCGCCAGGTGCGCGGGCATCGCCTCGTGCCGCGCGTACGAGCGGTCGAAGCTGCCCGTGCCGTGCGAGACGGAACGCAGGTCGACCGCGTACCGCCCGATCTCGATCTCCGGCACCTCGGCCCGCACCACCGTCCGGCCCGGCCCCGCCTGCTCGGTGCCGACCACCCGGCCGCGCCGCCCCGACAGGTCGCTCATCACCGCGCCCACGTACTCGTCCGGGACGAGCACGCTGACCTCGGCCACGGGCTCCAGGAGGTGGATCGCCGCCTCGGCCGCCGCCTCCCGCAGGGCCAGCGCGCCGGCCGTCTGGAAGGCCGCGTCGGAGGAGTCGACCGAGTGCGCCTTGCCGTCCCGCAGGGTGACCCGGATATCGACCAGCGGATAGCCGGCGGCCACGCCACGGGCCGCCTGGGCACGTACGCCCTTCTCGACGGACGGGATGAACTGGCGCGGCACGGCCCCGCCGACCACCTTGTCGACGAACTCGATGCCGCTGCCCGGCGGCAGCGGCTCCACGTCGATCTCGCAGATCGCGTACTGGCCGTGCCCGCCCGACTGCTTGACGTGCCGGCCGCGCCCGGCCGACGGCCCGCCGAAGGTCTCGCGCAGCGACACCTTGTGCGGCACCGTGTCGACCTGGACGCCGTACCGCCCGCGCAGCCGCTCCAGGGCCACGTCCGCGTGCGCCTCGCCCAGGCACCACAGGACGACCTGGTGGGTGTCCTGGTTCTGTTCGAGCCGCATCGTCGGGTCCTCGGCCACGAGACGGGCGAGGCCCTGCGAGAGCCTGTCCTCGTCGGCCTTGCTGTGCGCCTCGATGGCGAGCGGCAGCAGCGGCTCCGGCATCGTCCAGGGCTCCATCAGGAGCGGCGCGTCCTTCGAGGAGAGGGTGTCGCCGGTCTCGGCGCGTGCCAGCTTGGCGACGCAGGCCAGGTCGCCCGCGACGCAGTGCGCGAGGGTGCGCTGCTGTTTGCCGAACGGCGAGGTCAGCGCGCCGACCCGCTCGTCGACGTCGTGGTCCTCGTGCCCCCGGTCGGCCAGTCCGTGCCCGGAGACGTGCACGGTCTCGTCGGGCCGCAGGGTGCCGGAGAAGACCCGGACGAGCGAGATCCGGCCGACGTACGGGTCGGAGGAGGTCTTCACGACCTCGGCGACCAGCGGCCCGTCCGGATCGCACGTCACCGCCGGGCGCGACTGCCCCTCCGGGGTGGTCACGGCCTGCGCCTCGCGTTCGAGCGGGCTGGGGAAGCCGCCGGTGACGAGTTCGAGCAGCTCGACCGTGCCGAGGCCCTGTTTCCCGCCGTCCGTCGCCGGGGCCGCGGCGAGCACCGGATGGAAGGTGCCGCGCGCGACCGCCTTCTCCAGGTCGTCGACCAGTGTCTTGAGGTCGATGTCCTCGCCGCCGAGATAGCGGTCCATGAGGGTCTCGTCCTCGCTCTCGGCGATGATCCCCTCGATCAGCCGGGCCCTGGCCTCCGCGATCAGCGGCCGCTGCGTCTCGTCGGGCGGGTCCTCCCGGCGCACGCCCGTGGAGTAGTCGAAGATCCGCTCCGTGAGCAGGCCGACCAGACCGGTGGTGGGCGCGTGCCCGTCGGCGCCCTCGGCGCCGCGTACGGGCAGGTACAGCGGGAGCACGGCGTCGGGGTCGTCGCCGCCGAAGAGCCGGCCGAGGAGCTCGGTGAGCGCGGTGAAGTCGGTGCGTGCCGTGTCGAGGTGGGTGACGACGATCGCCCGCGGCATGCCGACGGCGGCGCACTCCTCCCACACGGCGCGGGTCGAGCCGACCACCGCGTCGGCCTCCTGGGCCGCCGAGACGACGAAGAGGGCCGCGTCCGCCGCGCGCAGACCGGCCCTCAGCTCCCCGACGAAGTCGGCGTATCCGGGAGTGTCCAGGATGTTGATCTTGTAGCCGCCCCATTCCACCGGGACGAGCGAGAGCTGTACGGAACGCTGCTGACGGTGCTCGATCTCGTCGTAGTCGGAGACCGTGGCGCCGTCCTCGACCCGTCCTGCCCGGTTGACCGCTCCGGCGGTCTGCGCCAGGGCCTCGACGAGGGTCGTCTTTCCCGATCCGCTGTGGCCGACCAGCACCACGTTCCGTACGGCCGAGGGCCGGTCGGCCGTTGGAGCCCTGCCGGCGGCTCCGGAGTGGGGGTTCGCCTTGTCGCCCATGATTTCTTCCTCCCGACTGCTGCGTACTGCTCGTGCGGTGAGGTGTCCTTCGAGCTTTGCACCGACGTCATGGCTCGTCCATACGTCGTACGCGCGCGGCGCGGCGACGGGCCGCGCGCGGTGCGGGCGACGGGCGTCCGCCGGGGTGCCGACGCCACAGGCGGGTGCCGCCGCTCCCGCGGGGGCCCGCGTGGCTACGATGGGTGAGCCGGTGGTCGTAGGGGCCGCGCGGCCCACGAACCTCGGGAAGGCCTCAAGGCCATGCTGAACAAGTACGCGCGTGCGTTCTTCACGCGTGTCCTCACACCGTTCGCCGCGTTTCTGCTCCGCCGGGGCGTCAGCCCCGACACCGTCACGCTCATCGGCACCGCCGGAGTCGTGGCCGGCGCCCTGGTCTTCTTCCCCCGCGGCGAGTTCTTCTGGGGCACGATCGTCATCACGCTGTTCGTCTTCTCGGACCTCGTCGACGGCAACATGGCCCGGCAGGCCGGTGTCTCCAGCCGTTGGGGAGCCTTCCTCGACTCGACCCTGGACCGAGTCGCCGACGGGGCCATCTTCGGCGGTTTCGCCCTCTGGTACGCGGGCGGGGGCGACGACAACGTGCTCTGCGCGGTGTCGATCTTCTGCCTGGCCAGCGGTCAGGTGGTGTCCTACACCAAGGCGCGCGGTGAATCGATTGGCCTGCCGGTCGCGGTCAACGGTCTGGTCGAGCGCGCCGAGCGGCTGGTGATCTCGCTGGTCGCGGCCGGTCTGGCCGGGCTCCACGCCTTCGGCGTGCCCGGCGTCCAGGTGCTGCTGCCCGTGGCCCTGTGGATCGTGGCGGTCGGTTCGGCGGTGACCCTCGGGCAGCGGGTGGTGACCGTACGCAGGGAGGCGGCGGAGGCCGATGCCGCCGCACGGGGGAGCGAGGCGGCGTCGTGAGCGTCAGGGACAGCGTGACCGACGGCCTGTACGGGCTCGGCTGGGCCACCGTGAAGAAGCTGCCCGAGCCGGTGGCGAAGGGCCTCGGCCGGCGGATCGCCGACACGGCGTGGAAGCGGCGCGGCAAGAGCGTGCTGCGGCTGGAGTCGAACCTCGCCCGGGTCGTGCCCGACGCCACGCCCGAGCGGCTCGCCGAGCTCTCGCGGGCCGGCATGCGCTCGTACATGCGGTACTGGATGGAGTCCTTCCGGCTGCCGACCTGGAGCAGGGAGCGGGCCGCCGGCAGCTTCGATCCCAAGGACGTGCACCACCTGACGGACGGCCTCGCCTCCGGCCGGGGCGTCATCCTCGCGCTGCCGCACATGGGCAACTGGGACCTCGCCGGGGTATGGGTCACCCGCGCGCTCGGCGTCCCGTTCACGACCGTCGCCGAGCGGCTGAAGCCCGAGTCGCTGTACGACCGGTTCGTCGCGTACCGGGAGTCCCTCGGCATGGAGGTGCTGCCGCACACCGGCGGCGCCGCGTTCGGCACGCTGGCGCGGCGGCTGCGGGCGGGCGGCCTGGTCTGTCTGGTCGCGGACCGGGACCTGTCCGCCTCCGGCGTCGAGGTCTCCTTCTTCGGCGAGAAGGCCCGGATGCCCGCGGGGCCGGCGATGCTCGCCCAGCAGACGGGCGCGCTGCTGCTTCCGGTGACGCTCTGGTACGACGACACCGACGTCATGCGGGGGCAGGTCCACGCACCGGTCGAGGTGCCCGAGTCAGGTACCCGCGCCGAGAAGACGTCCTCCATGACACAGGCCCTCGCCGACGTCTTCGCCGGGGGCATCGCCGAGCACCCGGAGGACTGGCACATGCTTCAGCGGCTGTGGCTCGCCGACCTGGAGGAGCGCGAGGGGGAGCGGCGCACGTGAGGATCGGCATCGTCTGCCCGTACTCCTGGGACGTGCCGGGCGGCGTCCAGTTCCACATCCGCGACCTCGCGGAGCACCTGATCAGGCTCGGCCACGAGGTCTCCGTCCTCGCGCCCGCCGACGACGAGACCCCGCTGCCGCCGTACGTGGTGTCGGCGGGGCGTGCCGTGCCCGTGCCGTACAACGGCTCCGTGGCCCGGCTCAACTTCGGCTTCCTGTCGGCGGCGCGGGTGCGGCGCTGGCTGCACGAGGGCACCTTCGACGTCGTCCACATCCACGAGCCGACGTCCCCCTCGCTCGGCCTGCTCACCTGCTGGGCGGCGACCGGGCCGCTCGTGGCCACCTTCCACACCTCCAACCCGCGTTCGCGGGCGATGATCGCCGCGTATCCGATCCTCCAGCCGGCGCTGGAGAAGATCAGCGCGCGGATCGCGGTCAGCGAGTACGCGCGGCGGACGCTGGTCGAACACCTGGGCGGCGACGCGGTCGTCATCCCGAACGGCGTCGACGTCGACTTCTTCGCCCGGGCGGAGCCCAAGAAGGAGTGGTCCGGGGGCACGCTCGGCTTCATCGGGCGGATCGACGAACCGCGCAAGGGCCTGCCGGTCCTCATGCGGGCCCTGCCGAAGATCCTCGCCGAGCGGCCGGACACCCGGCTGCTCGTCGCCGGCCGGGGCGACGAGGAGGAGGCCGTCGCCTCACTGCCGCGCGAGATGCGCTCCCGGGTCGAGTTCCTCGGCATGGTGAGCGACGAGGACAAGGCACGGCTGCTGCGGAGCGTCGACGTGTACGTGGCGCCCAACACGGGCGGCGAGAGCTTCGGCATCATCCTCGTCGAGGCGCTGTCGGCGGGCGCGCCGGTCCTCGCCTCGGACCTGGACGCCTTCGCCCAGGTCCTGGACCAGGGCGGGGCGGGCGAGCTCTTCGCCAACGAGGACGCGGACGACCTGGCGAACCACGCGATCGCGCTCCTCGGCGACGAGACGCGCCGCGCGGAGCTCAGCGAGCGCGGCTCGGCGCACGTCCGCCGCTTCGACTGGTCGACGGTCGGCGCGGACATCCTGGCCGTCTACGAGACGGTGACGGACGGCGCGGCCTCGGTGGCCACGGACGAACGCGCGAACGGCGGCCTGCGGGCCAGGCTGGGCCTGTAGCGAGGCGGCCCCGGCCCCGCGCACCGCGGGTGCGCGGGCCGCGGGCCGCCGGCGCACGGGTCTGTCGCCCTTCCCTTCCGCTCTCGGCGGACGCGGCCGTACCCGTCCGGCGTGCCGGGCAGGCTGCGGCCATGATGACCACGACCTGTCTCGACCTCGGGTACTTCGTCCGTCCCGCCGCGGAGTGGGGCGGTCCCCACGACCGCACGGAGCCGGTGCTCGGCTACCTCGTGCGGTACGAGGGCGGCGCCCTCGTGTTCGACACCGGGATGGGGGAGGGGTCCCCGGAGGCGGACGCGCACTACCGGCCGGTGCGCCGTCCCCTGGAGATCGGGCCGGAGGACGTCGACCTCGTGGTCAACTGCCATCTGCACTTCGACCACATCGGCGCCAACCAGCGCTTCCCCGACACCCCGGTGCTGGTCCAGCGCACCGAGCTCGCCACCGCCCGCGCCGGCGGCCACACCATCGACTCCCTGCTGCCGGGCGTCCGCTACGAGGAGATCGACGGCGAGCACGAGATCGCGCCCGGAGTGCGCGTCGTCCCGACGCCCGGGCACACCGAGGGCCACCAGTCGCTGGTGCTGGACGAGGGCGACCGCCTGACGGTCCTCGCGGGACAGGCGTACGACTTCGCGCACGAGTTCGGGAAGCCGTACCGCCCGTGGCTCGGACGGATCGGGGAGCTCGCGGCCGGGCGGCAGCTGCGCGTCCTGTTCGCCCACGACCACGAGGTCTGGGAAGGGACCCTGCCGCTGCCCCGGTAGCCTGTGCGCCCGTGACCCAAACCCTGATCTGGACCGTCGTCGCGCTGATCCTCGTCGGCGTCTACCTGAGCTGGACCGCCGGGCGGCTCGACCGGCTGCACACGCGCATCGACGCCGCGCGGGCCGCGCTCGACGCGCAGCTGCTCCGCCGGGCCTCGGTCACCCAGGAGCTCGCCACCTCCGGCGTGCTCGACCCGGCCGCGTCGATCGTCCTGTACGAGGCGGCGCACGCCGCACGCCAGGCCGAGGAGGACCACCGCGAGGTCGCGGAGAGCGAGCTCAGCCAGGCGCTGCGCGCGGTGTTCGGGGAGCCGGAGCAGGTGGAGCTCGTACGGGAGGCGCCCGGCGGCGAGGAGGCGGCCGGGGAGCTCGCGGCGGCCGTCCGCCGCGTCCCCATGGCCCGGCGCTTCCACAACGACGCCGTACGGGCCGCCAGGGCGCTGCGCCGGCACCGGAAGGTGCGCTGGTTCCGGCTGGCCGGCCACGCCCCGTTCCCCATGGCCTTCGAAATGGATGACGAACCGCCTGCCGCACTTGCGGATCGTCCCAGCTGAACCGCCTCAGCCTTCGTTAGCTGCGAAAACGATCCACCGGCTGCACATTGGCCCTTGATGTGGACCGGTCGTGGCCTGTTTCCTCGCTCTTGTCGTCAACCCCGTTGTCACATGTGAGGTACCCGTGTCCACCACGCCTTCCACCACCCCCCAGTCCCCCGAGACCGGCACGGCCCGCGTCAAGCGCGGCATGGCCGAGCAGCTCAAGGGCGGCGTGATCATGGACGTCGTCACCCCGGAGCAGGCGAAGATCGCCGAGGACGCGGGTGCGGTCGCCGTCATGGCCCTGGAGCGGGTCCCCGCGGACATCCGCAAGGACGGCGGCGTGGCCCGCATGTCCGACCCGGACATGATCGAGGGCATCATCAACGCCGTCTCCATCCCGGTCATGGCCAAGTCCCGCATCGGCCACTTCGTCGAGGCCCAGGTCCTGCAGTCCCTCGGCGTCGACTACATCGACGAGTCCGAGGTCCTGACCCCGGCCGACGAGGTCAACCACTCCGACAAGTGGGCCTTCACCACCCCCTTCGTCTGTGGCGCCACCAACCTGGGCGAGGCCCTGCGCCGCATCGCCGAGGGCGCGGCCATGATCCGCTCCAAGGGCGAGGCCGGCACCGGCAACGTCGTCGAGGCCGTCCGCCACCTGCGCCAGATCAAGAACGAGATCGCCAAGCTGCGCGGCTTCGACAACAACGAGCTGTACGCCGCCGCCAAGGAGCTGCGCGCCCCGTACGAGCTCGTCAAGGAGGTCGCCGAGCTCGGCAAGCTGCCGGTCGTGCTGTTCTCCGCCGGTGGCGTCGCCACCCCGGCCGACGCCGCGCTGATGCGCCAGCTCGGTGCCGAGGGCGTCTTCGTCGGCTCCGGCATCTTCAAGTCGGGCGACCCGGCCAAGCGCGCCGCCGCCATCGTGAAGGCCACCACCTTCTACGACGACCCGAAGATCATCGCGGACGCCTCCCGCAACCTGGGCGAGGCCATGGTCGGCATCAACTGCGACACCCTGCCCGAGGCCGAGCGCTACGCGAACCGGGGCTGGTAAGCACCGATGAGCACCACTCCCGTGATTGGTGTCCTGGCACTCCAGGGCGACGTACGGGAGCACCTGATCGCCCTGGCCGCGGCTGACGCCGTGGCCAGGCCCGTCAGGCGCCCCGAGGAGCTCGCCGAGGTCGACGGCCTCGTCATTCCGGGCGGCGAGTCCACCACCATCTCCAAGCTGGCCGTGCTGTTCGGGCTGATGGAGCCGCTGCGCGAGCGGATCGCCGCGGGGATGCCGGTCTACGGCACCTGCGCCGGCCTGATCATGCTCGCCGACAAGATCCTCGACCCGCGCTCGGGCCAGGAGACCTTCGGCGGCATCGACATGATCGTGCGCCGCAACGCCTTCGGACGGCAGAACGAGTCCTTCGAGGCGGGCGTCACCGTCAACGGAATAGACACCCCCGTCGAGGGCGTCTTCATCCGTGCCCCGTGGGTGGAGTCCGTCGGCGCCGCGGTCGAGGTGCTCGCCGAGCACGACGGCCACATCGTCGCCGTCCGGCAGGGCAGGGCCCTCGCCACCTCGTTCCACCCCGAGCTGACCGGCGACCACCGGATTCACGAGCTGTTCGTGGACATGGTGCGCGCCGAGCGGTGACCCGGTCCTTGTAGGATCTCTGGGGTTCGTTCAAGAAGTTGGTTACGCGAAGGAGACAGGCAGATGTCCGGCCACTCTAAATGGGCTACGACGAAGCACAAGAAGGCCGTGATCGACGCCAAGCGCGGCAAGCTCTTCGCGAAGCTGATCAAGAACATCGAGGTCGCGGCCCGGACCGGCGGTGCCGACCCGGACGGCAACCCGACGCTGTACGACGCCATCCAGAAGGCCAAGAAGCAGTCGGTTCCCAACAAGAACATCGACTCGGCCGTCAAGCGCGGCGGCGGCCTCGAGGCCGGCGGCGTCGACTACCAGACGATCATGTACGAGGGCTACGGCCCGAACGGCGTCGCGGTGCTCATCGAGTGCCTCACCGACAACCGCAACCGCGCCGCCTCCGACGTGCGCGTCGCCATGACCCGCAACGGCGGCTCCATGGCCGACCCGGGCTCGGTGTCGTACCTGTTCAACCGCAAGGGCGTCGTCGTGCTGCCCAAGGGCGAGCTGACCGAGGACGACGTCCTGGGCGCCGTCCTCGACGCGGGCGCCGAGGAGGTCAACGACCTCGGCGAGAACTTCGAGGTCATCAGCGAGGCCACCGACCTGGTCGCGGTCCGCACCGCCCTCCAGGAGGCCGGGATCGACTACGACTCGGCCGAGTCCAGCTTCGTCCCGAGCATGCAGGTCGAGCTCGACGAGGAGGGCGCGCGCAAGATGTTCAAGCTGATCGACGCCCTCGAGGACAGCGACGACGTGCAGAACGTCTTCGCCAACTTCGACGTCAGCGACGAGGTCATGGAGAAGGTCGACGCCTGATCGGCGACCTTGACCGGGTCTTCGCGGGTTTTCGCGACTTTTCGCGCGTATTCGCGGGCTCTTCCGCAGCGGGGGGGCGGAGGGAAGAACACCGCAGCGTCCTAGTGTCGGGTGGGGACAAGAAGCCCCCTGGAGAAAAAAAA
>NZ_JBHXFE010000030.1:45798-79076 GCF_042722475.1 Streptomyces sp. NPDC127092
GCCCCTGTGTTCGTCCTCTTGTGCCTCTTCCTCCTCTCCTCCTTCTTCCTCTCCCCCCCCCCGCACCATCCCTCCCCCACCCCCCCCCCCCCCCCGCTGCGTTGTCAGTGCGAGCCGATAGCCTGCACGAACAGTCGAGCGATCAGGGAGGGGTGGCGTGCGCGTACTCGGGGTGGACCCGGGACTCACCCGGTGCGGCGTCGGCGTCGTCGAGGGAGTCGCCGGACGGCCGCTCACCATGCTCGGCGTCGGCGTGGTGCGCACGCCGGCCGATGCCGACATCGGTCACCGCCTGGTCGGCATCGAGCGCGGCATCGAGGAGTGGATCGACCGCTTCCAGCCCGAACTCGTCGCCGTGGAGCGGGTGTTCAGCCAGCACAACGTGCGTACGGTGATGGGCACCGCCCAGGCCAGCGCCGTCGCCATGCTGTGCGCGGCGAGGCGCGGACTGCCCGTCGCCCTGCACACCCCGAGCGAGGTCAAGGCCGCCGTCACCGGCAGCGGCCGCGCCGACAAGGCCCAGGTCGGCGCCATGGTCACCCGGCTGCTGCGGCTCTCCGCCCCGCCCAGGCCCGCCGACGCCGCCGACGCCCTCGCGCTCGCCATCTGCCACATCTGGCGCGCCCCCGCCCAGAACCGCCTCCAGCAGGCCGTCGCCCAGAACCGCCTCCAGCAGGCCGCCGCCCTGCACGCCTCGAAAGGCCGCACGTCATGATCGCCTTCGTCAGCGGCCCGGTGGCCGCCCTCGCCCCCACGACCGCCGTCGTCGAGGTCGGCGGTGTCGGCATGGCCGTCCAGTGCACGCCGAACACCATCGCCGGACTCCGCGTCGGCGAGCACGCCCGCCTCGCCACCTCCCTGGTCGTCCGCGAGGACTCCCTGACGCTGTACGGCTTCGCCGACGACGACGAGCGCCAGGTCTTCGAGCTGCTGCAGACCGCGAGCGGCGTCGGGCCGAGGCTGGCCCAGGCGATGCTGGGCGTCCACTCGCCGGACGCGCTGCGGCTCGCGGTGTCCACCGGCGACGAGAAGGCGCTGACCGCCGTCCCCGGCATCGGGAAGAAGGGCGCCCAGAAGCTGCTCCTGGAACTGAAGGACAAGCTGGGCCAGCCCCTCGGCACCAGTGGCCTGGTCGGCCAGCAGCGCGCCGTCGCCACCGGCCCCGCCCCCTGGACCGAGCAGCTGTCCGCCGCGCTGATCGGCCTCGGCTACGCCGGCCGCGAGGCCGAGGACGCCGTCGCGGCCGTGGCCCCGCAGGCCGAGGCGGCCATCGCGGAGACCGGCTCGGCCCCCGTCCCGCAGCTCCTGAGGGCCGCCCTGCAGACCCTGAACCGGACCCGCTGACGACGACCGCCGCGCGGGCCGGACACCCGGCCCCGCCGGCACCCGGGGCACGTGAGCCCGGGGACGGGGCCCCGGTCGCCGGGACGGGGCGAGGTGGGGGAGGAGCCCCGCGGGACCCGCCGCACCCATCGACCACCGCACGACAACGAGAAGGCAGACCATCGTGAACTGGGACGACGACAGCAGCCCCGTCGAGGAGCGCATCGTCGGCGCCGCCGCCGAAGGCGACGACCAGGCCGTCGAGGCCGCCCTGCGCCCCAAGGACCTCGGCGAGTTCATCGGCCAGGAAAAGGTCCGCCAGCAGCTCGACCTCGTCCTCAAGGCCGCCCGCCAGCGCGGCGCCACCGCCGACCACGTGCTGCTCTCGGGCGCCCCCGGCCTCGGCAAGACCACCCTGTCGATGATCATCGCGGCGGAGATGAACGCCCCGATCAGGATCACCAGCGGCCCCGCCATCCAGCACGCCGGTGACCTCGCCGCCATCCTGTCCTCCCTCCAGGAGGGCGAGATCCTCTTCCTCGACGAGATCCACCGGATGTCCCGGCCCGCCGAGGAGATGCTCTACATGGCGATGGAGGACTTCCGCGTCGACGTCATCGTCGGCAAGGGCCCCGGCGCCACCGCCATCCCCCTGGAACTGCCGCCGTTCACCCTGGTCGGCGCCACCACCCGGGCCGGACTGCTCCCGCCGCCGCTGCGCGACCGCTTCGGCTTCACCGCGCACATGGAGTTCTACGAGCCGCACGAGCTGGAGCGGGTGGTCCGCCGCTCCGCCGGGCTCCTCGACGTCGAGATCGACACCGACGGCGCCGCCGAGATCGCCGGCCGGTCCCGCGGCACGCCCCGCATCGCCAACCGGCTGCTCCGCCGCGTCCGCGACTACGCCCAGGTCAGGGCCGACGGAGTGATCACCCAGGAGGTCGCCGCCGCGGCCCTCGGCGTGTACGAGGTCGACAGCCGCGGTCTCGACCGGCTCGACCGCGCGGTCCTGGAGGCGCTGCTCAAGCTCTTCGGCGGCGGACCGGTCGGCCTGTCCACCCTCGCGGTGGCGGTGGGGGAGGAGCGCGAGACCGTCGAGGAGGTCGCCGAACCCTTCCTCGTACGGGAGGGACTGCTCGCCCGCACACCCCGCGGCCGGGTCGCCACCCCGGCCGCCTGGACCCACCTCGGACTGGTTCCGCCGCAGGCAGCGGGCCCGGGCGCGGCGGGCGGCGGCGGAGGGACCGGCGCGGGAAGCGGACAAGCGGGGCTGTTCGGGATGTGACGACGACGACGGCGCGGATACTCGCCCGGTCAGGAACCGCGGTGCGATGCTGGGCGTTGTTCCATCGATGCGGACTCGCCTAGACTCCGCCGATGCCGCCCTTTCTGGTCGGCGTACCCACCCCCGAAGATCAGGCCGCGGTTTCTCCGCGACCGTGCGAAGGAAACCCGTCCCGTGAACCTCGTGACCCTCCTCCCCTTCATCGTCCTCATCGGGGCCATGTTCCTGATGACCCGCTCTGCCAAGAAGAAGCAGGCGCAGGCGGTGGAGATGCGCAACCAGATGCAGCCCGGCACCGGCGTACGCACCATCGGGGGGATGTACGCCACCGTGAAGGAGATCGGCGACGAGACCGTCCTCCTCGAGGTCGCGCCCGGCGTGCACGCCGTCTACGCCAAGAACGCGATCGGTGCGGTGCTCGAAGACGCCGAGTACAACCGCATCGTCCACGGCGACGACGACACCGACTCCGACACCGTCGTTCCGGACGACGCCTCCTCGCTCACCGAGGACGCCGGCGCCGTCGAGGGCCAGGAGGGGGCGGCCAAGGCCGACCTGACCAAGAAGGACGCCGCTCCCGCGGCGGACTCCGAGGTCGAGAAGGACGGCAAGGCCGACGGGGAGACCGAGGCGAAGTAATCGCCCCGGGGCGGGTGCGGACGCCCACAGGCCTCCGCCGCCCCGGACCGGTTTCACGTCTGCGGGGGCAGGTCCCCACACACACTTCGTGGCCGCCGCCCGCCCAACCGGCGCGGGGGCGGTTTGGACAGGGAGAAACGACAGGTGGCAGCACCGAAGAAGGGCCGAAGGCCGGCGGGGGGCCAGAGCCGGCCGGGCCGCGCCCTGGCACTCATTCTGATCGCCATGGTCGCGCTCACCGGCGGCATGTTCTGGTCGGGGCACACCACCCCGCGCCTGGGCATCGACCTCGCCGGCGGCACGTCGATCACGCTCAAGGCGAAGGCGGAGCCCGGACAGGAGTCCGCCGTCAACGAGACCAACATGAACACGGCGGTCGGCATCATCGAGCGCCGTGTCAACGGTCTGGGTGTCTCCGAGGCCGAGGTCCAGACGCAGGGCCGCGAGAACATCATCGTGAACATCCCCAAGGGGACGAACGAGAAGCAGGCCCGCGAGCAGGTCGGTACCACCGCCCAGCTGTACTTCCGGCAGGTCCTGGCCGTCGCCGCGGCCGACCAGCCCGCGCCGAACCCCAGCGCCACGCCCAGCGGCTCGGCCACCCCGTCGGCGAAGCCCTCCGGCGCCACCGCGGACAAGGGCAAGGGCGGCAAGTCCGCCACCCCGACGGCCACCGCCTCCAGCCAGGGCCGTGCCGTCAGCGAGGCGCTGAAGGCCCCGAGCCCCACGCCGACCGCGAGCTCCTCCGCCTCCGCGTCGCCGAAGGCGTCCTCGACGCCGACCCCGGCCCCGTCGGGTGACGCCGCCACCGCGGCCCTGCAGCAGAAGTTCGCGACGCTCAACTGCCTCGACCCCAAGCAGCGCGCCGCCGTCGGTCAGGGCGTCAAGCCCTCCGAGCCCACCATCGCCTGTGGCGAGGACGCCCCCGGCATCTGGTCGAAGTACCTCCTCGGCCCGGCCGAGGTCGACGGCAAGGACGTCGACGACGCCCAGGGCGTCTTCGACCAGCAGCGCGGCATGTGGATCGTGACCATGGACTTCACGAGCGAGGGCTCGAAGAAGTTCCAGAAGATCACCGGCAAGCTCTCGCAGCAGGCCGACCCGCAGAACCGCTTCGCGATCGTCCTCGACGGCGACGTGGTCTCCGCCCCCTCCGTGCGACAGACGCTGAGCGCCAGCGCCGAGATCTCCGGCAGCTTCACCCAGGAGACCGCCCAGGACCTGGGCAACATCCTGTCCTACGGTGCCCTGCCGCTGTCCTTCGAGACCCAGAGCGTCGACACCGTCACCGCCGCCCTCGGCGGCGAGCAGCTCCAGGCGGGTCTGATCGCCGGCGCCATCGGCCTCGGCCTGGTCATCATCTACCTGGTGGTCTACTACCGCGGCCTGTCGTTCGTGGCGATCCTCAGCCTCGGCGTCTCGGCCCTGCTCACCTACGTGATCATGGCGCTGCTCGGCCCGGCCATCGGCTTCGCGCTGAACCTGCCGGCCGTCTGCGGTGCCATCGTGGCCATCGGCATCACCGCGGACTCGTTCATCGTCTACTTCGAACGCATCCGCGACGAGATCCGCGAGGGCCGCACGCTGCGCCCGGCCGTCGAGCGCGCCTGGCCCCGTGCCCGCCGCACCATCCTGGTCTCCGACTTCGTGTCGTTCCTCGCCGCCGCGGTGCTCTTCGTGGTCACCGTCGGCAAGGTCCAGGGCTTCGCGTTCACGCTCGGCCTGACCACGCTGCTCGACATCGTGGTGGTGTTCCTCTTCACCAAGCCGGTGATGACGCTCCTCGCCCGCACCAAGTTCTTCGGCAACGGCCACAAGATGTCCGGCCTCGACCCGAAGAGCCTCGGTGCCAAGCCGCCGCTGCGCCGCACCCGCCGTACGTCCACCCCCGCCGCCGGCCCGATCGAACCGAAGGAGGCGTGAGATGTCGAAGCTCGGCGATCTCGGCGCCCGACTCCACCGCGGTGAGGTCGGCTACGACTTCATCGGCAACCGCCGTATCTGGTACGGCCTCTCGATCCTCATCACCATCACGGCCATCGTCGCCCTCGCGGTGCGCGGCCTGAACATGGGCATCGAGTTCCAGGGCGGCGCCGTCTTCACCACCCCGAAGACGGACGTCTCCGTCAGCCAGGCCACGGAGTACGCGGAAGAGGCCTCCGGCCACGACGCCATCGTCCAGCAGCTCGGCAACGGCTCCCTGCGCATCCAGGTCGGCGGCCTCGACACCGCCAAGTCCGACCAGGTCCGCGCGGAGCTCGCCAAGGACCTGAACGTCCCCGAGACGAAGATCGCGGCGGAGCTCGTCGGCCCCAGCTGGGGTGAGCAGATCGCCACCAAGGCCTGGACGGGCCTCGGGGTCTTCATGATCCTCGTGGTGATCTACCTCGCCATCGCCTTCGAGTGGCGGATGGCCCTCGCGGCGCTCGTCGCGCTGATCCACGACCTCACCATCACCGTCGGCATCTACTCGCTGGTCGGCTTCGAGGTCACGGTCGGTACGGTCATCGGTCTGCTGACGATCCTCGGTTACTCGCTCTACGACACGGTCGTCGTCTTCGACTCGCTCAAGGAGCAGACGAAGGACATCACCAAGCAGACCCGCTGGACGTACAGCGACGTCGCCAACCGCTCGATCAACAGCACCCTGGTCCGTTCGATCAACACCACGGTCGTGGCGCTGCTCCCGGTCGCCGGTCTGCTCTTCATCGGCGGCGGCGTCCTCGGCGCGGGCATGCTGAACGACATCTCGCTGTCGCTGTTCGTGGGTCTCGCCGCCGGTGCGTACTCCTCGATCTTCATCGCCACCCCGCTGGTCGCCGACCTCAAGGAGCGCGAGCCGGCGATGAAGGCCCTGAAGAAGCGCGTCCTGGCCAAGCGGGCCTCCGACGCCGCCAAGGGCGAGGACGTCGACGCCGCCGACGCGCTCGACGCCTCCGGCGCCGAGCCTGCCGTCGTGGGCCAGCGCGGCCGCCGCGGCCGCCCCTCGGGACGGCGCGGATGACCGCCGAGGCACAGGGCACCACCGAGCTGCTCCTCAGCCGCATCCGGGACGTCCCCGACTACCCGAAGCCGGGCGTGCTGTTCAAGGACATCACCCCGCTGCTCGCGGACCCGGAGGCGTTCACCGCGCTCACCGACACGCTCGCCGGGCTGTGCGTCGCGCACGGCGCCACGAAGGTCGTGGGCCTGGAGGCCCGCGGCTTCATCCTGGCCGCGCCGGTCGCCGTCCGCGCCAGCCTCGGCTTCATCCCGGTCCGCAAGGCCGGGAAGCTGCCCGGGGCGACGCTGCGGCAGGCGTACGAGCTGGAGTACGGCTCCGCCGAGATCGAGGTGCACGCCGAGGACCTGGCCGCGGGCGACCGCGTCATGGTCATCGACGACGTCCTCGCGACCGGCGGCACCGCCGAGGCCTCCATCGAGCTGATCCGGCGCGCCGGGGCCGAGGTCGCCGGCGTCGCCGTCCTGATGGAGCTCGGCTTCCTGCCGGGCCGGGCCCGTATCGAGCCCGCCCTGGCCGGAGCCCCGCTCACGGCGCTCATCACCGTCTGAGCCGTCCGCCGGCCGTCGTCCGGCCGACGTACGTGTCGTCCGACCGCGTCGGACACCGCCGACCTGGTACGGAGGCGGCCCGGGAATTCCCCGGGCCGCCTCCGTCGTTTTCCGGACAACCCCGAGAAACGGGAACCCGGCGAGGCACGGCCGCGCATGAGGTGCGTCTCAGCCCTCAGGCGCGTGAGCACAGGCGCTTCCAGGTCGATACGATGGCCTTTCCGGGCCTGACCGGGGGACCCGGAAACGCACGAGGAGCGCTCTTGCCAGACGAGGCCCAGCCACTCTCCGCCGCGCAGCCCGACAAGCGAGCCGAGCAGGCCGCGCCGAGCACTGCCGCGCCCCAGAACCCGCCCGCGGAGACGAGGCCCCGGCCCGCGGCACCCGCGCCGCCCCCGACCGTCCGGCCCACCCCGGCCCCGCCCGCCCGCTCCGGCGGCTCCTCGAGCCGGGTCCGCGCCCGCCTCGCCCGGCTCGGCGTCCAGCGCTCCTCCCCGTACAACCCGGTCCTCGAACCGCTGCTGCGGATCGTCCGCTCCAACGACCCGAAGATCGAGACCGCGACCCTCCGCCAGATCGAGCGGGCCTACCAGGTCGCCGAGCGCTGGCACCGCGGCCAGAAGCGCAAGAGCGGCGACCCGTACATCACCCACCCGCTCGCCGTCACCACGATCCTCGCCGAGCTCGGCATGGACCCGGCGACGCTCATGGCCGGACTCCTCCACGACACCGTCGAGGACACCGAGTACGGCCTGGAGGACCTGCGCCGCGACTTCGGCGACCAGGTCGCCCTGCTCGTCGACGGCGTCACCAAGCTCGACAAGGTCAAGTTCGGCGAGGCCGCACAGGCCGAGACCGTCCGCAAGATGGTCGTCGCCATGGCCAAGGACCCCAGGGTCCTCGTCATCAAGCTCGCCGACCGCCTGCACAACATGCGCACCATGCGCTACCTCAAGCGGGAGAAGCAGGAGAAGAAGGCCCGCGAGACCCTGGAGATCTACGCCCCGCTGGCCCACCGGCTGGGCATGAACACCATCAAGTGGGAGCTGGAGGACCTCGCCTTCGCGATCCTCTACCCCAAGATGTACGACGAGATCGTCCGGCTGGTCGCCGAGCGCGCGCCCAAGCGCGACGAGTACCTCGCGATAGTGACCGACGAGGTCCAGGCCGACCTGCGGGCCGCCCGCATCAAGGCCACCGTCACCGGCCGGCCGAAGCACTACTACAGCGTCTACCAGAAGATGATCGTCCGCGGCCGTGACTTCGCGGAGATCTACGACCTGGTCGGCATCCGCGTCCTCGTGGACACCGTCCGCGACTGCTACGCGGCCCTCGGCACCGTCCACGCGCGATGGAACCCGGTCCCCGGCCGGTTCAAGGACTACATCGCGATGCCGAAGTTCAACATGTACCAGTCGCTGCACACGACGGTCATCGGACCCAACGGCAAGCCCGTCGAGCTGCAGATCCGCACCTTCGACATGCACCGCCGCGCCGAGTACGGCATCGCCGCGCACTGGAAGTACAAGCAGGAGGCCGTCGCCGGCGCCTCCAAGGTGCGCACCGACGTTCCGAAGAAGGCCGGGAAGGACGACCACGTCAACGACATGGCGTGGCTGCGGCAGCTGCTCGACTGGCAGAAGGAGACCGAGGACCCCTCGGAGTTCCTGGAGTCGCTGCGCTTCGACCTCTCCCGCAACGAGGTCTTCGTCTTCACGCCGAAGGGCGACGTCATAGCGCTGCCCGCCGGCGCCACCCCGGTCGACTTCGCCTACGCCGTCCACACCGAGGTCGGCCACCGCACCATAGGCGCCCGCGTCAACGGACGTCTGGTGCCGCTGGAGTCCACCCTGGACAACGGCGACCTGGTGGAGGTCTTCACCTCCAAGGCCGTCGGCGCCGGGCCCTCCCGGGACTGGCTGGGCTTCGTCAAGTCCCCGCGCGCCCGCAACAAGATCCGCGCCTGGTTCTCCAAGGAGCGCCGCGACGAGGCCATCGAGCAGGGCAAGGACGCCATCGCGCGGGCCATGCGCAAGCAGAACCTGCCGATCCAGCGGATCCTCACCGGCGACTCGCTGGTCACCCTCGCCCACGAGATGCGGTACACCGACATCTCCTCGCTGTACGCGGCGATCGGCGAGGGTCACGTCACGGCCCAGTCCATCGTGCAGAAGCTGGTCCAGGCCCTCGGCGGCGAGGAGGCCGCGACCGAGGACATCGCCGAGACCCACCCGCCGGCCCGCGGCCGCACCAAGCGCCGTTCCAGCTCGGACCCGGGCGTGGTGGTCAAGGGCGTCGAGGACGTGTGGGTGAAGCTGGCCCGCTGCTGCACCCCGGTGCCCGGCGACCCGATCATCGGCTTCGTCACGCGGGGCAGCGGCGTCTCCGTGCACCGCAGCGACTGCGTGAACGTCGAGTCGCTGTCCCGGGAGCCCGAGCGCATCCTCGACGTCGAGTGGGCGCCCACCCAGTCCTCGGTCTTCCTGGTCGCCATCCAGGTCGAGGCCCTGGACCGGTCCCGGCTGCTCTCCGACGTCACCCGGGTCCTCTCGGACCAGCACGTCAACATCCTGTCGGCGGCCGTCCAGACCTCCCGCGACCGGGTGGCCACCTCGCGCTTCACCTTCGAGATGGGCGACCCCAAGCACCTGGGCCACGTCCTGAAGGCCGTACGCGGCGTGGAGGGCGTCTACGACGTCTACCGCGTGACGAGCGCGCGGCGCCCCTAGGGGATACGAGGAAGGGCCCCCGGCCGGTGTGCCGGGGGCCCTTCTCGTCCGCCTGGGCGGGAAACGCGGGGCGGGATCAGCCGCCGAACTCCTGCAGGCCCTTCAGGGCCTGGTCGAGCAGCGCCTGACGGCCCTCGAGCTCCTTGGCGAGCTTGTCGGCCTTGGCGTCGTTGCCCGCCGCGCGGGCCGCGTCGATCTGCTTCTGGAGCTTGTCGACCGCGTCCTGGAGCTGGCCCGTGAGACCCGCGGCGCGGGCCCGCGCCTCCGGGTTGGTGCGGCGCCACTCGGCCTCCTCGGCCTCCTGGATCGCCCGCTCCACCGCGTGCATCCGGCCCTCGACCTTCGGGCGGGCGTCGCGCGGCACGTGGCCGATGGCCTCCCAGCGCTCGTTGACGGAGCGGAAGGCGGCACGGGCGGCCTTCAGGTCCGTCACCGGCACCAGCTTCTCCGCCTCGGCCGCGAGCTCCTCCTTCAGCTTGAGGTTCTCGACCTGCTCGGCGTCACGCTCGGCGAAGACCTCGCCGCGCGCCGCGAAGAACACGTCCTGGGCGCCGCGGAAGCGGTTCCACAGGTCGTCCTCGTGCTCGCGCTGGGCCCGGCCCGCCGCCTTCCAGTCCGCCATCAGCTCGCGGTAGCGGGCGGCCGTCGCACCCCAGTCGGTCGAGTTCGACAGCGCCTCGGCCTCGGCGACCAGCTTCTCCTTGGTCTTGCGGGCCTCCTCGCGCTGCGCGTCGAGCGCCGCGAAGTGGGCCTTGCGACGCTTGGAGAACGCCGAGCGGGCGTGCGAGAAGCGGTGCCACAGCTCGTCGTCGGACTTCCGGTCGAGTCGCGGCAGGCCCTTCCAGGTGTCCACCAGGGCCCGCAGCCGCTCGCCCGCGGCCCGCCACTGCTCGCTCTGCGCCAGCTCCTCGGCCTCGGTGACCAGGGCCTCCTTGGCGGAGCGGGCCTCGTCGGCCTGCTTCGCCTTCTGGGCCTTGCGCTCCTCGCGGCGGGCCTCCACCGTCTCGGTCAGCTTGTCGAGACGGGCGGCCAGCGCGGCCAGGTCGCCGACGGCGTGGTGCTCGTCGACCTGCTGCCGGAGGTGCTCGATGGCCGTCGTGGCGTCCTTGGCCGACAGGTCGGTGGTCCGTACCCGCTTCTCGAGGAGGCCGATCTCGACCACCAGGCCCTCGTACTTGCGCTCGAAGTAGGCCAGCGCCTCCTCGGGGCTGCCGGCCTGCCACGATCCGACGACCTTCTCGCCCTCGGCCGTACGCACGTACACGGTGCCCGTCTCGTCGACGCGGCCCCACGGGTCGCTGCTCACAGCGCCTCCTCAACATGATGCCGTCGCGGGGGCCCGGCCCCCTGGCATCGTCCACGGTTTCCCGGCGGGTCTCGCCCGCCCTCCACAGCACGGCCGACGGCCTGCGCTGCACAACGCCAATCTAGGCGAACGGCGGCCCGGCTGTCCGCACTCAGCACGACCGAAATTCAACGGTCACGCGCACGTGTGGTCGCCGGGCCGTCGTCGCCCGGTCCGCCGGCTCACTTCTTGGTGACGGCGGCCTTCTCGATCGTGACCTTCTTCTGCGGCGCACCGTCGCCCGCACCGCCCGCGACACCGGCCTTCGCGACCTCCTCGACGGCCTTGAGGCCGTCCGCGTCGAAGGTGCCGAAGGGGGTGTAGTTCGGCGGGAGCTTGGTGTCCTTGTACACGAGGAAGAACTGGCTGCCGCCGGTGTTCGCACCGGCGTTGGCCATCGCCACGGTGCCCTTCGGGTACGTCACCATGCCGTCCTTGGCGGGCTTGCCGAGGCCGTTCAGGTTCTCGTCCGGGATCGAGTAGCCGGGGCCGCCGGTGCCGTCGCCCTTCGGGTCGCCGCACTGGAGCACGAAGATGCCCGACGTGGTCAGGCGATGGCACGAGGTCCCGTCGAAGAACTTCTTGTCGGCGAGGTGCTTGAAGGAGTTCACGGTGTGCGGGGCCTTCGCCGCGTCCATCGTGACGGTGATGTCGCCGACGTTGGTCTTGAGGGCCATCGTGTACGTGGCCTTCTTGTCGATCGACATCGCCGGTTCGGGCTTCTTCTCCTCGGTCGGCGCCGCGCTGGGCGTCTCCGACGGCTGCGAGGCCACGCTGTCCGAGCCCTTGGAGTCGTCGCCGGTCAGTGCCACCGAGGCCCAGACGGCGAGGCCGGCGGCGAGCACCACCGCCACCGACGACGCGATGACGGTGTTTCGGCGCGCCTTGCGCTGTGCCTCCGCACGCCGCTGCTGCTGCCGCGCGTACTTCTCCCTGGCGAGCTGCCGCCGCCGCTGATCGCTGCTGACCACCGGGTCCGCTCCTTGTCGATCGTCTGTTCAGTCCTGGCCGGGTGTGCCCGTACCGTATACGGGTTGGCTGTGGAATACGCAGCGCCGGTAGGCTCTGATCTGCTGCATTCCGCACCGCCGCAGCCAACTGCCGGACGACAAATAAGGACGATCGTGCTGATTGCCGGGTTCCCCGCCGGGGCCTGGGGCACCAACTGCTACGTGGTCGCCCCCGCCGCAGGCGAGGAGTGCGTCATCATCGACCCGGGCCACCAGGCCGCCCAGGGAGTCGAGGAGACGCTGAAGAAGCATCGGCTCAAGCCCGTCGCCGTGGTCCTCACCCATGGCCACATCGACCACGTCGCCTCCGTCGTCCCGGTCTGCGGCGCCCATGACGTACCCGCGTGGATCCACCCCGCCGACCGGTACATGATGAGCGACCCGGAGAAGGCCCTCGGCCGCTCCATCGGGATGCCCCTCATGGGCGAGCTGACCGTGGGCGAGCCGGACGACGTGCACGAGCTCACCGACGGCGCCGAGCTGAAGCTCGCGGGCCTCGACATCACCGTCGCGCACGCGCCCGGTCATACCAAGGGGTCGGTGACCTTCCGGACGCCGGAGACCTCGGAGGTCCCCTCTGTGTTCTTCTCCGGCGACCTGCTGTTCGCCGGCTCCATCGGACGCACCGACCTGCCCGGCGGTGACATGGACGAGATGCTGCAGTCGCTGGCCCGCGTGTGCCTGCCGCTCGACAACTCGACCGTGGTGCTGTCGGGGCACGGTCCCCAGACGACCATCGGCCAGGAGCGCGCCACCAACCCGTATCTGCGGCAGGTGGCGGCCGGCCTCGGGAGCAGCAGCGACGCGCAGGCTCCCCGACGAGGAATGTGACGAGATCCACGTGAGCACCTTCAAGGCCCCCAAGGGCACCTTCGACCTCATCCCGCCGTTCTCGGCGACCTACCTCGCCGTCCGTGACGCCATCTCCGCACCGCTGCGGAAGTCCGGATACGGCTACGTCGAGACCCCCGGCTTCGAGGACGTCAACCTGTTCGCGCGCGGTGTCGGCGAGTCCACCGACATCGTGACCAAGGAGATGTACACCCTCACCACCAAGGGCGGCTCCAACCTCGCGCTGCGCCCCGAGGGCACGGCCTCCGTCCTGCGCGCGGCCCTGGAAGCCAACATGCACAAGGCCGGCGGCCTGCCGGTCAAGCTCTGGTACTCGGGCTCCTACTACCGCTACGAGCGCCCGCAGAAGGGCCGTTACCGCCACTTCTCGCAGGTGGGTGCCGAAGCGATCGGTGCCGAGGACCCGGCGCTCGACGCCGAGCTGATCATCCTCGCCGACCAGGCCTACCGCTCGCTCGGCCTGCGCGAGTTCCGCATCCTGCTGAACTCGCTCGGCGACAAGCAGTGCCGTCCCGTCTACCGCGAGGCCCTGCAGACCTTCCTGCGCGGCCTCGACCTGGACGAGGAGACACTGCGCCGTGCCGACATCAACCCGCTGCGCGTCCTCGACGACAAGCGCGAGTCGGTGCAGAAGCAGCTGACCGACGCGCCGCTCCTCAAGGACTACCTGTGCGAGGAGTGCAAGGCGTACCACGAGGAGGTTCGCGCGCTGATCACCGCCGCGGGCGTGGTCTTCGAGGACGACCCGAAGCTGGTGCGCGGCCTGGACTACTACACCCGGACCACCTTCGAGTTCGTGCACGACGGTCTCGGCTCGCAGTCCGCGGTGGGCGGCGGCGGCCGTTACGACGGCCTGTCCGAGATGATCGGCGGCCCGGCGCTGCCGTCCGTCGGCTGGGCACTGGGCGTGGACCGCACGGTCCTCGCCCTTGAGGCGGAGGGCGTCGAGCTCGACATCCCGCCGGCCACCAGTGTCTTCGCCGTGCCGCTGGGTGACGAGGCGCGCAAGGTGCTCTTCGGTCTCGTCACGCGGCTGCGCAAGGAAGGCGTGGCCACGGACTTCAGCTTCGGCGCGAAGGGCCTCAAGGCCCACATGAAGAACGCCAACCGCTCCGGCGCCCGCTTCGCCGTCGTCGCCGGTGAGCGGGACCTCGCCGAGGGCGTCGTCCAGCTCAAGGACATGGAGTCCGGCGAGCAGACGCCGGTCGCCCTGGACGAGCTGGTCGAGACGGTGAAGGCACGCCTCGCCTGATCGCAGCCGGTACGAGTTCGAGTACGGGCAGGGGCCCGGTCCGCGCGCGTCGCGCGGGCCGGGCCCCTCGCCGTTTACCTCGCGCTCACGCCGCCCGTGTCACCGTGTGCGGCAGAATGTTCGTGCCCTGGTCCGCGGAAGCGACGAATCGACGAAGAGCGAGTACAGCGACATGACGAAAGCAGCGGCCGCGAACGAGACCGCCGGGCGGGAGGACCCCCGCGCCATCGGCGCGGGCCGCGGCTTCGCCTGGCTCCTGGTGATCACCGGCGCCGCCGGGCTGCTGGCCGCGTGGGTCATCACCATCGACAAGTTCAAGCTGCTCGAGGACCCGAACTTCACCCCCGGCTGCAGCCTGAACCCGATCGTGTCCTGCGGGAACATCATGAAGAGCGAGCAGGCCTCGGTCTTCGGCTTCCCCAACCCGATGCTCGGCCTCGTCACGTACGCCATGGTGATCGCCATCGGCGTGGGCCTGCTCGCCGGCGCCCGCTACCGCCGCTGGTACTGGCTCGGCCTCAACGCCGGCATGCTCTTCGGCGTCGGCTTCTGCACGTGGCTGATGTACCAGTCGCTGTACGAGATCAACGCGCTCTGCCTGTGGTGCTGCCTCGCCTGGGTCGCCACCATCGTCATGTTCTGGTACACGACCTCGCACAACGTGCGCCGCGGCGTCATCCCCGCCCCCTCGGGCCTGCGCACCTTCTTCGACGAGTTCACCTGGGTCCTGCCGGTGCTGCACGTCGGCATCATCGGCATGCTGATCCTGACCCGCTGGTGGGACTTCTGGACCAGCTGAGGTCCGGCCCCGCCGACCGGGCCGGCCGGACTGTCAGTCCGCTGACTTAGGCTTCATGACGTGGAGCCCGACCTCTTTACCGCAGCCGCCGAAGAGCGCCAGGAGAAGGACCCGGCCAGCAGCCCGCTGGCCGTGCGGATGCGTCCGCGCACCCTCGACGAGGTCGTGGGCCAGCGTCATCTGCTGAAGCCGGGCTCGCCGCTGCGCCGGCTGGTCGGCGACGGCAGCGGAGGCCCGGCGGGCGCGTCCTCGGTGATCCTCTGGGGCCCGCCCGGCACCGGGAAGACCACCCTCGCGTACGTGGTGTCGAAGGCCACCAACAAGCGCTTCGTGGAGCTGTCGGCCATCACCGCGGGCGTCAAGGAGGTCCGCGCCGTCATCGACGGGGCCCGGCGGGCCGTCGGCGGCTTCGGCAAGGAGACCGTCCTCTTCCTCGACGAGATCCACCGCTTCTCCAAGGCCCAGCAGGACTCGCTGCTCCCGGCCGTGGAGAACCGCTGGGTGACGCTGATCGCCGCCACCACCGAGAACCCGTACTTCTCGGTGATCTCCCCGCTGCTCTCCCGCTCGCTGCTGCTCACCCTGGAGCCGCTCACCGACGACGACCTGCGCGGTCTGATGCGCCGGGCGCTCACGGAGGAGCGGGGGCTCGGCGGGGCGGTGACCCTGCCCGAGGACGCCGAGGCCCATCTGCTCCGGATCGCCGGAGGCGACGCCCGGCGCGCACTGACGGCCCTGGAGGCGGCGGCCGGTGCCGCCATCGCCAAGCAGGAGTCCGAGATCACCCTGCAGACGGTCGAGGAGACCGTGGACCGGGCGGCGGTGAAGTACGACCGGGACGGCGACCAGCACTACGACGTGGCGAGCGCCCTCATCAAGTCGATCCGCGGCTCGGACGTGGACGCGGCGCTGCACTACCTGGCCCGGATGATCGAGGCGGGCGAGGACCCGCGGTTCATCGCTCGGCGGCTGATGATCTCGGCCAGCGAGGACATCGGCCTCGCCGATCCGAACGCGCTGCCGCTCGCCGTGGCCGCCGCCCAGGCCGTGGCGATGATCGGCTTCCCCGAGGCCGCGCTGACCCTGAGCCACGCCACGATCGCCCTGGCCCTCGCCCCGAAGTCGAACGCGGTGACGAACGCGATCTTCGCCGCCCAGGCCGACGTACGGGCCGGCCTCGCGGGCCCGGTCCCGCCCCATCTGCGCGACGGCCACTACAAGGGCGCCGCCAAGCTCGGCCACGCCCAAGGCTATGTGTATCCGCACGACGTGCCGGGCGCCATCGCGGCCCAGCAGTACGCGCCGGACCCCGTCCACGGCAAGCGCTACTACGAGCCCACCCGCTACGGCGCGGAGGCGCGGTACGCGGACGTGGTGGAGAAGGTGCGGGAGCGCCTGAAGGGCGAGGGCGGCTGACGGCAGCCGCCGAGGGGGCCGGGCCCCGGGGCCGGGGGCCTCGGTGCACGAGGGACCCGGGGAACCGGTACACTCGTGGGAAGTGCTGCGTCCCGTGTCCGGCTTCGGCCGACATCACCAGAGCGGGACAGTCAGCCGGAGCCCCGGCCTCCGGGCCTGGTCTCCAGGAGCGTCGCGCACCTTCGAAGGTGTCGCGTGCAACCCACCACCACCGGGAATCCCCGGAGCGGTCGGTGGGTCGTTCGCGTGCTGCACGTACGTGCCCAGACTGGGAGCGGCTGCCCGGCAGGTCCCCTGCGGACCCGGCGGGTTTCCCGGCTGCGGATTGCGACCTCCCTAACCCTGGTGAAGCCGTATTCGAAACACTAGAGAGGTTGGTTCATGCCGAACCAGTCCCGTCCCAAGGTCAAGAAGTCCCGTGCGCTCGGCATCGCGCTGACGCCGAAGGCCGTCAAGTACTTCGAGGCCCGCCCCTACCCGCCGGGCGAGCACGGCCGTGGCCGCAAGCAGAACTCGGACTACAAGGTCCGTCTGCTCGAGAAGCAGCGTCTGCGCGCCCAGTACGACATCAGCGAGCGCCAGATGGCCCGCGCCTACGACCGCGCCAAGAAGGCCGAGGGCAAGACGGGCGAGGCGCTGGTCGTCGAGCTCGAGCGTCGCCTCGACGCCCTGGTCCTGCGTTCGGGCATCGCCCGCACCATCTACCAGGCCCGCCAGATGGTCGTCCACGGCCACATCCAGGTCAACGGCCAGAAGGTCGACAAGCCGTCCTTCCGCGTCCGTCCCGACGACGTCGTGATGGTCCGCGAGAAGTCCCGCGCCAAGACCCTCTTCCAGGTCGCCCGCGAGGGTGGCTTCGCCGCCGAGGGTGAGACCCCGCGCTACCTGCAGGTCAACCTGAAGGCCCTGGCCTTCCGCCTCGACCGCGACCCGAACCGCAAGGAGATCCCGGTCATCTGCGACGAGCAGCTGGTCGTCGAGTACTACGCCCGCTGATCTCCGGCAGGCCGTAGTACCACCTCCGCGGTGTTCAGCCCGCCGCTTCCCCGCCCGTTCCGGTGGGGGAGCCGGCGGGCTTCCGCGTTTCCGGGACCGGCGCCCGCCCCGCCCGGAACGGACGCGGAGCCCGCGCCCCGGCCCGGCCGCGCCCGGCCGGATCCCGGCGCCCGGCGAGCGCCCGGTCCACCGCCGCGTCGACGGACAGCCGCTCGCCCTCGCCGTACCGGACCCGGTACGCCGCACCGCCCAGCGCCTCGCCCGCCCGCCGCGCGCACAGCGCCCGCGAGCCGTTGAAGTGCGCCGAACCGAACAGTGGCAGCCCCACCGACCGCCACACCGGCATCGCCGCGCCCTGCAGCACCGCCGCCTCCTCCGCGTCGCCCTCGACCACCGTCACGAGGGCGAGCAGCTCGATCGCGAGCACCAGGCCCACCAGGTCGTGGAAGGCGTGGTTGATCGTGACGCACTCGGACAGCAGCTCCCGCGCCGACACCGGATCGCCGTCCGTCAGCGCCGCGAAGGCCAGGACGTAGAGCGCGTACGCCCGCGTCCAGCGCTCGCCGCGCTCCTCGCAGACCTCCCGCACCTCCGCGCACAGCGCGACCGCGCCCTCCAGATCGCCCTGGAAGGCCCGCGCCATCGCCAGCTCCACCTGGCCCATCAGCACGTTGCTGTTCAGCTCGCCGATCTCCCGGTACGCGTCGAGCGCCCGGCCGATCAGCTCCTCCGCCCGCGGCAGATCGTCCGAGAGCAGCGCCAGACAGCCCATCCGGTGCGTCGCGTACGCCTCGGCCGTCGCGTTCCCGGTGACCCGGGCCCGCTCCCCGCACTCGTGCAGCGCCGCCACCGCCGCCGTCGGATCACCCTGCAGGACCGCCACGTAACCGAGCACCCACAGCGCCTTCAGACGCGCCTCCTCGTGCAGCGCGACCGGCTCGTACGCGGGCATGGCGACCGCCCTGTCCAGCCAGTGCCGCCCCTCGGAAAGCCGCCCGCAGCCCACCCAGTAGAACCACAGCGTCCCCGCCAGGTGCCGGGCCAGCGAGGCGTCCTCCGCCGACTCCAGGCACAGCTCCAGCGCCGCCCGCAGGTTCGGCAGCGCCACGTCCGTGGCCGCCGCCACCTCGCCCTGCCGCGGACTGAACCACTCCAGCTCGCACCAGGTGGCGAAGCCCATGTACCAGTCCCGGTGCCGGCGGCGCATCCGCTCGGTGTCGCCCAGCGCCTCCAGCCACTCGGCCCCGTACGCCCTGACTGTGTCCAGCATCCGGAAGCGCGGGCCCGCCGCCGTGTCCTCGCGGGCCACCAGCGACTGCGCGAGGAGCTCGCCGAGCACGTCCACCACCCGGTCCGCGGAGAGACCGGCGCCCGCGCACACGTACTCCACCGCCTCCAGGTCGAACGGGCCGGCGAAGACCGAGAGCCGCGCCCACAGCAGCCGCTCCTCCGGCGTGCACAGCTCGTGGCTCCAGCCGATCGCCGTCCGCAGCGTCCGGTGCCGCGGCAGCGCACCGCGCCGGCCGCCGTCGAGCAGCCGGAACCGGTCCTCCAGACGCCGCAGCAACTGCGCCGGAGTCAGCAGCGGCAGCCGCGCCGCCGCCAGTTCGAGCGCCAGCGGGATCCCGTCCAGCCGCCGGCACAGCTCCCGCAGCGCGCCCGCGTCCCCGCCCGCGACCACGCCCGCCTCCGCCGCCCGACCGGCCAGCAGCTCCATCGCGTCCGCCTCGTCCAGCGGCGCCAGCGTGAACACCGCTTCGCCGTCCACCCGCAGCGGCCGCCGGCCGGCGGCGAGCACCGTGAGCCCCGGGCAGCCGACCAGCAGCTCCCGCAACAGCCCCGCACACTCCTCCACCAGGTGCTCGAAGCCGTCCACCACGAGCAGCAGCCGCCGCTCGGCCAGGTGCTCCAGGAGCACCTCGCGCGGGGCCCGCACCGTGTGGTCGGTCAGACCCAGCGCCTCGACCAGCGCGTGGGCCACCAGACCCGGATCGCGCAGCGCGGCCAGCTCCGCCAGCCGGACCCCGTCGACGTAGCGTTTCTGCAGCGCCGCCGCGGCCCGCAGGGCCAGCCGGGTCTTGCCCACCCCGCCCACTCCGACGACCGTGACCATGCGGAACTCGTCCAGTAACCGCGCCAGTTGGTCCTGCTCGGCGGCCCGGCCCACGAACCGGTTCAGCTCCGCAGGGAGATTGCTCCGTCGCATGGGACACGGAGCGTACTCATCCGCACGCGCTCCGTACAATCGATACCGCGCAACTCCCCTCCCACAAGCCGTAATGCGGTACGGCCAGGGACGCCGGGCGCGATAGGGTCGGAGGACGTATCAGCACGGGTCCGACGACCGTCCGGGGCCCGACGACAGCAGAGAGCGGTGCAGAGTGACCGGTGGTGAGGTTGCCGGGATCCTGGTGGCCGTGTTCTGGGCGATTCTCGTCTCCTTCCTCGCCGTGGTGCTGGTGAGGCTGGCGCAGACGCTCAAGGCGACCACCAAGCTCGTCGCGGACGTGACCGACCAGGCCGTCCCGCTGCTCGCCGACGCCTCCCAGGCCGTGCGCTCCGCGCAGACCCAGCTCGACCGGGTGGACTCCATCGCGTCCGACGTCCAGGAGGTCACCTCCAACGCCTCGGCGCTGGCCGGCACCGTCGCCTCCACCTTCGGCGGCCCGCTGGTCAAGGTCGCCGCCTTCGGCTACGGGGTCCGCAGGGCGCTCGGCCGGGGCCGTGAGGACGCGCCGCCCGCGTCCGACCGGCGTACTGTGATCGTCGGTCGTACCGTGCCGTCCGCGCGACGCCGGAAGCAGAAGGGCTGAGCACGATGTTCCGCCGTACGTTCTGGTTCACCGCGGGCGCGGCCGCCGGCGTGTGGGCCACCACCAAGGTCAACCGCAAGCTCAGGCAGCTGACCCCGGAAAGCCTCGCCGCGCAGGCGGCCGACAAGGCCGTCGAGGCGGGGCACCGGATCAAGGACCGCGCCGTCGGCTTCGCCCTCGACGTGCGGGCCAACATGCTGCAGCGCGAGGCCGAGCTCGGCGAGGCGCTCGGCCTGGACGCACCGCCGCCCGCGGAGCAGGAGCGCGAGCTCCCGGCGCCGCGCCGCAAGCCGGAGCTCGGCGGCCGCACCACCCCAGACACCACCTATTCGTTCACGTACAACCGGAATGAGGACCACTGATGGAGTCGGCTGAAATCCGCCGCCGCTGGCTGAGCTTCTTCGAGGAGCGCGGGCACACCGTCGTCCCTTCGGCGTCGCTCATCGCGGACGACCCGACTCTGCTGCTCGTCCCCGCCGGCATGGTGCCCTTCAAGCCCTACTTCCTGGGTGAGGTCAAGCCGCCCTTCCCGCGCGCCGCCAGCGTGCAGAAGTGCGTCCGTACGCCCGACATCGAAGAGGTCGGCAAGACCACCCGCCACGGCACGTTCTTCCAGATGTGCGGCAACTTCTCCTTCGGCGACTACTTCAAGGAAGGCGCCATCAAGCTCGCCTGGGAGCTGCTGACCACCCCGGTCGAGCACGGCGGCTACGGGCTCGAGCCGGAGAAGCTCTGGATCACCGTCTACCAGGACGACGACGAGGCCGAGCAGATCTGGCGCGACGTCGTGGGCGTCCCCGCCGAGCGCATCCAGCGCCTCGGCAAGAAGGACAACTTCTGGTCCATGGGCGTCCCCGGCCCCTGCGGCCCCTGCTCCGAGATCAACTACGACCGCGGTCCGGAGTTCGGCGTCGAGGGCGGCCCCGCCGTCAACGACGAGCGCTACGTCGAGATCTGGAACCTCGTCTTCATGCAGTACGAGCGGGGCCAGGGCATCGGCAAGGAGGACTTCGAGATCCTCGGCGACCTGCCGTCCAAGAACATCGACACGGGCCTCGGCATGGAGCGCCTGGCGATGATCCTCCAGGGCGTGCAGAACATGTACGAGACCGACACCCTCAAGGTCGTCATCGACAAGGCCACCGAGCTCACCGGCGTCGCCTACGGCAAGGCCCACGACAGCGACGTCTCGCTGCGCGTGGTCGCCGACCACATGCGCACCTCCGTCATGCTCATCGGCGACGGCGTCACCCCCGGCAACGAGGGCCGTGGCTACGTGCTCCGCCGCATCATGCGCCGCGCCGTCCGCAACATGCGCCTGCTCGGCGCCACCGGCCCGGTCGTCGGCGAGCTCGTCGACACCGTCATCACGACGATGGGCGAGCAGTACCCGGAGCTGGAGACCGAGCGCAAGCGCATCGAGACGGTCGCCCTCGCCGAGGAGGCCGCGTTCCTGAAGGCCCTCAAGGGCGGCACCAACATCCTCGACACCGCCGTCACCGAGACCAAGGCCGCCGGCGGCACGGTCCTCGCCGGCGACAAGGCGTTCCTGCTCCACGACACCTGGGGCTTCCCGATCGACCTCACCCTCGAGATGGCCGCCGAGCAGGGCCTGACCGTGGACGAGGAGGGCTTCCGCCGCCTGATGAAGGAGCAGCGGGAGCGCGCCAAGGCCGACGCCCAGGCCAAGAAGACCGGCCACGCCGACGTCACCTCGTACCGCGAGATCGCCGACACCGCCGGCGCCACCGAGTTCACCGGCTACACCAACACCGAGGGCGAGACCACCGTCGTCGGCCTGCTGGTCAACGGCGTCCCGTCGCCCGCCGCCTCCGAGGGCGACGAGGTCGAGGTCGTCCTCGACCGCACCCCGTTCTACGCCGAGGGCGGCGGCCAGCTCGCCGACCACGGCCGCATCCGGCTGCACTCCGGCGCCGTCATCGAGATCCGCGACGTGCAGCAGCCGGTCCCCGGCGTCTCCGTGCACAAGGGCTCGGTGCAGGTCGGCGAGGTGACCGTGGGCGCCACCGCCTACGCCGCCATCGACGTGCGCCGCCGCCGGGCCATCGCCCGTGCCCACAGCGCCACCCACCTCACCCACCAGGCGCTGCGCGACGCCCTCGGCCCGACCGCCGCCCAGGCCGGTTCGGAGAACTCCCCGGGCCGCTTCCGCTTCGACTTCGGCTCGCCCAACGCCGTCCCCGGCGCCGTCCTCACGGACGTCGAGCAGAAGATCAACGAGGTGCTCTCGCGCGAGCTCGACGTGCACGCCGAGGTCATGCCGATCGACGAGGCCAAGCGCCAGGGCGCCATCGCCGAGTTCGGCGAGAAGTACGGCGAGCAGGTCCGCGTCGTCACCATCGGCGACTTCTCCAAGGAGCTGTGCGGCGGCACGCACGTGCACAACACCGCCCAGCTGGGCCTGGTGAAGCTGCTCGGCGAGTCCTCCATCGGCTCCGGTGTGCGCCGCATCGAGGCCCTCGTCGGCGTCGACGCCTACAACTTCCTCGCCCGCGAGCACACGGTCGTCGCCCAGCTCCAGGAGCTGGTCAAGGGCCGCGCGGAGGAGCTGCCGGAGAAGATCTCCACGATGCTCGGCAAGCTGAAGGACGCCGAGAAGGAGATCGAGAAGTTCCGCGCGGAGAAGGTCCTCCAGGCCGCCGCCGGTCTGGTCGACTCCGCCCGCGACATCCGCGGTGTCGCCCTGGTCACCGGCCAGGTGCCGGACGGCACCGGCGCCGACGACCTGCGCAAGCTGGTCCTCGACGTCCGCGGCCGCATCCCCTCCGACCGCCCGGCCGTCGTCGCCCTGTTCACCACGGCCAACGGCAAGCCGCTGACGGTGATCGCCACCAACGAGGCCGCCCGCGAGCGCGGCCTCAAGGCCGGCGAGCTGGTCCGCACGGCCGCCAAGACCCTCGGCGGCGGCGGTGGCGGCAAGCCGGACGTCGCCCAGGGCGGCGGCCAGAACCCGCAGGCCGTCGGCGAGGCCATCGAGGCCGTCGAGCGCCAGGTGGTGGAAACGGTCTGATGCGACGAGGACGACGACTCGCCGTCGACGTCGGGGACGCCCGGATCGGGGTCGCCTCGTGCGACCCCGACGGGGTCCTGGCCACGCCGGTGGAGACCGTGCCGGGACGCGACGTCCCGGCCGCCCACCGGCGGCTGCGCCAGATCGTCGAGGAGTACGAGCCGATCGAGGTCGTCGTGGGCCTGCCCCGCTCGCTCAGCGGGCGGGAGGGCCCGGCCGCGACCAAGGTCCGCGCCTTCGCCCGCGAGATGGCCAAGGGCATCGCCCCGGTCCCGGTCCGGCTGGTCGACGAGCGGATGACCACGGTCACCGCGACCCAGGGCCTGCGGGCCTCGGGAGTGAAGTCGAAGAAGGGCCGCTCGGTCATCGACCAGGCCGCCGCGGTGATCATCCTTCAGAACGCTCTTGAGTCCGAACGGGTATCAGGTAATCCGCCCGGCGAGGGCGTCGAAGTGGTCATCTGATCGCGATACGGTAACGTTCCGCGCGATGCGGCGGTGTTCGAACAGCTGCCGCACAACGTAGAGGCGGAACGTCCGGAAGCCTCGCGGCTGTTTGGGGATCGATGACTGAGTATGGCCGGAGCCCCGGCTCCGAACCGTGGCACCCCACGGACCCGCTGTACGGGGACCAGGGGTGGGAAGGCCAGCAGCAGTACCCGCAGCAGGCGCAGCAGTACGGCCACCAGGACCCGTACGGGCAGCAGCAGGCGTATGCCGACGGCATGTACCAGCAGCAGCATCCGCAGCACCCCCAGCAGCCGCAGGGCTATGACGCCCAGCAGTACGGCGGGCAACAGTACGCGAACCCGGGCGGTTACGACACGCCCGGGTATCCCGCACAGCAGTACGAGCAGCAGTACGACCAGCGGTACGACGGGAACTGGGAGACGGGCCAGGCGGCCATGTCGTACAACGCCCCGCCCGCCGACCCGTACGGCGGCCAGCAGCCCGACCTCTACGGCACCCCCGAGGCGTACCCCCCGCCGCAGCCCCCGGGCCGCCGGCAGGTGCCGCCGCAGCCGGTGACCGACTGGGAGGCGGAGCCGCAGGAGGAGGACCATCCCTTCTTCACCGGCTCGGACGACGCCCCCCGCAACCGTCGTGACCGCCGGCCCGAGGGCGGCGGCCGCGACGACGACTACGACGAGTACGACGACGAGGAAGAGGAGCCGGGCGGCCGCCGAGGCAACCGCTCCGGCCGCGAGCGCCGCGGCAACAAGGGCCGCAAGGCCAAGAACGGCATGGCCTGCCTGGTCGTGGCCGCGGTCCTCGTCGGCGGTGTCGGCGGCATCGGCTACTTCGGCTACAAGTTCTGGCAGGGGCAGTTCGGCGCGGCGCCCGACTACGTGGGCGAGGGCAGCGGCGAGGTCCAGGTCGAGATCCCGCAGGACGCCGGCGGCTACGTCATCGGCAACATCCTGAAGAAGGCCGGTGTCGTCAAGAGCGTCGACGCCTTCGTCTCGGCCCAGCAGAAGAACCCCAAGGGCCTGACCATCCAGGCCGGCGTCTACACGCTGAAGAAGGAGATGTCGGCGGAGAGCGCCGTCGCGCTGATGCTGAGCCCGGCGAGCAAGGCCAACTTCGTCCTGCCTCCCGGCAAGCGGAACGCCTGGGTCTACGACGAGCTCGACAAGCGCCTGGGCCTCAAGCCGGGCACCACCAAGGACACCGCCGTCAAGCAGGCGAACAGCCTCGGTCTGCCCGACTGGGCCAAGAACCACCCGGAGGTCAAGGACCCGCTGGAGGGCTTCCTCTTCCCCGCGACCTATCCGGTCGCCAAGGGCACCAAGCCCGAGGACGTCCTGCGCAAGATGGTCTCCCGGTCGAACGGCGAGTACGCCAAGCTCGACCTCGACGCGAAGGCGAGGGAGCTCGGCCTCAAGGGACCGTGGGAGCTCGTCACCGTCGCGAGCCTCGTGCAGGTCGAGGGCAAGTACAAGCACGACTTCGACAAGGTCGCGCGGGTCGTCTACAACCGGCTCAAGCCCGGCAACATGGAGACCGTGGGCCGCCTGGAGTTCGACTCCACGGTCAACTACCTGCGGGGCCAGAGCACGCTCGACGTCGGCCAGGTCAAGGACCTCCGCAAGATCGAGGACCCGTACAACACCTACCGGGTCCAGGGCATGATCCCGGGCCCGATCAGCAACCCGGGTCTCGACGCCCTCCACTCCGCGATGAACCCCACGCCCGGCCCGTGGTACTACTTCGTGTCGATCAACGAGAACAAGACGGTCTTCGCCGTGACGATCGCCGAGCACAACAAGAACGTCGCGGAGTACGAGAAGGAGCGGGAGAAGTCGGGGCAGTGAGTACACGACACCGGGCGGCCGTGCTCGGCTCGCCCATCGCCCACTCGCTCTCCCCGGTGCTGCACCGGGCCGCGTACCGGGAGCTCGGCCTCGACGACTGGTCCTACGACCGGTTCGAGGTGGACGAGGCCGCGCTGCCCGGCTTCATGGGCGAACTGGACGCCTCGTGGGCGGGTCTGTCCCTCACCATGCCGCTCAAGCGGGCCGTCATCCCGCTGCTCGACGAGATCACGGACACCGCCGCCTCGGTCGAGGCGGTCAACACGGTGGTGTTCACCGAGGACGGCCGGCGGATCGGCGACAACACCGACATCCCCGGCATGATCGCCGCGCTGCGCGAGCGCGGAGTCGAGAAGGTGGACTCCGCCGCGGTCCTCGGCGCCGGCGCCACCGCCTCCTCGGCCCTGGCCGCCCTCGCCCGGGTCTGCTCGGGACCCGTCACCGCGTACGTACGCAGCGAGGCGCGCGCCGAGGAGATGCGGGGCTGGGGCGAGCGGCTCGGCGTCGACGTGCGCACCGCCGCCTGGGACGAGGCGGCACGGGCCTTCGCCGCGCCCCTGGTCATCGCCACCACTCCGGCCGGGACCACGGACGCGCTCGCCCAGGCCGTGCCCGACGCACCCGGCACGCTGTTCGACGTCCTCTACGACCCCTGGCCCACCCGTCTCGCGGCGGCCTGGTCGGCCCGCGGCGGCAGGGTCGTCGGCGGGCTCGACCTCCTGGTCCACCAGGCGGTGCTCCAGGTCGAGCAGATGACCGGCCGCGCGCCGGGTCCGCTCGCGGCGATGCGGGCGGCGGGGGAGCGGGCGCTCGCCGAGCGCTGACGCGCGGGCACGGTTCAGGGACACACGGGGGGAAGGGCCATGGAGAGCGGCGGTGTGCTGCTCGCGTCCAGGTGGGACGTCGCGGACGACCTCGCGCGCCTGGTGGGCGGACTCCTCCGGGTCGCCTTCATGGCGCTGCCGGAGTGGATCCGCTATCCGGTGATCGTGATCGGGGGCGGATTCGCGCTGTACGTGGTGGCGACCCGCGTCCGCGACTGGTGGCGGGAACGGCGGGAGGAGCCCGCCGGACCGCCGGAGGCGTCACCCGACACGTGAGACATGCGTCCCGACCCGTGGACCGACGATCGATCGACCGCCCGGACGTGGGAGGATCAGGGGAGGCGGACCCGGGCCGCGCACCCAGGTCGTGCCGTCGCAGTGCCCAGGCGCGAGCATGAGGAGCATCGTTGAGCAGGTTGCGTTGGCTGACGGCGGGGGAGTCTCACGGCCCCGCGCTGGTTGCAACCCTTGAGGGACTTCCGGCCGGTGTTCCGGTCACCACGGAGCTGGTGGCGGACCATCTCGCACGGCGGCGCCTCGGCTATGGACGCGGTGCCCGCATGAAGTTCGAGCAGGACGAGATCACCTTCCTGGGTGGTGTCCGGCACGGACTCTCGCTCGGCTCGCCGATCGCCGTCATGGTCGGCAACACCGAATGGCCCAAGTGGGAGAAGGTCATGGCGGCCGACCCGGTCGACCCGGCCGAGCTGGCGGACTCCGCGCGCAACGCGCCGCTGACCCGCCCGCGCCCCGGTCACGCCGACCTGGCCGGCATGCAGAAGTACGGCTTCGACGAGGCCCGGCCGATCCTGGAGCGCGCCAGCGCCCGCGAGACCGCCGCCCGCGTCGCCCTCGGCGCCGTCGCCCGCTCCTTCCTGAAGGAGGCGGCCGGCATCGAGATCGTCTCCCACGTGGTCGAACTCGCCTCCGCGAAGGCCCCGTACGGCGTCTACCCGACCCCCGCCGACGTCGAGAAGCTCGACGCCGACCCGGTGCGCTGCCTCGACGCCGACGCGTCGAAGGCGATGGTCGCCGAGATCGACCAGGCCCACAAGGACGGCGACACCCTCGGCGGCGTCGTGGAGGTCCTCGCGTACGGCGTGCCCGTCGGCCTCGGCTCCCACGTGCACTGGGACCGGCGCCTCGACGCCCGGCTCGCCGCCGCCCTCATGGGCATCCAGGCCATCAAGGGCGTCGAGGTCGGCGACGGCTTCGAGCTCGCCCGCGTGCCCGGCTCGCAGGCCCACGACGAGATCGTCAAGGGCGAGGACGGCCTCACCCGCAGCTCCGGCCGCGCCGGCGGCACCGAGGGCGGCCTCAGCACCGGCGAGCTGCTGCGCGTCCGCGCCGCGATGAAGCCCATCGCCACCGTGCCGCGTGCCCTCGCCACCGTCGACGTCGCCACCGGCGAGCCCGCGGCCGCGCACCACCAGCGCTCCGACGTCTGCGCCGTCCCGGCCGCGGGCATCGTCGCCGAGGCGATGGTCGCGCTGGTCCTCGCGGACGCCGTGCTGGAGAAGTTCGGCGGCGACTCGGTCCCCGAGACCCGTCGCAACGTCCGGTCCTACCTCGACAACCTCCACATCCGGTGACCGCCGGCCCGCTGGTCGTCCTCGTCGGACCCATGGGCTCCGGCAAGTCCACCGTCGGCGCGCTGCTCGCGGAGCGGCTCGGCGCCGACTACCGGGACACCGACGCGGACATCGTCGCCACCGAGGGGCGCGAGATCGCGGACATCTTCGTCGAGGACGGCGAAGACCACTTCCGCGCCCTCGAACGCGAGGCCGTGCGCAAGGCCGTCGCCGAGCACGGGGGCGTCCTCGCGCTCGGCGGCGGCGCGGTGCTCGACGCCGGCACCCGTGCCCTGCTGCGCGGGCTGCCCGTCGCGTACCTCTCCATGGACGTCGAGGCGGCCGTGCGCCGCGTCGGCCTCGGCGCCGCCCGGCCGCTGCTCGCCGTCAACCCGCGCCGCCAGTGGCGCGAGCTGATGGACGCGCGGCGCCACCTGTACGAAGAAGTCGCGAGCGTCGTCGTCGCCACCGACGAGCGCACGCCCGAAGAGGTCGCCGCCGCGATCCTCGACGCACTGGAGTTGAAGGACGTATGACGGACCAGGAAGTGACCCGGATCCAGGTCGGCGGCTCCGCGGGCACCGACCCGTACGAGGTACTGGTCGGCCGGCAGCTGCTCGGCGAGCTGCCCGCGCTCGTCGGCCCCCAGGCCAGGCGCGTGGCCGTGATCCACCCCGAGGCGCTGGCCGAGACCGGCGAGGCGCTGCGCGAGGACCTCGCCGAGCAGGGCTACGAGGCCGTCGCCATCCAGGTGCCCAACGCCGAGGAGGCCAAGACCGCCGAGGTCGCCGCCTACTGCTGGAAGGCGCTCGGGCAGACCGGCTTCACCCGCAGCGACGTGATCGTCGGCGTCGGCGGCGGCGCCACCACCGACCTGGCCGGCTTCGTCGCCGCGACCTGGCTGCGCGGGGTGCGCTGGATCGCCGTCCCCACGACCGTGCTCGGCATGGTCGACGCGGCCGTCGGCGGCAAGACCGGCATCAACACCGCCGAGGGCAAGAACCTCGTCGGCGCCTTCCACCCGCCGGCCGGTGTGCTCTGCGACCTCGCTGCGCTCGACTCGCTGCCGGTGCACGACTACGTCAGCGGCCTCGCCGAGATCATCAAGGCCGGTTTCATCGCCGACCCGGTGATCCTCGACCTCATCGAGGCGGACCCGCAGGCCGCCCGCACCCCCGCCGGGCCGCACACCGCCGAGCTCATCGAGCGGTCGATCCGGGTCAAGGCCGAGGTGGTGTCCGGCGACCTCAAGGAGGCCGGCCTCCGCGAGATCCTCAACTACGGGCACACCCTGGCCCACGCCATCGAGAAGAACGAGCGGTACAAGTGGCGGCACGGCGCCGCCGTCTCCGTCGGCATGGTCTTCGCCGCCGAGCTCGGCCGGCTGGCCGGCCGCCTCGACGACGCCACCGCCGACCGGCACCGCGCCGTCCTGGAGTCCGTCGGCCTGCCGCTCACCTACCGCGGCGACCAGTGGCCCAAGCTCCTCGAGACCATGAAGGTCGACAAGAAGTCCCGCGGCGACCTGCTGCGCTTCATCGTCCTGGACGGTCTCGGCAAGCCGACGGTCCTGGAAGGCCCCGACCCGGCCGTGCTCATCGCGGCCTACGGCGAGGTGTCCGCGTGAGCGAGCGCCGTCGCGTCCTCGTCCTGAACGGCCCGAACCTCGGCCGCCTCGGCTCGCGCGAGCCCGACATCTACGGCGCCACCTCCTACAAGGGGCTCGTGGAGTCCTGCCGGACGCTCGGCGAGCAGCTGGGCTTCGACGTCGAGGTGCGCGAGACCAACGACGAGGGCGAGATGATCCGCTGGCTGCACGAGGCGGCGGACGGTTCCGTCCCGGTCGTGCTCAACCCGGGCGCCTTCACGCACTACTCGTACGGGATGCGTGACGCGGCCGCCCAGCGCACCGCGCCGCTGATCGAGGTGCACATCTCCAACCCGTACACGCGTGAGGAGTTCCGGCACACCTCGGTGGTGGCCGCGGTGGCCACCGGGACCGTCGCGGGTTTCGGCATCGGCTCCTACCGGCTGGCGCTGCGCGCGCTCGCGGAGGAACTGGACGCCTGATCCCCGCGTCACCCTCCTGGGCACGTCGATCCGCCCCCGGCCGTTTCCCCTACGGAAGCCGGGGGCGGTAACGTTCCGGCAACGACGGAAACATCGCCGGCAGGAAACGGAGTGGGGCACCGGATGCAGCACGGAATGGGGGCTCCGCTGCCACCGCAGGAACCCGCGGGCCACACCGGTTGGGTCCAGGGCGGCCCCCCGCCCGTCCCGCCCGCTCCGGCGCACCACCCCTACCCCGCCCCTCCGGGGCACCCGGCTCCTCCGGCGCCCCCCGCCCCGCAGGGTCCGCCCATGGGTCCGCCGCCCGCGCAGGCGACGCCGCCCGGCTGGGGCGGGGCGCCCGCAGCCCCGGCGGCGCCGGGAGCTCAGGGCGTTCCCGGCGCTCAGGGTGTACCGGTCACCGGGCAGATCACCGGCCCCATCACCGTGCCGCCCGCCGTGACCGGCACCGGCGGCGCCACCATAGCCGTCCTGCTCATCGGCCCGGCCGGTGCGGGGAAGACGACCGTCGCGCGCCACTGGGCCGGCCGCCGGCCGGTGCCGACGGCCCACATCAGCCTCGACGACGTGCGCGAATGGGTCTGCTCCGGCTTCGCCGACCCCCAGTCCGGCTGGAACGAGAACTCCGAGGCCCAGTACCGTCTCGCCCGCCGCACCTGCGGCTTCGCCGCCCGCAACTTCCTCGCCAACGGCATCTCCTGCATCCTCGACGACGCCGTCTTCCCCGACTGGCCGGTCGTCGGCCTCGGCGGCTGGAAGCGCCACGTCGGCCCCGGCCTGCTCCCGGTGGTGCTGCTCCCCGGCCTCGACGTCGTCCTCGAGCGGAACGCCGAACGCAGCGGCAACCGCCGCCTCTCGGACGAGGAGGTCGCCGCCATCCACGGCCGGATGGCCGGCTGGTACGGCTCCGGCCTGCCGATCATCGACAACTCCACCTACGACGTGGAGACCACGGCCCGCGTCCTGGACGACGTCCTGGCCCGCGCGATATCCGGCCAGCCGCCCGCGTGACCCCCGCGGGTGCCGCGCCGGGCGCCCGGTCGGCCCCGCACAACAGGCCGCCGCGCCCGGGCGCTCGTAGGCTCGGAGCATGTCAGAGGTGTATGCGGAACGCCGGGACCGGCTGCGCGACCGGTGCGTGGCGGCGGGCAGCCCGGCGGCCCTGGTCTCCCGCCCCGCCAACGTCCGCTATCTCACGGGCGGTTCACCCGCCGGGGCCGTGCTGCTGCTCGGACCCGACGAGGACGTGCTGCTGTGCCCCACGGCGCCCGGCGGCGACCCGGCCGACGGGCGGGTGGACGAGGCGCTGCGGCAGCTGGTGCTGCCGGCCGGCGGCGGGGACCCGGCGGTCGCGGGCGTGGACTTCGCCCGCAAGGCCGGCGTGGACGCCCTCTCCGTGGAGGAGCACCATCTGACCGTCGCCCGGCACCGGGCGATGGGCTCCGTCGCGCCCGGGCTGCGGCTCGCCGACCTGTCCTGCGCCGTCGAACAGCTGCGGATCGTCAAGGACGAGGACGAGATCGCCTGTCTGCGGATCGCCGCCGAGATCGCCGACCAGGCGCTCGGGGAGCTCCTGGAGTCGATCCTGGTCGGCCGTACCGAGCGGCACCTCGCCCTGGAGCTGGAGCGGCGGCTCGTCGACCACGGGGCCGACGGGCCGGCCTTCGCCACCTCGGTGGCCACCGGGCCGCACTCCGGGCGGGCCGGGCACCGGCCCACCGACCGCCGGGTCGAGGAGGGCGACTTCCTCTCGGTCTGCCTCGGCGCCAACTACCGCGGCTACCGCTGCGAGATCGGCCGCACCTTCGTCATCGGGACCACTCCCGCCGACTGGCAGATCGAGCTGTACGACCTCGTCTTCGCCGCTCAGCGGGCCGGACGGGAGGCCCTCGCGCCCGGCGCCGAGTACCGCGACGTCGACCGCGCGGCCCGTCAGATTCTCGCCGCGGCGGGTCACGGCGACACGACGACACCCCTCACCGGGCACGGTGTGGGCCTGGAAATCGACGAGGACCCGCAGCTCGCACCCGCGGCCATGGGTAAACTGGACGCTTGTGTGCCGGTCACCGTCGAACCGGGGGTCCACCTCCCGGGCCGGGGCGGGGTCCGGATCGATGACACGCTCGTCGTACGCCAGGAGGCGGACGGCGGACCCGAGCTACTCACCATCACGACCAAGGAGCTGCTCGCGCTGTAGCGGCGCGCACGCCTCCCGGTCCCACGTCAGTCCAGGAGATTCCGCAACCGTGGCTTCCACGAACGACCTCAAGAACGGCATGGTGCTCAAGCTCGAAGGCGGCCAGCTCTGGTCCGTCGTCGAGTTCCAGCACGTCAAGCCCGGCAAGGGCCCGGCCTTCGTGCGCACCAAGCTCAAGAACGTGCTGTCCGGCAAGGTCGTCGACAAGACCTTCAACGCCGGTGTGAAGGTCGACACCGCCACCATCGACCGCCGCGACATGCAGTTCTCCTACATGGACGGCGAGTACTTCGTCTTCATGGACATGGAGACCTACGACCAGCTGCACGTCGACAAGAAGGCCGTCGGCGACGCCGCCAACTTCCTCATCGAGGGCTTCGAGGCCACCGTCGCGCGCCACGAGGGCGAGGTGCTCTTCGTCGAGCTCCCGGCCGCCGTCACGCTGACCATCCAGCACACCGACCCGGGTGTCCAGGGTGACCGCTCCACCGGTGGCACCAAGCCCGCCACCCTGGAGACCGGCCACGAGATCCAGGTCCCGCTCTTCGTCACCACCGGTGAGAAGGTCAAGGTCGACACCCGCACCAGCGCCTACCTCGGCCGGGTGAACGACTAACCGTGGCCGCCCGGAGCAAGGCCCGCCGGCGGGCCTTCCAGATCCTGTTCGAGGCCGACCAGCGCGGTACCTCGGTCCAGGAGGTCCTCGCGGACCAGGTCCGGCTCGCCCGCTCGGACGAGCGCCAGCCGCCGGTCAACGAGTTCACCATGCAGCTGGTCGAGGGCTACGCGGGTCACGTGGCCCGCATCGACGAGCTCATCGCGACGTACGCGGTGGACTGGGACCTCGACCGGATGCCCGTCGCCGACCGGAACATCGTCCGCCTCGGTGCGTACGAGCTGATCTGGGAGGACGGCACCCCGGACGCGGTGGCGATCGACGAGGCGGTGCAGCTCGCCAAGGAGTTCTCCACGGACGACTCGCCGACCTTCGTCAACGGTCTGCTGGCGCGCTTCAAGGACCTGAAGCCGCGCCTGCGCCGGGACGCGGACGCCTAGGTCCAGGTCCAGGTCCGTCCCCGGCAGTCGAAGGGGCCCGTAGCACCTTGTGTGCTGCGGGCCCCTTCGGCGTACCCGGCAGAAGCGCGCAGCGGGCGTCGCCGTCGTGCCGGGCGCGCGCCGCCACGGGCACGAAAAGCGCCGGGGCCCAGGGGGGGAGGGGGGTCCCAGGGGCCAGATGTACGGTTCTTTCTCCGGTTTTTC
>NZ_JBHXFE010000030.1:79086-108622 GCF_042722475.1 Streptomyces sp. NPDC127092
GTACGAACGGCCCCGAGACAAAAAAGGGCGGGCCACGTGAGTTAGGGGGAACGCCGGGGGCCCGGCGGCACGTTTCTGCTTCAGCTGTTCAGCGTCAGCCGGCGTCCTCGTGGGCGACCGCGCGGCGCGCGTCCGCGTCCAGGACGCCCCAGCTGATCAGCTGCTCGGTGAGGACGGAGGGGGACTGGTCGTAGATGACGGCCAGGGTGCGCAGGTCGTCCTGGCGGATCGACAGCACCTTGCCGTTGTAGTCGCCGCGCTGGGACTGGATCGTCGCCGCGTAGCGCTGGAGCGGGCCGGCCTTCTCCGCGGGGACGTGGGCGAGGCGCTCCAGGTCCAGGACCAGCTTCGGCGGGGGCTCGGCGGCGCCGCCGGGGGTCGTGCCCGGCAGCAGCTCCTGCACCGGCACACCGTAGAAGTCCGCCAGCTCGGCCAGGCGCTGCACGGTCACGGCGCGGTCGCCACGCTCGTACGAACCGACCACGACCGCCTTCCAGCGGCCCTGGGACTTCTCCTCCACACCGTGGAGGGAAAGGCCCTGCTGGGTGCGGATCGCACGGAGTTTGGCCCCGAGCTGCTTTGCGTATTCGCTGGACATAACGCTCCCGGACGCTGAGACGACGTTGCGGCTGCGCCGCGCGGCTGGTAACTCACTGTGAGGTTACGCAGCGTGACACTCTCCCGTCAAGCCGAATGGTCCATACCGCCCCCCTCCGGGGGACGGCGCCCGGAGTGGCGCACGGGTGGTGAGCTGGGCACTCATCCGCCCCTGGTAAGGTGGACCGAGCAGTTCCGACGTCCTTTAAGGTCCGTCCCGTGAGGCGGAGAAGGAGGTCCGTTTTCATATGGACGCACAGCAGCAGACCGATGCGGCACGCCCCGTTCTCGAGGCCCCCGACATCGCGCGGGTCCTGACCCGCATCGCCCACGAGATCGTCGAGCGCGCCAAGGGCGCCGACGACGTGGTCCTCCTCGGCATTCCCACCCGCGGTGTCTACCTCGCCCGCCGGCTCGCCGAGAAGCTCGAATCGATCACCGGCAGCAAGATCCCGGTCGGCTCCCTCGACATCACCATGTACCGGGACGACCTGCGGCTGAAGCCGGCCCGCGCCATCGGCCGCACCGAGATCCCCGGTGACGGCGTCGACGGCCGCCTGGTCGTCCTCGTCGACGACGTCCTCTTCTCCGGCCGCACGATCCGCGCCGCCCTCGACGCCCTCGGCGACATCGGCCGCCCCCGCGCCGTCCAGCTCGCCGTCCTCGTCGACCGCGGCCACCGCGAGCTGCCCATCCGCGCCGACTACGTCGGCAAGAACCTCCCCACGTCGCTGCGGGAGACGGTCAAGGTCCAGCTCGCCGAGGAGGACGGTCGCGACACCGTGCTGCTCGGCAGCAAGCCCGCCTCCTAGCCGGACCGGCACTCCCCACGGGTTCCGGGGCACACCCCTGCGCACCCGCATGCCCGCACACTCCCACCACGGAGCGAAACCCCGATGATGCGTCACCTCATCTCGGCCGCCGACCTCACCCGCGACGACGCCGTCCAGATCCTCGACACCGCCGAGGAGATGGCCCGGGTGGCCGACCGGCCCATCAAGAAGCTGCCGACCCTGCGCGGCCGCACCATCTGCAACCTCTTCTTCGAGGACTCCACCCGGACCCGGATCTCCTTCGAGGCGGCCGAGAAGCGGCTGTCCGCCGACGTGATCAACTTCGCGGCGAAGGGCTCCAGCGTCTCCAAGGGCGAGTCCCTGAAGGACACCGCCCAGACCCTGGAGGCGATGGGCGTCGACGCCGTCGTCATCCGGCACAGCGCCTCCGGCGCCCCCTACCGCCTGGCCACCTCCGGCTGGATCGACGCGCCCGTCATCAACGCCGGCGACGGCACCCACCAGCACCCCACGCAGGCCCTGCTCGACGCCTTCACCATGCGCCGCCGCCTGGTCGGCCGCGACGCCGGCCTCGGCCAGGACCTGAGCGGGAAGCGCGTCACCATCGTCGGCGACGTCCTGCACAGCCGGGTCGCCCGCTCCAACGTCGACCTGCTGCACACCCTCGGCGCCGAGGTCACCCTGGTGGCCCCGCCCACCCTGGTCCCGGTCGGCGTCGAGCACTGGCCCTGCGAGGTCTCCTACGACCTCGACAGCGTGCTGACGAAGTCCGACGCGGTCATGATGCTGCGTGTGCAGCGCGAGCGGATGAACGCCGCCTTCTTCCCGACCGAGCGCGAGTACTCGCGCCGCTACGGGCTCGACGGCGACCGGATGGCGAGGATGCCCGAGCACGCCATCGTCATGCACCCCGGCCCCATGGTCCGCGGCATGGAGATCACCGCCGAGGTCGCCGACTCCGACCGCTGCACGGTCGTCGAGCAGGTCGCCAACGGCGTCTCCATCCGCATGGCCGTGCTCTACCTGCTGCTCGGCGGCAACGAATCGCAGTCCACTCGTACCGAGGAGAAGTAAGACCATGAGCAAGATCCTTATCCGCGGTGCGAAGGTGCTGGGCGGCGAGGCGCAGGACGTCCTCATCGACGGCGAGGTCATCGAGGCCGTCGGCACGGACCTGTCCGCCGACGGCGCCCAGGTGATCGAGGCCGAAGGCCAGATCCTGCTGCCCGGCCTGGTCGACCTGCACACCCACCTGCGCGAGCCCGGCCGCGAGGACTCCGAGACCGTCCTCACCGGCACCCGCGCCGCCGCCTCCGGCGGCTACACCGCCGTCTTCGCCATGGCCAACACCTTCCCCGTCGCCGACACCGCCGGCGTCGTCGAGCAGGTCTACCGGCTCGGCAAGGAGGCCGGCTACTGCGACGTGCAGCCCATCGGCGCCGTCACCGTCGGCCTGGAGGGCAAGAAGCTCGCCGAGCTCGGCGCCATGCACGACTCCGCCGCCGGCGTCACCGTCTTCTCCGACGACGGCAAGTGCGTCGACGACGCCGTGATCATGCGCCGCGCCCTGGAGTACGTGAAGGCCTTCGGCGGCGTCGTCGCCCAGCACGCCCAGGAGCCCCGCCTCACCGAGGGCGCCCAGATGAACGAGGGCGTCGTCTCCGCCGAGCTCGGCCTCGGCGGCTGGCCGGCCGTCGCCGAGGAGTCGATCATCGCCCGCGACGTGCTGCTCGCCGAGCACGTCGGCTCCCGCGTCCACATCTGCCACCTGTCGACCGCCGGCTCCGTCGAGATCGTCCGCTGGGCCAAGTCCCGCGGCATCGACGTCACCGCCGAGGTCACCCCGCACCACCTCCTCCTCACGGACGAGCTGGTCCGCAGCTACAACCCGGTCTACAAGGTCAACCCGCCGCTGCGCACCGAGCGCGACGTGATGGCGCTCCGCGAGGCGCTGGCCGACGGCACCATCGACATCGTCGCCACCGACCACGCCCCGCACCCGCACGAGGACAAGGACTGCGAGTGGGCCGCCGCCGCCATGGGCATGGTCGGCCTGGAGACCGCCCTGTCCGTCGTCCAGCAGACCATGGTGGAGACCGGGCTCCTCGACTGGGCCGGCGTGGCCGACCGGATGTCCGTGAAGCCCGCGCGGATCGGCCAGGCCAAGGGCCACGGCCGCCCCGTCTCGGCAGGTGAGCCCGCCAACCTGACGCTGGTCGATCCGGCATACCGTGGTGTCGTGGACCCCGCCGACTTCGCCTCCCGCAGCCGCAACACCCCCTACGAGGGCCGCGAGCTGCCGGGACGCGTCACCCACACGTTCCTGCGGGGCCGGGCAACGCTCGTCGACGGGAAGCTGGCGTGACACCACTCGTACTCCTCGCGGCCGAACCGAAGTCGGCCGAAGTGACCGACTGGGCCGGCCGGCTCGGCTGGGTCGCCGGACTGCTGCTCTTCGTCGCCTTCGTCTACTGGCTGATGCGCCAGGGATGGAAGTGGCGCGGCAGCCTCCAGTCCGGCCTCCCGCCCCTCCCCGAGGTGCCGGAGACGCCCGGAGCGGCCAGGCTGACGCTCAGCGGCCGCTACCACGGCTCCACCACCGCCGGACAGTGGCTCGACCGGATCGTCGCCCACGGCCTCGGCACCCGCAGCCGCGCCGAGCTCACCCTCACGGACGCCGGGATCAGCGTCGTACGCCCCGGGGCGAACGACTTCCTGATCCCCGCCGAGGCCCTGCGCGAGGCCCGCCTCGACAAGGGCATCGCCGGCAAGGTCCTCACCGAGGGCGGCCTCCTGGTCGTCACCTGGGCCCACGGCGACAAGCTGCTCGACTCCGGCTTCCGCTCCGACCGGGCGGCCGAGCACGCCGCCTGGGTCGAGGCCGTGAACCACCTGAACACCGCAAGCACGACGGAAGGCATCGCACGATGACAACCTCCACCAGGGGAGCTGCCAAGGTTCCCGCCGTACTCGTCCTGGAGGACGGCCGCATCTTCCGCGGCCGCGCCTACGGGGCCGTGGGGGAGACCTTCGGCGAGGCCGTGTTCTCCACCGGCATGACCGGCTACCAGGAGACCCTCACCGACCCGTCGTACCACCGCCAGGTCGTGGTCATGACCGCCCCGCACGTCGGCAACACCGGCGTCAACGACGAGGACCCCGAGTCCGCCCGCATCTGGGTGGCCGGCTACGTCGTCCGCGACCCCGCCCGCGTCTCCTCCAACTGGCGCGCCCAGCGCTCCCTCGACGAGGAGCTGCGCCACCAGGGCGTCGTCGGCATCCAGGGCATCGACACCCGCGCCCTGACCCGCCACCTCCGCGAGTGCGGCGCCATGCGCGTCGGCATCTTCTCCGGCAGCGCGCTCCCCGACGAGGGCACCATGCTCGCCGAGGTCCGCCAGCAGGCCGAGATGAAGGGCGCGAACCTCTCCGCCGAGGTCGCCACCAAGGAGCCGTACGTCGTCCCCGCGATCGGCGAGAAGAAGTTCACCGTCGCCGCCGTCGACCTCGGCATCAAGGGCATGACCCCGCACCGGATGGCCGAGCGCGGCATCGAGGTCCACGTGCTGCCCGCCACCGCCACCGCCGAGGACGTCTACGCCGTCAACCCCGACGGCGTGTTCTTCTCCAACGGCCCGGGCGACCCGGCCACCGCCGACGGCCCCGTCGCCGTCATGCAGGAGGTCCTGCGCCGCAGGACGCCGCTCTTCGGCATCTGCTTCGGCAACCAGATCCTCGGCCGCGCCCTCGGCTTCGGCACCTACAAGCTGAAGTACGGCCACCGGGGCATCAACCAGCCCGTCCAGGACCGCACCACGGGCAAGGTCGAGGTCACCGCGCACAACCACGGCTTCGCCGTCGACGCGCCCCTCGACAAGGTGTCCGACACCCCCTTCGGGCGCGCCGAGGTCTCCCACGTGTGCCTGAACGACGACGTCGTGGAGGGGCTGCAGCTGCTCGACCAGCCGGCCTTCTCCGTCCAGTACCACCCCGAGGCCGCCGCCGGCCCGCACGACGCCGCGTACCTCTTCGACCGCTTCGTTTCGCTGATGGAGGCCGAGCGTGCCTAAGCGCACCGATATCCAGTCCGTCCTGGTCATCGGCTCCGGCCCGATCGTCATCGGCCAGGCCGCCGAGTTCGACTACTCCGGCACCCAGGCCTGCCGGGTCCTCAAGTCCGAGGGCCTGCGCGTCATCCTGGTCAACTCCAACCCGGCCACGATCATGACCGACCCGGAGATCGCCGACGCCACCTACGTCGAGCCGATCACCCCGGAGTTCGTCGAGAAGATCATCGCCAAGGAGCGCCCCGACGCCCTCCTGCCCACCCTCGGCGGCCAGACCGCGCTCAACACCGCCATCTCCATGCACGAGCAGGGCGTCCTGGAGAAGTACAACGTCGAGCTGATCGGCGCCAACGTCGAGGCGATCAACAAGGGCGAGGACCGCGACCTCTTCAAGGAGGTCGTCGAGGAGGTCCGCCGCAAGATCGGCCACGGCGAGTCCGCCCGCTCGGTCATCTGCCACTCCATGGACGACGTCCTCAAGGGCGTCGACACCCTCGGCGGCTACCCCGTCGTCGTCCGCCCCTCCTTCACCATGGGCGGCGCCGGCTCCGGCTTCGCCCACGACGAGGAGGAGCTGCGCCGCATCGCCGGCCAGGGCCTCACGCTCTCCCCGACCACCGAGGTGCTCCTGGAGGAGTCCATCCTCGGCTGGAAGGAGTACGAGCTGGAGCTCATGCGCGACAAGAACGACAACGTCGTGGTCGTCTGCTCCATCGAGAACTTCGACCCGATGGGCGTGCACACCGGTGACTCGATCACCGTCGCCCCGGCGATGACGCTCACCGACCGCGAGTACCAGCGCCTGCGCGACATCGGCATCGCGATCATCCGCGAGGTCGGCGTCGACACCGGCGGCTGCAACATCCAGTTCGCGGTGAACCCGGCCGACGGCCGCGTCATCGTCATCGAGATGAACCCGCGCGTCTCCCGCTCCTCGGCCCTCGCCTCCAAGGCCACCGGCTTCCCGATCGCCAAGATCGCCGCGAAGCTCGCCGTCGGCTACACGCTGGACGAGATCCCGAACGACATCACCGAGAAGACCCCGGCCTCCTTCGAGCCGACCCTCGACTACGTCGTCGTCAAGGCCCCGCGCTTCGCCTTCGAGAAGTTCCCGTCCGCCGACTCCACGCTGACCACGACCATGAAGTCGGTCGGCGAGGCCATGGCGATCGGCCGCAACTTCACCGAGGCCCTGCAGAAGGCCCTGCGCTCCCTGGAGAAGAAGGGCTCGCAGTTCTCCTTCACCGGCGAGCCCGGCGACAAGACCGAGCTCCTGGAGCTGGCGGTCCGTCCCACCGACGGCCGCATCAACACGGTCATGCAGGCCATCCGCGCCGGCGCCACGCCGGAGGAGGTCTTCGAGTACACCAAGATCGACCCGTGGTTCGTCGACCAGCTCTTCCTCATCAAGGAGATCGCCGACGAGCTCGCCGAGGCCGAGAAGCTCGACCCCGAGCTGCTCGCCGAGGCCAAGCGCCACGGCTTCTCCGACGCCCAGATCGCCGACATCCGCGGGCTGCGCGAGGACGTCGTCCGCGAGGTCCGGCACGCCCTCGGCGTCCGCCCGGTCTACAAGACGGTCGACACCTGCGCCGCCGAGTTCGCCGCGAAGACCCCGTACTTCTACTCCTCGTACGACGAGGAGACCGAGGTCGCGCAGCGCGAGAAGCCCGCGGTGATCATCCTGGGCTCCGGACCGAACCGCATCGGCCAGGGCATCGAGTTCGACTACTCCTGCGTCCACGCCTCCTTCGCGCTCAGCGACGCGGGCTACGAGACCGTGATGGTCAACTGCAACCCGGAGACCGTCTCGACGGACTACGACACCTCCGACCGCCTGTACTTCGAGCCGCTGACGCTCGAGGACGTCCTGGAGATCGTCCACGCCGAGTCGCTGGCCGGCCCCCTCGCCGGTGTCGTCGTCCAGCTCGGCGGCCAGACCCCGCTGGGCCTCGCCCAGGCGCTCAAGGACAACGGCGTGCCGGTCGTGGGCACCTCCCCGGAGGCCATCCACGCCGCCGAGGACCGCGGCGCCTTCGGCCAGGTGCTCGCCGACGCGGGCCTGCCCGCGCCGAAGCACGGCACCGCCACCACCTTCGCCGGCGCCAAGGCCATCGCCGACGAGATCGGCTACCCCGTGCTCGTACGCCCCTCGTACGTGCTCGGCGGCCGCGGCATGGAGATCGTCTACGACGAGGCGCGCCTGGAGGCGTACATCGCCGAGTCCACCGAGATCTCCCCGACCCGCCCGGTCCTCGTCGACCGCTTCCTCGACGACGCGATCGAGATCGACGTCGACGCGCTCTACGACGGCCACGAGCTCTACCTCGGCGGCGTCATGGAGCACATCGAGGAGGCCGGCATCCACTCCGGCGACTCGGCCTGCGCGCTGCCCCCGATCACCCTCGGCGGCTTCGACATCAAGCGCCTGCGCGCCTCCACCGAGGCCATCGCCAAGGGCGTCGGCGTCCGCGGTCTGATCAACATCCAGTTCGCGATGGCCGGCGACATCCTCTACGTCCTCGAGGCCAACCCGCGCGCCTCCCGCACCGTCCCCTTCACCTCGAAGGCGACCGCGGTGCCGCTCGCGAAGGCCGCCGCCCGCATCTCGCTCGGCGCCACCATCGCCGAGCTGCGGGAAGAGGGCCTGCTGCCCCGCCACGGCGACGGCGGCACCCTGCCGATGGACGCGCCGATCTCCGTCAAGGAGGCCGTGATGCCGTGGTCGCGCTTCCGCGACATCCACGGCCGCGGCGTCGACACCGTCCTCGGCCCGGAGATGCGCTCCACCGGCGAGGTCATGGGCATCGACAACGTCTTCGGCACGGCGTACGCCAAGTCGCAGGCCGGCGCCTACGGCCCGCTGCCCACCAAGGGCCGCGCGTTCATCTCGGTCGCCAACCGGGACAAGCGCTCGATGGTCTTCCCGGCCCGTGAGCTGGTCGCCCACGGCTTCGAACTGCTCGCCACCTCCGGCACGGCCGAGGTGCTCAAGCGCAACGGCATCAACGCCACGATCGTGCGCAAGCAGTCCGAGGGCGAGGGCCCGAACGGCGAGAAGACGATCGTCCAGCTCATCCACGACGGCCAGGTCGACCTGATCGTCAACACCCCGTACGGCACCGGCGGCCGCCTCGACGGCTACGAGATCCGTACGGCGGCGGTGGCCCGCTCCGTCCCGTGCCTGACCACGGTCCAGGCGCTCGCGGCGGCCGTCCAGGGCATCGACGCGCTCAACCACGGCGACGTGGGCGTGCGCTCGCTCCAGGAACACGCGGCGCATCTGATCGCGGCCCGCGACTAGCAGCCCACAAGGGGGACACCGGAAACGGTGTCCCCCTCTTGCTGAGGACACCAGGACACCTCCATGTACAAGTTCTTCTTCAACCTCGTCTTCAAGCGCATGGATCCCGAAGAGGCCCACTACCTGGCCTTCCGCTGGATCCGGCTCGCCGTCCGCGTCCCCGTGCTCCGCACCTTCGTCGCGGCCGTCCTCGCGCCCCGCCACAAGGAGCTGCGCACCGAGGCCCTGGGCCTGCGCATGCACGGCCCCTTCGGCCTCGCCGCCGGCTTCGACAAGAACGCGATCGCCATCGACGGCATGGCCATGCTGGGCTTCGACCACGTCGAGATCGGCACGGTCACCGGCGAGGCCCAGCCCGGCAACCCCAAGAAGCGGCTGTTCCGGCTGGTCCCGGACCGCGCCCTGATCAACCGCATGGGCTTCAACAACGAGGGCTCCGCCGCCGTCGCCGCCCGCCTGGGCGCCCGCAACCCGGTCTTCCGGACGGTCGTGGGCGTCAACATCGGCAAGACCAAGGTCGTGCCGGAGGCCGAGGCCGCCGCCGACTACGTGAAGTCGACCGAGCGGCTCGCCCGGCACGCCGACTACCTGGTCGTCAACGTCTCCTCCCCGAACACCCCGGGGCTGCGCAACCTCCAGGCCACCGAGTCGCTGCGTCCGCTGCTCACCGCCGTCCGCGAGGCCGCCGACCGGTCCGTCGAGGGCCGCCGGGTCCCGCTCCTGGTGAAGATCGCCCCCGACCTCGCCGACGAGGACGTGGACGCCGTCGCCGACCTGGCCCTGGAGCTCGGCCTCGACGGCATCATCGCCACCAACACCACCATCGCCCGCGAGGGTCTGGGCCTGAAGTCCGACCCGGCCCTCGTCAAGGAGACCGGTGGCCTGTCCGGCGCCCCGGTCAAGCAGCGGTCCCTGGAGGTGCTGCGCCGCCTCTACGCGCGCGTGGGCGACCGGATCGTCCTCGTGGGCGTCGGCGGCATCGAGAACGCCGAGGACGCCTGGCAGCGGATCCTCGCCGGCGCCACCCTGATCCAGGGCTACAGCGCCTTCATCTACGAGGGGCCCTTCTACGCCCGCGCGATCCACAAGGGCCTCGCCGCGCGCCTCGCCGCCTCCCCGTACGCCACCCTCGCCGAGGCCGTCGGCGCCGACCACCGCACCTCCACCGGAAAGGCCGCCCAGTGACCCAGGAATCCTTCGGCACCCGCCTGCGCTCCGCCATGGACGAGCGTGGTCCGCTGTGCGTCGGCATCGACCCGCACGCCTCCCTGCTGGCCTCCTGGGGCCTGCCGGACACCATCGACGGCCTGGAGCGCTTCACGTACACGGTCGTCGAGGCGCTGGCCGGGACGGTGGCCGTGTTCAAGCCGCAGGCCGCGTTCTTCGAGCGCTTCGGCTCGCGCGGCGTGGCCGTCCTGGAGCGCGCCGTCGCCGACCTGCGGGCGGCGGGCGGCCTGGTCGTGATGGACGCCAAGCGCGGCGACATCGGCTCCACCATGGCCGCCTACGCGGAGGCCTTCCTCCGCAAGGACTCGCCGCTCTTCTCCGACGCCCTCACGGTCTCCCCGTACCTCGGCTACGGCTCGCTGAAGCCGGCCGTGGACCTGGCCCGGGAGTCCGGCGCGGGGCTCTTCGTCCTGGCGCTGACCTCCAACCCGGAGGGCGCGGAGGTCCAGCGGGCGGTCCGCTCCGACGATCCCGCCGGGCGGACCGTCGGCGCGACGATGCTGGCGCACCTGGCGGCGGAGAACGCGGGGGAGAGCCCGATGGGCTCCTTCGGCGCGGTCGTCGGCGCCACGCTCGGCGACCTGTCCGACTTCGACCTCGACATCAACGGGCCCCTGCTCGCCCCGGGCATCGGCGCCCAGGGCGCGACCCCGACCGACCTCCCGGCGGTCTTCGGCGCGGCGGTCCGCAACGTGGTCCCGAACGTCAGCCGCGGGGTCCTCAAGGAGGGTCCGGACGGAGCCGCGCTGCGGGCCGCGGCGGAACGTTACGCGAACGAGATCAGGGAGGCCGTGGGCGCCTGAGGCACCCCGGGGGCCGATTTCGGCGGATTCTCGCCAATCCGCAGGTCGGGCGGCGTGTCCTCGCCGTCTCACTCCTTGACAAAAGTTGACCCAAAACCGCTTCGTTATGCCGGAAATGTCCTGGTCGGTCGATGCTGACCAGGACTTTTCGTCTGTTCTCGCTGACTCCGGCGGTCTTGGCCGCTAGTCTCCGGGACAGAGTCGGCGTTCGGCGTACTCCACGTCGGTCGTTGCTCCACTGGTGTGGGGTGCCCCGTTCACGCGGGGCGTGCAGCTTCCACCGGTCCGTATCCGACAGTTCGACATCCGAGGTGACGTAGGCGTGGCTCTTCCGCCCCTTACCCCTGAACAGCGCGCAGCCGCGCTCGAAAAGGCCGCCGCGGCTCGCCGGGAGCGGGCCGAGGTCAAGAATCGACTCAAGCACTCCGGCGCCTCCCTGCACGACGTCATCGCGCAGGGGCAGACCAATGACGTCATCGGCAAGATGAAGGTCTCGGCGCTGCTCGAGTCCCTGCCGGGCGTGGGCAAGGTCCGCGCCAAGCAGATCATGGAGCGACTTGGCATCTCCGAGAGCCGTCGGGTCCGTGGCCTCGGCTCCAACCAGATCGCTTCCCTGGAGCGTGAGTTCGGCGGCGCCGGCGCCTGACGGCGCCCGGGCCCGGACCCGCGCGTCCCGGGCACACCGGTAAAGCTGGAATAATCGCTGCATGGCAGCAGAGGTACGTCCGCGGCTGACCGTGCTCTCCGGCCCCTCCGGGGTGGGCAAGAGCACGGTCGTCGCTCATATGCGCAAGGTCCACCCCGAGGTCTGGCTCTCGGTGTCGGCCACGACACGGAAGCCGCGACCCGGCGAGCAGCACGGTGTCCAGTACTTCTTCGTCACGGACGACGAGTTCGACAAGCTGGTCGCCAACGGCGAGCTGCTGGAGTGGGCCGAGTTCGCGGGCAACCGCTACGGCACCCCGCGTCGCGCGGTCCTCGACCGTCTGGAGGCGGGGGAGCCCGTGCTCCTGGAGATCGACCTCCAGGGCGCGCGGCAGGTCAAGGAGTCCATGGGCGAGGCCCAGCTGGTCTTCCTGGCCCCGCCGAGCTGGGAGGAGCTGGTGCGCCGGCTCACCGGCCGCGGCACCGAGTCGGCCGAGGTCATCGAGCGCCGTCTCCAGGCCGCGAAGGTCGAGCTGGCCGCCGAGTCGGAGTTCGACACCACGCTCGTCAACACCTCGGTCGAGGACGTCGCGCGCGAGCTGCTAACGTTGATGCTGCTGTCTTCTGAGGACCCGGATATCAGCGGCTGACGCCGCGGGCCCCCAGACCCCCACAGCGTTTGTCTGATCTTTTTTCCATCTTCGGAAGGTAGAGCGTGTCCTCTTCCATCACCGCGCCCGAGGGCATCATCAACCCGCCGATCGACGAGCTGCTCGAGGCGACGGACTCCAAGTACAGCCTCGTGATCTACGCCGCCAAGCGCGCGCGCCAGATCAACGCGTACTACTCGCAGCTGGGCGAGGGCCTGCTCGAGTACGTCGGTCCGCTCGTCGACACCCACGTCCACGAGAAGCCGCTCTCGATCGCGCTGCGCGAGATCAACGCGGGCCTGCTGACCTCCGAGGCCATCGAGGGCCCGGCGCAGTAAGCACGCATCTCGCTTGTCACGATTGTCACCACAGGCCCGGCGGAACATCCGCCGGGCCTGTGGTGTCTCATGGAGTCGTACGCACCGGAGTCGTACGCATCCGAGCCTTCAGGGGAGCAGAGTTGAGCGCGGTGACGAAGCCGAAGGTCGTCCTGGGCGTGAGCGGCGGCATCGCCGCGTACAAGGCGTGCGAGCTGCTGCGCCGGCTCAGCGAGTCCGGCCATGACGTCCGGGTGGTCCCCACCGACTCCGCCCTGCACTTCGTCGGTGCCGCCACCTGGTCGGCCCTCTCCGGCAACCCGGTCTCCACCGAGGTGTGGGAGACCGTCCACGAGGTGCCGCACGTGCGGATCGGGCAGGCCGCCGACCTCGTCGTGGTCGCCCCCGCCACCGCCGACCTGCTGGCCAAGGCCGCCCACGGCCTCGCCGACGACCTGCTCACCAACACGCTGCTCACCGCCCGCTGCCCGGTGGTCTTCGCGCCGGCCATGCACACCGAGATGTGGGAGCACCCGGCCACCCAGGAGAACGTGGCCACCCTGCGCCGCCGCGGCGCCGTGGTCATCGAGCCCGCCGTCGGCCGCCTCACCGGCGTGGACACCGGCAAGGGCCGGCTGCCCGACCCGGGGGAGATCTTTGACATCTGCCGCCGCGTCCTGGCGCGCGGCGTCACCACCCCCGACCTCGCCGGCCGTCATGTCGTCGTCAGCGCGGGCGGCACCCGCGAACCCCTCGACCCGGTCCGCTACCTCGGCAACCGCTCCTCCGGCAAGCAGGGCTACGCCCTCGCGAAGGCCGCCGCGGCCCGCGGCGCCCGGGTCATCCTGATCGAGGCCAACACGGGCCTGCCCGACCCGGCGGGCGTGGACGTCGTCCGGGTCGGCACCGCCGTCCAGCTGCGCGAGGCGGTCCTCAAGGCCGCGGCCGACGCCGACGCGGTGGTCATGGCGGCGGCGGTCGCGGACTTCCGGCCGGCCGCCTACGCCCCCGGCAAGATCAAGAAGGCGGACGACGGCGGCGCCCCGACCGTCGAGCTGGTGCGCAATCCGGACATCCTCGCGGAGATCTCCGCCGACCGCGCCCTGCCCGGCCAGGTCGTCGTCGGCTTCGCCGCGGAGACCGACGACGTCCTCGCCAACGGCCGCCAGAAGCTCCGGCGCAAGGGCTGCGACCTGCTCGTCGTCAACGAGGTGGGCGAGCGCAAGACCTTCGGCTCGGAGGAGAACGAGGCCGTGGTCCTGGCCGCGGACGGCGCCGAGACCCCCGTGCCGTACGGGCCGAAGGAAGCGCTGGCGGAGACGGTGTGGGACCTGGTCCTGCCCCGGCTGCGCCCCCTCTCCGGGTGAATTCCGAGCGAACTTCGCCATACGCCAGGACTGCGTCCCCGCGGCCGCGAGAAGTTCCATAAATCCGGACAAAAGGCCAGCTCGGGGCGCCGATCACCGCACAGATCACGCAATCGCGCGGCAAGGGACCTGGCCACATGCCCGACCGTGCCCGATAGACTGTTCTCGGAACGTCGCGGGGCGCAGCCCCCTGCCGGTCCGTAAACGAGTAGCCAGCAGCCGCTGCAACCCCAGGGAGCGTTGTGTCCCGTCGTCTGTTCACCTCGGAGTCCGTGACCGAGGGTCACCCCGACAAGATCGCTGACCAGATCAGCGACACCATCCTCGACGCGCTGCTCAAGGAGGACCCCACCTCCCGCGTCGCCGTCGAGACGCTGATCACGACCGGCCTCGTGCACGTCGCCGGTGAGGTCACCACCAAGGCCTGGGCCGACATCCCGACCCTCGTCCGCAACAAGATCCTCGACATCGGGTACGACTCCTCGAAGAAGGGCTTCGACGGCGCGTCCTGCGGCGTCTCGGTCTCCATCGGGTCGCAGTCCCCGGACATCGCGCAGGGCGTCGACACGGCGTACGAGTCCCGCGTCGAGGGCGACGAGGACGAGCTCGACAAGCAGGGCGCCGGCGACCAGGGCCTGATGTTCGGCTACGCGTCGGACGAGACCCCCGAGCTCATGCCGCTCCCGATCCACCTCGCGCACCGGCTCTCCCGCCGCCTCACCGAGGTCCGCAAGAACGGGACCATCCCGTACCTGCGCCCCGACGGCAAGACCCAGGTCACCATCGAGTACGACGGCGACAAGGCCGTCCGCCTCGACACCGTGGTCGTCTCCTCGCAGCACGCCTCCGACATCGACCTGGAGTCGCTGCTCGCGCCCGACATCCGCGAGTTCGTCGTCGAGCACGTCCTGAAGCAGCTCGTCGAGGACGGCATCAAGCTCGACACCGACGGCTACCGCCTGCTCGTGAACCCGACCGGGCGCTTCGAGATCGGCGGCCCGATGGGCGACGCCGGCCTCACCGGCCGCAAGATCATCATCGACACCTACGGCGGCATGGCCCGCCACGGCGGCGGTGCCTTCTCCGGCAAGGACCCGTCCAAGGTCGACCGCTCGGCCGCCTACGCCATGCGCTGGGTGGCCAAGAACGTCGTCGCCGCGGGCCTCGCCTCCCGCTGCGAGGTCCAGGTCGCCTACGCCATCGGCAAGGCCGAGCCCGTCGGCCTCTTCGTCGAGACCTTCGGCACCAACACCATCGAGACCGAGAAGATCGAGAACGCCATCGCCGAGGTCTTCGACCTCCGCCCGGCCGCGATCATCCGCGACCTCGACCTGCTCCGCCCGATCTACTCCCAGACCGCCGCCTACGGCCACTTCGGCCGCGAGCTGCCGGACTTCACCTGGGAGCGCACGGACCGCGTGGACGCCCTGAAGGCCGCCGCGGGCCTGTAAACACCAGGAGCCACCCGAAGGCCCGGAACCCCTTGGGGTGCCGGGCCTTCGGCGTGCCGGAGCCGCTGTCGGTGCCGTCTGGTAGGTATGGGGCTGTGAGCAGCGAGAACGAGAAGGCCGGGGGGCACGAGGGGCCGGAGGAGCCCGAGCAGCTCGCGCTCATCCGGGAGACCGTGCGCAAGGCGAAGGTGCCGCGGGCCAAGCCGCGGACCTGGCGCGGGGCCGCGCTCGCCAAGGAGCTGCCGGTCGCACGGGTCGTGGTGAACAAGGGAGTGCTCCACCTCGACCAGTTCTTCGACTACGCCGTGCCCGAGGAACTGGACGCCGCCGCGCAGCCCGGCGTCCGGGTGCGGGTGCGCTTCGGCGCCGGGGCGCACCAGGTGCGGGGCGGGCGGCGCGAGGGCGGGCGGCTCATCGACGGGTTCCTGGTGGAGCGGCGGGCCGAGTCGGACTACTCCGGGCCCCTCGCCGCGCTCGCCGACGTCGTCTCGCCCGAGCCCGTGCTCGGCCCCGAGCTGCTCGGGCTTGCCCGGGCCGTCGCCGACCGGTACGCCGGCAGCCTCGCCGACGTGCTCCAGCTCGCCGTCCCGCCGCGCAACGCGAGCGCCGAACGCAGGCCCTCGCCCGAGCCGCTGCCCCCACCGGCCGCCCCCGCCGCGGGCAGCTGGGCGCGGTACGAGCGGGGCGCGGCGTTCCTGGAGTCGCTGGCCCGCGGCGGCGTGCCGCGGGCGGTGTGGAACGCGCTGCCCGGGCCGTACTGGGCCGAGGAGATCGCCCGCGCCGTCGCCGCGACCCTCGCCTCCGGGCGCGGCGCCCTCGTCGTCGTACCCGACGGGCGGGCAGCCGGCCGGGTCGACGCCGCCCTGACCGGACTGCTCGGCGAGGGGCGGCACGCGCTGCTCACCGCCGAGGCCGGGCCCGAGAAGCGGTACGCGCAGTGGCTCGCCGTGCGGCGCGGCGCCGTCCGGGCGGTCGTCGGCACCCGGGCGGCGATGTTCGCGCCCGTACGGGACCTCGGGCTCGCCGTCATCTGGGACGACGGCGACACCAGCCACAGCGAACCGCACGCCCCCCAGCCGCACGCCCGCGACGTCCTGCTGCTGCGCGCCGCCCACGACCGCTGCGCCTTCCTGCTCGGCTCCACCAGCTGCACCGTCGAGGCCGCCCAGCTCGTCGGTTCCGGCTGGGCGCAGCCGCTCGTCGCCGGACGCGACCAGGTGCGGACCGCCGCGCCGCTCGTGCGGACCGTCGGCGACACCGACCTCGCCCGCGACGAGGCCGCCCGCGCCGCCCGGCTGCCCACCCTCGCCTGGCAGGTGGTGCGGGAAGGCCTGAAGACCGGCCCGGTGCTCGTGCAGGTGCCCCGCCGGGGCTACGTGCCGCGGCTCGCCTGCGAGCGCTGCCGCACGCCCGCCCGCTGCCGGCACTGCTCCGGCCCGCTGGAGGCACCCGAGCAGCAGGAACTGCACTGCGGCTGGTGCGGGCGCGGCGCCCCCGACTGGCACTGCGTGGCCTGCGGCTCCACCCGCCTGCGCGCCCAGGTGGTCGGCGCCCGGCGCACGGCGGAGGAACTGGGCCGGGCCTTCCCGGCCGTGCCCGTACGCACCTCCGGACGCGACCACGTCCTGGACCGGGTGCCGGGCCGGCCCGCGCTCGTGGTGAGCACCCCGGGCGCCGAGCCGGTCGCCGAGGGCGGTTACGCGGCCGCGCTGCTCCTCGACGGCTGGGCCATGCTCGGCCGCCCCGACCTGCGGGCCGGCGAGGAGGCCCTGCGCCGCTGGATCGACGCCGCCTCGCTGGTCCGCGGCCAGGGCGAGGGCGGCACGGTGGTCGTCGTCGCCGAGCCGACGCTGCGGCCCGTGCAGGCTCTGGTGCGCTGGGACCCCGTCGGGCACGCCCAGCGGGAGCTGGCCGAGCGGGCCGAGCTGGGCTTCCCGCCCGTCTCGCGCATGGCGGCGGTGTCCGCGCCGCCGGACGCCCTCGCGGCCTTCCTGGCCGCTGCCGAACTGCCGCCGGACGCGGAGATCCTGGGGCCCGTGCCGCTGCCCGTGACCCGGCCCGGCGGCCCCCGCCGTCCCGGCGACACCCCGCCGGGCGAGCAGTGGGACCGCGCGCTGATCCGCGTTCCCCCGGGCAGCGGGGCCGCGCTGGCCACCGCCCTGAAGCGGGCGCAGGCCTCGCGGCTGGCGCGGGGCGGCGGCGAGCCGGTGCGGGTGCGGGTGGACCCGCCGGACATCGGCTGAACATCGGCGGACGCGGGCGGGCACGCGAAGGGCCGCCCGCTGGGTGGCGGGCGGCCCGTTCGCGGCGCGGCGTGGCGTGGCGCGGCGCTGGCGTGGTCTTGTCGCGCCCGGCGCTGTCGTGCCCGGTGCCACGCGTTGTCGTGCCCACTGGCCGGCGCTGCCGTGGCCGGTGCCCGGCGCTGTCGTGCCCGGCGGGGGCTGCCGGGGCCCGGCGCTGCGCTGGTCCCGTGCTGCTGCGGCCCGGTGCTGCCGCGGTCCGGTGCTGCCGTGCTCCAGTGCCGCCGCGTCCCGTGCTGCCGCGATCCGGTGCTCCCGTGCCGCCGCGTCCCGCGCTGCCGTGGCCCGGCGCTGCGCTGCTCCCGTGCTGTCGCGGTCCCGCGCTGCCGCCGTGTCCGGTTCGTCGTGGCGCCGGGGGCAGGCGCCGGCCATTGCGAGGGTCAAGGGGCAGGTGTCGGCGCCTGCGGGCCGAGGGCGGGCGTCAGCCGTTGCGCGGGGCCGGGAAGACCGACGGGCGCTGCTCCTCGCGCAGCGTCTGGCTGCCCGACGTCGGCTGCGGCGGCATGCTGCGGGCGGGCGGGACCACCGGAATGGTGCGGGTGGCGGCGCCCGGCTCCGCCGCACGCTCCTGCTCCAGGGCGACGCCCGCCTGCGGGGCGCGGCGCGAGCCGTAACGGCGGTGGACCGCCTGCTTGGTGACTCCGAGCGCGGAGCCCACCGCGTCCCAGGAGAACCCGAGCGAGCGGTCGAAGTCCACCGCCGCCGTCACCAGGGTCTCGACGCTGTCCCGCAGCTCCTGGGCGAGCCGTACGGTCGGGGCGGGAGCGCGTCCGTAGACGACGAAGCCCGTCGAAGGAGCGGTGCGGCGCGGACGGTAGACATTGCCCAGCTGGGCCGTGAGCGTGCGCAGTGCGTCCACCTGCCGCCGGACCCGCTCGATGTCCCGCACGAGCAGGTGCAGACTTGCCCGGGCCTGGGCGTCGTGGGTTGCGTGGTCGGCCATGGATGAGCCTCTCGAACCGGCGTGAAAGGGGCGGGCCGCTGGGGGAAGGGCGACCCGATTCGGTCAATCTCCTTTGACCAACGCGCCACCCGGGGTTGGGTCACGCTGCGGGGGCGTACACGCATATGCGCAGGGCGCTCTTCCTTCCGTACGCCCCCTGACCTGACGGCCCTTAGACTGGTGCGCTGCCCTCCCTCCAGCTCTCGGCTCCGCCCGAGCAGGGAGGAAACCCCGTCGCCCCGAGATGCGAGGTTTTCCCGCGTGAAGCTCGTCTTCGCAGGCACCCCCGAGGTCGCCGTACCCGCCCTGGACGCCCTGCTCGCCTCCGGGCGGCACGAGGTGGCCGCCGTCGTCACCCGGCCCGACGCGCCCGCGGGCCGTGGCCGGCGGCTCGTCGCGAGCCCCGTCGCCGAGCGCGCGGAGGAGGCCGGGATCGAGGTCCTCAAGCCGGAGCGGCCGCGCGACGAGGCGTTCCTCGCGCGGCTCCGCGAGATCGCGCCCGACTGCTGCCCGGTCGTCGCGTACGGCGCGCTGCTGCCCCGCGTCGCGCTCGACATCCCGGCCCATGGCTGGGTCAACCTGCACTTCTCGCTGCTGCCCGCGTGGCGCGGCGCCGCGCCGGTGCAGCACGCGCTGATGGCGGGGGACCAGGTGACGGGCGCGTCCACCTTCCAGATCGAGGAGGGCCTGGACTCCGGTCCCGTGTACGGCGTCGTCACCGAGGACGTGCGGCCCACCGACACCAGCGGCGACCTGCTCACCCGGCTGGCCTTCGCCGGTGCGGGGCTGCTCGCCGCGACGATGGACGGCATCGAGGACGGCACCCTGAAGGCGGTGCCGCAGCCCGCCGAGGGCATCACGCTCGCCCCCAAGATCCAGGTCGAGGACGCCCACGTCGACTTCGCCGCCCCCGCGCTCCGGGTCGACCGGGTCGTCCGCGGCTGCACCCCGGCGCCCGGCGCCTGGACCCTCTTCCGCGGCGAACGCCTCAAGCTCATCCAGGTCGCCCTCGTGCCCGACCGCACGGACCTGGCCCCCGGCGAGCTCGCCGTCGGCAAGAACAACGTGTACGCCGGCACCGGCTCGCACGCGGTGGAACTGCTCTGGGTCCAGCCCCAGGGCAAGAAGCCGATGAAGGCGGCGGACTGGGCCCGCGGCGTGCGGATCGCCCCCGGAGAGCGCGTCGGCGCCTGAGGGTGCTGCTCCCGATACCTGAAGGATCCTGGTGGGACTGGACGGTCCTCGGCCACGACGGCGGCCGGCTGACGCTGGCCGCCGGCCACGACCTCACGTACCACCACGGACTCGAGGTCGTTCTCACGGACCCGCTCTACGGCCGGTGTCCGATGTCCTTCTCGGACCCGGAGTTCCGGCTCCCGACGCCCGAGGAGCGTGCGGAGGTGGCCCGCGCCGTCGGCCAGGAGCCGCCGGTGCTCGTCGCCTTCGAGGCGGACGGCGGGGGCACGGAACCCGTGTCCTGTCTGATCGCCGCCGAGGCCTGGGCCGTCCGGCGGGGGCACTTCCCCCACCGCTAGGGCGGGGCCTGGGCCTTCGCCTGCGGCTCGCCCGGCCCGCCCCGGCCGCCCCCGGGCGTTACGCTGAGTGGTGCCGGGCCTGCGCGTCCGGCGGACCCCTCATCTCATCGATTCATTCTCACGCGGAGCACCTTTGAGCGAGCAGGCACGTCGCCGCACCCCCACGTCCTCCAAGGCCCCCCGGCCGCACCGGCGGCCCAAGAAGGATCCCGTGCGGATCCTCGCCTTCGAGGTGCTGCGGGCCGTGGACGAGCGGGACGCGTACGCGAACCTCGTGCTGCCGCCGCTGCTGAAGAAGGCACGCGAGAAGAACGAGGGCTTCGACGGGCGGGACGCGGCGCTGGCCACCGAGCTGGTGTACGGGACGCTGCGGCGGCAGGGCACCTACGACGCGATCATCGCGGCCTGTGTCGACCGGCCGCTGCGCGAGGTCGACCCGCCGGTGCTCGACGTGCTGTCGCTCGGCGCGCACCAGCTGCTCGGGACCCGGATCCCGAGCCACGCCGCCGTGTCCGCGACCGTCGAGCTGGCCCGCGTGGTGCTCGGCGACGGGCGGGCCAAGTTCGTCAACGCCGTGCTGCGCAAGATCGCGCAGGACGACTTCGACACCTGGGTGGCCCGGGTCGCGCCGCCGTACGAGGAGGACGCCGAGGACCACCTCGCCGTCGTCCACTCGCACCCGCGCTGGGTCGTGTCCGCGCTCTGGGACGCCCTCGGCGGCGGCCGTGCCGGGATCGAGAGCCTGCTGGAGGCCGACAACGAGCGGCCCGAGGTCACCCTGGTCGCCCGGCCCGGCCGGGCCACCACCGAGGAGCTGGCCGCCGCGGCCGAGACCGAGCCCGGGCGCTGGTCGCCGTACGCGCTGCGGCTCTCCGAGGGCGGTGAGCCCGGCGCGATCGAGGCCGTGCGCGAGGGCCGGGCCGGTGTCCAGGACGAGGGCAGCCAGCTCGTCGCGATCGCCCTCGCCAACGCGCCCCTCGACGGCCCCGACGCCCGCTGGCTCGACGGCTGCGCGGGCCCCGGCGGCAAGGCGGCCCTGCTCGGCGCCCTGGCCGCGGAGCGCGGCGCCGCCCTGCTGGCCTCCGAGAAGCAGCCGCACCGCGCCCGCCTGGTCGAGCGCGCGCTGGCCGGCAACCCCGGCCCGTACCAGGTCATCGCCGCCGACGGCACCCGTCCGCCGTGGGGCGAGGGCTCCTTCGACCGGGTCCTGATGGACGTGCCCTGCTCTGGGCTCGGCGCGCTGCGCCGCCGCCCCGAGGCCCGCTGGCGCCGCCGCCCCTCCGACCTCGACGGCTTCGCCCCGCTCCAGCGCGGGCTGCTCACCGAGGCGCTGCGGGCCGTGCGCGTCGGGGGAGTGGTCGGGTACGCGACCTGCTCGCCGCACCTCGCCGAGACGCGGGTCGTCGTGGACGACGTGCTGAAGAAGGTCGGCGGCGCCGAGCTCGTCGACGCCCGGCCGCTGTTCCCCGGCGTCCCGGAGCTCGGCGACGGCCCCGACGTCCAGCTGTGGCCGCACCTGCACGGCACGGACGCGATGTACCTGGCACTGATCCGCCGTACGGCCTGAGGGGCTGACGGCCGACGTCAGCGCCCGTGCGCGCCAACATGAGTAGGGGTACTCATGAGTTCTGCGTTGCGGGTGCGATGTACTGTTCCCGGCTGAAGATCCACACGGGTGAAACGGGGGCTGTACGTGGCGTGGGACGAGTGGGAACAGATCAAGGCCGAGAGGGCCGGTGGCCCGCCCGCGGCGATGCAGCTCAACCACGTGCCGGCCGAGCCCGACGCCGGGCCGAGCGCCGTGACCCGCGGCCTGAAGTCCAGCAAGAAGGCATGGACCACGGCCGGCGAAGGGGTGGGCTCCGTTCGCGGGAGCATCGGCACCGCGCTGACCAAACTGGAGGACGGTCAGGCGGGGCTCGGCGCGACCACGGGCTGTCTGACCGCGGCCGCGCAGAAGGACGTCTACGACTCCTGGAAGAAGTACGCCGAGAACGTCGGGAAGCGGTGCGGCTCGCTCCAGGGCATCCTCCAGCAGGTCGGCCACGACGTGCTGACCACCGATGACGCGGTGAAGGGCGAGATGGACCGGCTGAACCGCACGTACGCGGACACGGACGCCGTCGGCGGCCAGTCGAAGGGCAGGTGACCGGGGGGATGGACTACGCCACCCTCAAGGCCTTCAAGCCCACCGAGTTCGAGGGCGCCGCCGACGGATACCGGGCCTTGGGCAACACGGCCCAGGAGGCCAAGAACCACATCGAGAACACCGTCGCCACCGGCATGCGCAAGTCGTTGTCGGGCGAGTCGGCGGACGCGGCGCAGAAGCAACTCCAGGCGCTGGCGAAGAACTTGCACTACACCGTCACCGAATGCCATGTGATCAGCACGGCCCTCAACGGGTTCGCCTACGACATGGCGGCCGCCAAGCGGAAGCTCGACGCGGCGGTCGCGGACGCCCAGGCGGACGGCTGCACGGTGAACGAGAACGGCTCGGTGAGCTATCCGGCGGGCCGGAAGCCGGGGGAGGAGAAGGACACCGAGGGCGGCACGGTGACCGGCAGCCCCGGCGGCGACGCGACCTCCGACGCCCTGGAGCGTCAGGCGGCGAACATCCACCCGAACCCGAACTACGGCAAGGCGATGGGGTACGCGGACCGGATCGCCGACGCGCTCAAGGAGGCCACGGACGCCGACACGAAGTGGGAGCCGAAGATACGGGCCCTCAAGGCCGATGACGACCTGACCGTGTCGGACCGGGACTGGACGGACGTCACCTCGGACACGGGAGGCGTACGCGGGGCGGCCGACGCCTACCTCGGCTCGATCAAGCCGCCGCCCAAGAACGACTTCGCCTACGACAACGCCGACTGGTGGAACGGCCTCACGGAGGAGCAGCGCGAGGCCTACGTCTCCATGCACCCCGCGAGCATCGGAAGCCTCGACGGCCTCCCCTCGACCGTGCGCGACGAGGCGAACCGCACGGTGCTCGCGGAACAGCGGGCCGCCAAGCAGCTGGAGTACGACGCCTGGCTCAAGAAGGAGCCCGAACACTACCGGCCCTACATCAGCCCCATCACGGGCCGCGAGGTCAAGGGCGCGATGGTCCCGACGGACGAGTGGAAGGAGTGGGAGGAGAAGCGGAAGCAGCTGGAGAACGGCTACAAGGGCATGGACGACATCCAGTCCCGCTTCGACAGCTACACGAGCGAGAGCACCCGCCCCTATCTGCTCGGCTTCGACGGCAACGGCATGGGTCGCGCCATCGTCTCCATCGGCAATCCGGACACCGCCGACAACGTGGTCACGTACGTGCCCGGGACGTTCGCCAAGCTCGAGTCGATCGACGGGGACCTCACCAGGGCCCAGCTTCTCCAGGCGCAGGCCGAGGCCACCGATGGCTCGCGGAAGACGGCCTCGATCGTGTGGCTCGGCTACGACGCCCCGCAGGGGATCATGACCGATGCCACGGAGACCAAGTGGGCCGACAACGCGAAGGAGCCGCTCGGCGACTTCATCGACGGGATCGAGGTAGCCAATCACCGCGAGAACGGCGTGAACCAGACGCTTCTGGGTCACAGCTACGGCTCCCTGGTGGTGGGCGAGACGATGGAGATGCACATCGATCTGCCGGTCGACAACGCGATCATGGTCGGCAGCCCGGGTGTGGGAGTGGACCACGCCAAGGACCTGAACATCCCGCCGGACCGTGTCTTCGCGGCCACAGCCCAGAACGACCTCATCAACCTCGCCCCGCCCGTCGCCAGAGACCCGCTCAGCCCGAAGGCGTACTGGGACACCTTCTTCGACGGCGACGAGATCGTGCACGGCACCGACCCGACCTCGGAGGACTTCGGGGGCCAGGTCTTCGAGGTACCGAACGGGAAGCTCCCGCTCGTGCACGACTGGGAGATGATGCCCGCGCACTCCCAGTACTGGGACAACAAACCCATCAGAAGCCTGGCCAACATCGTTACCGGAGGACAGCCGTGAACCTGCGGAAAGCAATCCCGGCTGCTGCACTGCTGGCTCTGACGGTCACGGTGACAGCGTGCGGGGCACAGGAAGACGGCGGAGAAACGGCGAAGCAGATCACCATGAACGAGCAGCAAGCGATCGACCGGGCGGAGCAGATCATCCACCAGGCGGTGGACGCCATGTCGCCCAAGCCGACTCTGGAGCGTACCGGCCCCGAGACCGTCGGCCCCTGCATCGCCCGGGACGACCACGGCCCGGACGACCGGCGGCAGGTCACCCTCTTCTACAAGCTCACCGGTGTTCCGGGGTCCGAGGCCAGGAACCTCGTGCTGCAGGCGCGGGATGCCTGGCTGAAGCAGGGCTACAAGTACAACTCGTCGGACGAGAAGGACATGTCCGGCCCCTTCCCGTGGGTCAGCATGCGCACGGAGCCCGATGACTTCTGGATGGAAGGCATCACCGGGGTCCTGGACAGGGCCAAGGGCGAGGGCATCGCCACCCTGAAGGTGAGGTCCCCCTGCTTCCTCCCGCCCGGCAAGGCCTCCTCCTCCGCCGATCCCGCCGCGTTCGAGTCCCAGGACGCCGACGACCCCGCCGCGCGCCGGGCCCTCGGCCACTCCAGCCGGATCTACGACGCGCTGCGGGCGGCATCGGCGCCCACGGGGCCCGGGGAGGGCCTCAGCAGGGTGCGGGGCGCGTCCGGGACCGCGGTGCACCACACCTGGTCGACCCAGGTGCTGCCGGAGGAGGAGCGCGCGCCGGCTGTGGCACGCGCGCGGGCGTACTTCGAGGGCGCGGGATGGCGCGTCCGCCCCATGCCGACGTCCGAGGGCCACCCGGGTGTCGTCGCCGGCCACCCCGAGGAGCACACGGTCGCGCAGGTCGTGGTCTCGGCCACCGGTGCGGTGCGAGTCGCCGTCACGACGCCCGTCGACGGTCCGGAGTCCGCGGACGCATGACAGCCGTTCCGCCGGCCCCTACCGGCGGAATCTGCTGGTCTGTACCATTACGTCCTCCGCGTGATGCGGCCCCCGCACGATCCACACCGCTTCGCGGCAAAGAAGTCCTCAAGAACATGGCAGGCTTGGCACATGGCGCAGATCAATCCCAGCATCCTGTCCGCGGACTTCGCCCGGCTCGCCGAGGAGGCGAAGGCGGTCGACGGCGCCGACTGGCTGCACGTCGACGTGATGGACAACCACTTCGTGCCCAACCTGACGCTGGGCGTGCCGATCGTCGAGTCGCTCAGCCGGGCCACGGACACCCCGCTCGACTGCCACCTGATGATCGAGGACCCGGACCGCTGGGCCCCGCAGTACGTGGAGGCCGGCGCCGGCTCCGTCACCTTCCACGTGGAGGCGGCGGCCGCGCCGGTGCGCCTCGCCCGGGAGATCCGCGCGAAGGGCGCCCGCGCGTCCATGGCGCTCAAGCCGGCCACGCCCATCGAGCCCTTCGAGGACCTGCTGCCGGAGCTCGACATGCTCCTGATCATGACCGTCGAGCCCGGCTTCGGCGGCCAGGCCTTCCTCGACATCATGCTGCCGAAGATCCGCCGCACCCGTGAGCTGATCTCCAAGCACGGCCTGGAGCTCTGGCTCCAGGTCGACGGCGGCGTCTCCGAGTCCACCATCGAGCGATGCGCCGAGGCCGGCGCCGACGTCTTCGTGGCCGGTTCCGCCGTCTACGGCGCCGCCGACCCGGCCGACGCCGTCCGCTCCCTGCGGGCCAGGGCCGAGTCCGCGACCGCCTCGGCGGCGTGGGCATGTGGCCACTGAGCCTCCGCTGACCCACCGGTACGTGAACGCGGTCCGTCGGGCCGCCGACACGGCCGCTCAGGACCCGCCGGATCTGACAGGATGAACGGTGAGTCCAGAGTGTGAACGCAAGCTTGAAGAGCAGCACCAGAAGCGGCGACCGCGGCGCAGCAACGAAGCGCGCCGGGGGCACGCGAGCAGCCGTACGTGAACAGCAGTGAGGAGATCGCGGTGGCGGGTATGTCGGCGGGACGGTCGGCCCTGCGCATGGGACCCGCGGAACTCGTGCAAGCGGCGGCCATGGCGCGCCGCTTCTACCTCGAGGGCAAGTCGAAGATCCAGATCGCCGAGGAGTTCGGCGTGAGCCGCTTCAAGGTGGCCCGGGTCCTGGAGACCGCCCTGGAGCGCGACCTCGTGCGCATCGAGATCCGCGTGCCGGCCGAACTGGATGCCGAGCGCTCCGACGCCCTGCGCGCCCGCTACGGGCTGCGCCACGCCGTCGTCGTCGAGTCGCCGGCCGAGGGCGAGGACGAGTCGCCCGACCCGGAGAACCTCGGCGAGGTCGCCGCCGACCTGCTCGGCGAGCTGGTCACCGAGGGCGACGTCCTCGGCCTCGCCTGGGGCCGCTCCACCATCCACATGGCCGCGGCCCTCGACCGGCTCCCGCCCTGCACCGTCGTCCAGCTCACCGGCGTGTACGACGCGGGCACGGCCGAACGCGGCTCGGTGGAGGCGGTCCGGCGCGCCGCCCAGGTCTCCGGCGGCGAGGCCCACCCCATCTACGCGCCGATGCTCCTGCCCGACGCGGCGACCGCCAACGCCCTGCGCAGCCAGACCGGCATCGCCCGGGCCTTCGAGTACTTCGACAAGGTCACCGTCGCCTGCGTCTCCATCGGCTCCTGGGAGCCGGGCATCTCGACCGTCCACGACATGCTCTCCGACGCCGAGCGCGCCCACTACGCCTCGCTCGGCGTCGCCGCCGAGATGTCTGCGCACCTCTTCGACACGGAGGGCCGGCGAGTCGGCCGGGACCTCGGCGAGCGCTGCATCACCGTCGAGGCGGACCGGCTGCGCCGGATCCCCGAGGTCGTCGCCATCGCGGGCGGCCAGCGCAAGGCGGCGGCGATCGGCGCGGTGCTCCGCTCCGGTCTCGTCACCAGCCTGGTGACCGACCGGTCCGCGGCCGACTACCTGCTCACCGAGTTCAGCCCGGGCCCGCGCCCCGCGCTCGACCGCGCGGACCCCGACGGCATCTGACGGCGCCACCGGACCCGGCCCCGCCGGGCGGGCCCTGACGGCGACGCCGGGGGCCCTGACCCCGCCGGACCCTGACCGCGCCCACCCGCCGACCGGTGGGCGCGCCCCTACGCCGGGCCGGGCCCCGGCGATGGCAGCATCGGGCCCATGATCCTGCGATGCGCCCGGCTCGGGCTCGCCCTCCTGGCCGGGCTCGCGCTGCTCCTCACGGGACTCACCGGACTCACGGGCTGCTCCCGCGACGGTGCGGGCGCGGGCGCGAGGGACACCGCCCCGTCCCGTACCACCGCCCCCTCCCGTACCGCGGGCGTCGCCCCGGCAGCCACCCCCACCTCCGCCTCCGGCCTCCCCACCGTCCGCGAGGCGGAGCTGCCGCGCGAGGCCCGGCGGACCCTCGCCCTCATCAGGAGCGGCGGACCCTTCCCGTACGCCAGGGACGGCGCCGTGTTCTCGAACTTCGAACGCCTCCTGCCCCAGCGCGGGCGCGGCTACTACCACGAGTACACGGTCAGGACCCCGGGCGAACGCGACCGCGGCGCCCGGCGCATCGTCACCGGGCAGCGCGGGGAGACGTACTACACGGACGACCACTACCAGAGCTTCCGGGAGGTGGTCACCGATGAGGATCGATGACGCCGTCGTCCTCGACCTGCACGGGGTCACCGACAAGACGGCCTTCATCAACCGCTGTGTGCGCACCCTGCCGCTGCCGGTCTGGTTCGGCCGCAACTGGGACGCGCTCGCCGACTGCCTCGCCGATATGCGCGAACCCATGGCGATCGTGGTCACCCACTGGCAGGCTTATGCCGAGGCCGAGCCCGACGAGTGGTCCATCGCCCAGGAGGTGTTCTCCGCGGCGGCCCGGGCCAGCGCCGCCGGCCTCGTGGTCCTCCTCTCGCTCGGCGGCGACCCCGCCGATTTGGAGGATCGGACAGGCGCCACCGCACCAGGCTCGGACGATTCGCCCGCACCGCCCGCGCCCCCCGGCGTGGGACAATGAACTACGTGCTTTTTCCCCTGGCTGAAATGCCTAGGGGCCGATCCGAACGACTGGGATGTCAGCACGTGCGTTTCCTCAATGACGTCAAGCCGCCGTACGACCTCACGTACGACGATGTGTTCATGGTGCCGAGCCGCTCGGCCGTCGGTTCCCGCCAGGGCGTGGACCTCTCCTCGCCGGACGGAACCGGTACGACGATCCCGCTGGTCGTGGCCAACATGACCGCCATCGCCGGCCGCCGCATGGCCGAGACCGTCGCCCGCCGCGGCGGCCTGGTCGTCATCCCGCAGGACATCCCGATCGACGTCGTCACCGACGTCATCGGCTGGGTCAAGTCCCGCCACCTGGTCCTCGACACCCCGATCGTCCTGGAGCCGCACCAGACCGTCGCCGACGCGCTCTCGCTGCTGCCGAAGCGTGCGCACGAGGCCGGAGTCGTCGTCGACGAGCACCGCCGCCCGGTCGGTGTCGTCACCGACGCCGACCTCTCCGGCGTGGACCGCTTCACCCAGCTGTCCGAGGTCATGTCCAAGGACCTGCTGCTCCTCGACGCCGACATCGAGCCGCGCGAGGCCTTCCACACCCTCGACGCCGCCAACCGCCGCTACGCCCCGGCCGTCGACGCCGACGGCAAGCTGGTCGGCATCCTCACCCGCCGCGGCGCCCTGCGCGCGACCCTCTACACCCCGGCCGTCGACGCGAACGGCAGGCTGCGCATCGCGGCCGCCGTCGGCATCAACGGCGACTTCGTCGGCAAGGCCAAGCAGCTCCTCGACGCGGGCGTGGACACGCTCGTCATCGACACCGCGCACGGCCACCAGGAGTCGATGATCAACGCGATCAAGGCCGTGCGTGCCCTCGACCCGCAGGTCCCGATCGTCGCCGGCAACATCGTCGCCGCCGAGGGCGTCAAGGACCTCATCGAGGCCGGCGCGGACATCATCAAGGTCGGTGTGGGCCCCGGCGCCATGTGCACCACCCGCATGATGACCGGCGTGGGCCGCCCGCAGTTCTCCGCCGTCCTGGAGTGCGCCGCCGAGGCGAAGAAGTACGGCAAGCACGTGTGGGCCGACGGCGGTGTCCGTCACCCGCGTGACGTCGCCATGGCGCTCGCCGCCGGCGCGTCCAACGTCATGATCGGCTCCTGGTTCGCCGGTACGTACGAGTCCCCGGGCGACCTCCAGCACGACGCCCAGGGCCGCGCCTACAAGGAGTCGTTCGGCATGGCCTCCGCCCGTGCCGTGAAGAACCGCACCAGCGACGAGTCCGCCTACGACCGCGCCCGCAAGGCGCTGTTCGAGGAGGGCATCTCCACCTCGCGCATGTTCCTCGACCCGCAGCGTCCGGGCGTCGAGGACCTGATCGACTCGATCATCGCCGGTGTCCGCTCCTCCTGCACCTACGCCGGTGCGAGCAACCTCGCCGAGTTCGAGGAGCGCGCCGTCGTCGGCATCCAGTCCGCCGCCGGTTACGCGGAGGGCAAGCCGCTGCACGCCAGCTGGAGCTGAGCCACCCCGCTCCGACGCCGCGGGCCCCCGGGAAATCCC